>CAYXUU010000017.1:0-43201 GCA_964468645.1 uncultured Bacteroidales bacterium
AGTGCTGATTTACAGTACATTACAAGGGTGTTGCAAAAAAGTGCGGAAAACAGGAGGTTCTCGCCGATTTAGCAGCAAATCATCCAGATGCCTTTAAGGCCATCGTAGATAAACTGAAATAGATTCTTACAATCATATAGAGAATACGGAGCCACTTGTTTGTGGCTCTTTTTTTTTTTTGAATTCACCAATATTTAATGCTGATTCAATTTTATAAATTATTTTTATCAGCTAAACCAAATTTTATAACATGAGAAAACTTGTAGGTATTTTCCTGTTTCTTTTCAATGCTGTTTTATTAACAATATATATTGGTTGTAATAATCCTTCGGCCCAGGAATCTTCAACAGAATACCCTGACTTTACTTTCGCTTTTCTTACCGATATTCATGTTCAACCCGAAAGCAATGCCATTAAAGGATTTAAAAAAGCAATTCAGAATGTGAACGATCTAAAGCCTGATTTTGTCATTACAGGAGGTGATCTGATCATGGATGCCCTTGGTGTAAGCTATGGACGTGCTGATTCATTATATCGTATTTATGATAGCCTGCAGGGGTTATTCAATATGCCTGTATATAACACCCTTGGTAACCATGAAGTTTTTGGAATTTATAAAAGCGCCGGAATAGATACCACCCATGAACTTTTTGGAAAGAAAATGTTTGAAGAACGAATAGGCCCGAGATATTATTCATTCAATTATGATAACTGGCATTTTATTGTTCTTGATGCAATTGGAATTACTCCTGAAAGACAATACAAGGGAGAAATTGATCAGAAGCAGATCAAATGGATCATTAACGACCTGGAGAAAATTGACAGAAATACCCCAGTGGTTGTCTGTGTGCACATTCCATTTGTTACGGCAGCTGCTCAAATTGAATTCGGTCCTTTATCAGCAAATGGAGGTCGCCTGGTCATTATGAATAATAAGGAGGTCCTGGAATTGTTTTCAGGGTATAACTTAAAACTGGTTCTACAAGGTCATGTGCACCTGATTGAGGATATCTTTTATAATAACATTCATTTCGTTACCGGGGGTGCCGTTTCGGCAAATTGGTGGTTAGGTAAGCATTTTGGCACGGAAGAAGGATTTCTCATGGTAAAAGTTAAAGGCGATGAATTTGAATGGGATTATATTGATTTTGGATGGGAAGTACAAGCTGATAAGTAAAGGACAAATATAAGGGATTGCTTCACTGTCTTAATTGAGATGGGGATTTTTTCACCAAGGCGCATGGAACGCAAGGTATTAGAAATTATTTACATATCTGTAAGATACGGTCTTCAATAAGACCACGTTGAAGATTATCAGGATTCATAATAATCATATCAATCAGTGTTCTATCATCTCCCGATAATTTCCTAAATTTACGTCGATTAAAGTAACCAATGAATAAACTGTCAGTTATTTTTCTGCTATTCATATTTCCTGTAATTTCAGCCTTTCCACAGGGAATTGATTCCTCCCTGATCCAGGCCAGAAATTACCATTACCAACAATACCTGTTAACCAGGGATACTATGACTTCCAATTCATGGACGAATTTTAAAATGCTTATTGAACATCTTGAGAAAATAGTATTTATCGGTAATCAGATGCTTAACGATCCCTCAGCAAATGCTGACCAGGTGGAATTGCTTGAAAGAATAAACATTGGATTGACCGATGAATTGCTTCGATCCGAAAGAGAGAAGAAGGAGTTATTGGAACTAAACAGGCATCTTGCCCAAAAAAGTAAAATCCGGATTGTTATCATCGTTATACTCAGTATCATCTGTATTGCACTAGGATATCTTCTCTATAAACAACGCTTAAAAGAAAGAAGACAACGTCGTAAATTCAGGGAGTTATATGCAGATATTGAAGACCTTTCAAAAGATGCTGAAAAGTTTGAAAGATGGTATAATGAAGTTAAGGATGCCAATGATATGCTTCACCTGGATCTTGAGGAATTCAGGAAGCGTTACCAGGAAGCCTACGATAAGGTTCATGAATCAGATCGCCTCCTCGAACAGGAAAAGCAGGAACGTATGGTTCTTGAGGAGGAGCTTAAACGTATTCTCAACGAATTAAAAAAATATTAATCATACTTTACTAAAATTATTATTTATGGAAGAGCAGAATCAAAGTGGTTCAGAAACAACAAAGGAGTTACTTCAGGCTGTCAGAAAGCAATTTGAAATAGAAACTGAGAAGATACAGAAATATAAGAATGAAATATACCGTGAACGTGATTTCAGGGTTGGAAAATTCTATACCTATTCAGGCCCTAATTACTATCTCGATCGCCAGGCTGTGGTTTTTAATCTTTTTATCGCTCCAACAGGTGATAGTGTTGAATATTATAAGAACCGGGTTGTTAAATCTTTTCCGGTATTAAATGAAATTGAAACCCCTTTTGTTGTTGATCTGTTTGCAGAGACACTTGTTCAGGTCCTGAAAATGGATATTGATCTCTACATAAACAAATATTCTATTACCAGTATTGATGATGATTATGTGATTGCTGTTGAATACCTGGATGATAAGATCGCTGAGGATGCAGCATATCTCGTCAGTGATTGGTTTAAAGCCATGTCGGATGATGTAAGCTTTGATTTTGAACAGGAGTTTTTAGTGCTTCAGGAAGAATTTGATCATACCCTTTTTGGGGGTCCTACATTATACTCATTGATAGAAGCGGGTTTGAAGAGGGATATTCCGGTATTTTATCTTTATGAAGAAAACCAGTTTCAGTGGGGTTATGGTGAAAAACAACTCAGGGGAAGATCAACAACCTTCAGTACTGATGGAATAAAAGATACAGAATTTACCATGTATAAGGATATGGTTGGGGATTTCCTGGAGATGTGTGGATTCCCAACACCAAGTGGTAAGAATTGTTTTGACGAACAGGAAATCGTTGATGAAGCCCTGAAGATTGGTTTTCCTGTTGTTGTGAAACCGGTAGCGGGCCACAAAGGACAGGGTGTAGTTACAGGTATTGAATCTGAGGAAGAGGTCAGAAAAGCGTACAATAATATCATTACCATGGCCGATGAAGAGGGGGTGCATTTTGAGGGTGCACTTGTACAGACTCAGATTTACGGTACAGATCATCGTTTAATTGCTGTTGGTGGAAAATTTGGTGCTGCACTGGAAAGGGTTGCCGCCTATGTTGATGGTGATGGGCAGAAAAGCATTGAGGAATTAGTTGCCCTTGAGAATGACCTGGAAATCAGGCTTGATAACGCACGTTCACCACTTGCAAAAATCAAGATTGATGATGACCTTAATGACTATCTCGCACTGCAGGGACTTGATCTGGGCTCAGTACCCGCTGAAGGAGAAAGAATTAACCTGAGAAGGGTAGCCAATATTTCCGCCGGTGGAGTTTCCATTAATGTTACTGAGAAAATCCATCCGGATAATATGAAGATGGTTGAAGATATAGCAGGCTTCTTCAGTGTGAAATGCCTGGGTATTGATGTGCTGGCCCAGGATATATCAAAATCATGGAAAGAGGGTAACTTCGGGATCATTGAAATCAACGCCGGCCCCGGCGTATTTATGCATCTTGCCCCTGCTTATGGAGGTTCCCTTGATGTCCCGGGCATGATTTTGAAGACCCATTTCTATCGTCCTGAATATTCCAGGATACCCATTATTGCCGGTAATAGTTTTTCACAGGATTTTGCAAATAAACTCAATAATAAATTAAAGGAAATTCAGGAAGGACTTTATTTTTCAAGCCTGACAGATAAAGGTGTGTTTTTCGATGGAAAATATTTTTTTAAGAACGAAGAACATGACCAGAACGTGAAGATCATACTCAGAAATCCCAGGTCACAGTTTGCATTAATTCAGCATAATGTTGATGATATATTTGATTTCGGAATGCTTCATATTGGTGCTGATATTGTAATTCTGAAAGATGCCGGAGAAGGGGAAGAAACCGCGTTGAAAAAACAACTGTTACCCGGATCTATTCTAGTTGAACTTAATGAAAACATGTTGACATTGAGCAAAGGTGATGATACCATTGAAACAATAGAAATTGAGTATCCTGAACAGGCTGAAGGGAAAATAATGGAATTAATTACACCATATTTCAAAGATCTGACAAGGAAATATGATTGATCAGTCAAAAGGATTAGAGTTGTAAACCAGCTTTACTTTTTTATATTAATATATTCCTGTTGCAATGGATTGTTTAAATCGAATAATTCACAACATTCTTTCAATTCCGTACAATGCAATAATTATTCATGATCACGTTACCTGATAAAGCAGTCTTTGATAATTACCTAACTTTATCAACAATAAAAACAATACTAAATGAGAAAAAAATACATCAGGATCATCTTGATCATCATTGTACTTCTCCTGACCGGGGGTGGATATTTTGCCTGGATGATGTATCAAACCGTAATGGGCAGTGAGGAGATAAGCGGAAAACAGGGCAACATACCAGAAATATCACTTCATACTGATTTGATTGAAAAAGGAGCTGATGACTGGCCTAACTGGCGTGGTGCCGGTTTTGACGGGAAAAGTAAAAGTAAAAGTATTATTAAGGATTGGTCTGAAGGATTGAATAAGTGCTGGCAGGTAGATTATTTATGCCAGGACAATGCAACTGCATCCTGGTCAGCCCCTGTTGTTCAGGGTAACCGGCTTATCGTTCCCGGAAGGAATGAAACCCATGATTTGTTATTCTGCATAAATACCAATAATGGGGAATTACTATGGCTGGGATCTTATGAATCAGAGGCTCAGACATCACATGGTCCCGGGCCACGTGCAACCCCTTTTATCGATCAAGACCGTGTTTATTCTTATGGCCGCAGTGGTGATCTTACTGCCTGGAAACTGGATAATGGACAGCTTTTATGGAGAAGAAATGTTAAAGAGTTCGGCGGGGAGGAAACTACATGGGGCTTATCCAGTTCGCCCTATGTGTTTAACGATAAGGTGATCGTACAGGGTGGTGGAAATGCCACAGCGATAGCATTCAATAAATATAGCGGGGATGTTCTATGGAAATCAATGATAGGAGACGCAGGATATTCGGCATCAGCAATAATAAATATTGAAAATGACACCACTCTTTTGATATATCACGCCATGGGCCTGTCATGTCTAGATCCTGAAAATGGTAATGAATTATGGCGTGTACTATGGGAAACAGAATATGGGGTAAATGCTACCACACCCATTGTTAAAGATGACACCATTTTTCATACCTCTGCCTATGGAATGGGTTGCCAGTTGATAAAAGCCGGTAAGAATGAATATAACATACTATGGACAGGTGAGGTGATGGCAGCCCAGCACTCTGACCCTGTATTACTTGATGGATATCTCTTTGGATATTCAGGAGATACTTTCAGGAATAAAGGCCGGTTTAAGTGTGTTGAATTTAAAAGTGGTAAAGAGATGTGGAGTACAGATGAAATAGGGCAGGGTACCATGGTTTATGCTGATGGACACTTAATCTGCCTTGACCTTAAAGGGAACCTTCATCTGCTTAAAGCAGATCCCACATCCTATCAGAAATTAGGGGAAATCAAAAATGCCATTGAAGGCGTCCGGCACCTGGCATGGACCACGCCTATTATAGCTAACGGAAAGTTATACCTGCGTTATTTACAAAAGCTGGTTTGTTATGAAATAAGTAGAAGGTAAAAACCTGCTGGTGCATTCTGTTGACCGGTCGAAAAGAAAAAGTTATTCAAGACCAAATTTCTTCAGTCTCCTGTCAAGCGATTGCCAGGTGATATTCAACAACTCGGCAGTTTTTGTTTTATTATTGTTCGATTTGAGCAGTGCCTGTTTGATGAGTTGTTTTTCATTCTCTTCAAGATCAAAGGTAAGAGGTGCAGTAACAGATGGTATCGTTATACCGGTGCCACTACCCGGTAAGATCTTGAAATCTACAGCTTTTAGCTTATCACCATCGCAGATGATCATGGCCCGTTCTACAAGGTTTTTTAGCTCCCTGATGTTGCCCGGATAATCATAGGAGCGTAATTCTGTTATGATATTCTGATCGATGTGACTGATTGGTTTTCCCATCCTTGATGAGAATTCCTTAACAAAGTGATTGATCAGTAGCGGTATATCTTCTCTTCTGTCACGTAATGGAGGGATATGAATAACAAATGAACTTAACCTGTGGTAAAGGTCAGGCCTGAATTTACTTTCAGTAGCTAGTTGCTCGAGTTTCTGATTGGAGGCAGCTATTACCCTTACATTGACATCAAACGTGGTATGTGTACCAACTTTACTCACCTTTTTGTCTTCGAGGATTCTTAGGAGTTTGGCCTGCTGGTTTAAGGGCATATCGCTGATCTCATCCAGAAACAACGTTCCTTTATTGGCAATTTCAAACCATCCTGCCTTGTCTTCTGTTGCTCCGGTGAAAGCACCTTTTTTATGCCCGAAGAACTCACTTTCAAATAAACTTTCAGGAATGGCTGAGCAGTTTACCGAATGAAAATATTTGTTGTTTCTGCTGCTTAAAAAATGGATGCCCCTGGCAACAAGTTCTTTACCTGTTCCGCTTTCACCGGTTATCAATACCGAGGTATCGTTGGTTATGGCCACTTTCGACATTAGATCAATAACCGACTTGATAGCCGGGCTTTCCCCGAGTAACTTATGGCCGATACTCTTTTCAAGTTCCCTGGATAGCAGGTTATAATTTTTCTCAACCTCTTTTAGTTTGTTCTGAAGTTTAATAAATCGTTTCGTCCGTTCTATGGCGCTATTCATTTCCATTAACCTGAATGGCTTTTGAAAGAAGTCGGTGGCACCCAGCCTCATCGCATCGATTACACTGTTGATATCACCATGGCCAGAGATCATTATTACCTCGATGCCCGGATATGTATCTTTCAGGATCTTCAACATCTCCAGTCCATCCATTTCGGGAAGTTTAATATCAAGGATGACAAGATCAATATCAGTTTTATCAATAATTTTAAAAGCCTTCGAGGGTGCAGATGCCTTAAACACATTAAAGTTCCTTCCCTTTAAGAACTCTTCTATTTCATCTCGAACCCTTTGTTCATCATCAAGTATCAGTATGTTCAAATTCTCCATATAACCTGATAGTTATTTCTTATATGCGGGAAGTTTAATTTTCATTATCGTATATTCACCAGGGCGTGAGTTAACCATAATTTCACCTTTCATCTCCTTAATTATTCCATAGGAGATTGATAATCCCAGGCCCGTTCCCATTTCATCTCTTTTGGTTGTGAAAAACGGGTCAAAGATATTAATTTGTTTTTCCTCAGGAATACCTGTATCGTTATCTTCAACATCGATGTAAATTTTATCTTCGTTTGATCGTGTCAGAACTTTTATTTTTTTCTGGTATGATTTCTCACCGGCAAGAGCTTCTTTTTCGTCGATTGCAAATTTGGCATTTGAAAACAAGTTAAGGAGTACCTGCTCAAGTTTGAATTTACTTCCATATGTATAGAGATCATCCTGAAGGTCGAGCACAATATCTACATTGTGATTTGAATACTGCGTATTGATCATTGAAACAGCATTGTTAATTACTTCGGTAACTGATACTTTTTCTAACTCCCCGATATCCTGATCTTTAGAGAACGATCTCACATGGTTTATGATATTTCTGATCCGGTCAATATCTTCAAAGATTTTTTTAAATTTTTCTTCAAGATAATCTTTGGATGCCTTATTATTTGACAGACCGATCATAATATTATCAAGGATCATTGAAATACCTCCGAGTGGTTGATTCAGTTCATGGGCAATACCAGCCGATAATTCCCCCAGCGATTCAAGCTTGGATTTTTGTATTAAAAGTTGCTGTTGTTGTTCTCTTTTCTTCAGCTCCTCTTTAACCCTTCGCTCAAGATCTTCATTGAGAAGTTTTAATTCCTCTGCGGTTTGTTTACGCTCTGTGATATCCGTAAGGAATGTTAAAACTGCCGGAGAGTCTTCCCATTTAATTAAGGTGGATTTTAATTCGAACCATTTTTCTTCGCTCCGTTTATCAAAGATCTTGATATCATAACGTTCGGGTACTTTCTCACCTTGTAATCGCCTGATATGATACTCAAGCACCATCTCTCTATAATCAGGATGGATGAATTCCGTAAAAGGTTTATCAATACATTCCTTTGGAAGATACCCTGTCATTTCATATAATTTGGGATTGGTAAATTTTACAATCCCGTCCATGGTTAGCGTAATACCATCATTTGCATTTTCAAAGATCTGCCGGTACTTCTCCTCACTCTCCCGTAACATCATCTCAGCAATACTCCTCTCATTAATCTCTTTGAGCAGATCCCTGGTTCTTTCTTCAACCCTTTTCTCCAGCTCATTGTTTAGTTTAAGAATTTCATCTTCAACATTACGCCGGTGAATAGCCGCCCCAAGAATATCAGCCGCCGCTGAAAGAGCCTGTTTCTCGGAAGCAGTCCAGAGACGGGCTTCTTTGCAATCATCAAATCCGATAAATCCCCACCAGTACTCATCAGTAAAAATTGGTATAACCATGATGGAGATTATATTCTGGGGTAACAGTATTTCCTTCTCACTCTCAGGAAAACTATTGACAAGGCCGTATAGTTGCTTTCCTTTTGAGAGGTATGATACCCACCTTCCAAAGCCATTCTTGTGATATATAAAATCCTGTAGCCCGGGATTATTTTGCTGAGAGGCAATTCCTTTTTGTACCCATTCATACCGTTGATTTGAAAATATGCTCCCATTTTTATCTGTCTGGTTTTCGAATAGATAAACACGACTTACATTGGTTGCCTTACCCAGTCGTTCCAGTAATGGGGGGATACTCTTTTCTCCAAAGTTTTCCTGGAGGAATTGCTCGGAAGCAAAACTAACGGCCCTTAAGATCGCTTCGCTTCTTTTCAGGGCATTTTCTGCTTTCCTGCGTCGTTGAGCCTGCTCCAATACTTTCTTCTCAAGCAATATTTCATGTGCGTTATCTTCGATAACAGAAAATAACATGTTGTTATCAACAGGTTTCAGCAGGAAATTTGATACACCATTTTCAATGGCCTGAATGAAATACTGGGTTTGTCCATATGCCGACATAATTACTATACGACTGTCCCTGTTTTCCCTTTTTATTCGCTTGGTCATCTCTAATCCATTCATAACCGGCATCTTAATATCAGTTATGACAAGATCAGGTTTGTGTTTTTTGTAGAGTTTTAAACCATCCTCACCGTTTTCTGCGATGTATAAATCACGAACCCTGCTACTCAGGATTCTCTGGTAGATGTTACGTAATATTTTTTCATCCTCAACATAGAGAAGCGAAATATCCTGTTTCTTCATATGTCTATCCAGGCTTGTTAACGATTAACAAAATTAGCAAAATATTTATGGCTTTCCGGATGGAATAACTCAATGATCGAACTTCATCTCACCTGCCAGGATCTCTACATTCAGTTTGTTCTCATCAGGAGGTACGGGGCACGACCACCTGGCATTATAAGAACAATAAGGATTGTACAAAAGATTAAAGTCAATCTCAAGACTGTCAGCTTCAGGTATCATTAAATCAAGATAACGCCCGCCACCATAAGATGTGTTTCCACTGCTTAAATCTATGAATGGTAGAAAAAGATGTTCCCTGAAATTTGTGTCTTTAACAAGTGCAACGTTCTGGTAAACACTTAACCTGCATAAGGTTGTATCGATCGTGAAATGGATCTCGCCGTATTTTCTATATTCAGGAAGCCTGTCGGTACTTGTTTTCATTTTAAATACCTTCCCTGATGTATCGACTATGAATTTAGCGCTTACCCTGAACATGGAAGTAGGCGGGAAATAATGTAAACCGGTAAATTTTTGACGTTGTTCGCTTGTAAGTGGTGATTTCAGTGAATCAAGATATTCCTGATCTTTATTATACCTGATTCTATTAATCTTATCTATATAATGACCTTCATGCAGCAGTTGATTGACTTCATTCTTATCGGGATGAAATAACAGTTTAACATACAGGTAACCCAGGGCTTCGTTTGAAACTGTTCTGAAACCCCTGCTTGAACCCCACCACTTGTTTTTATCGTATTCCCGGTTGTCGGCAGCAATTATACCTACTTTAATATCGGGACGCAGGGCTCGTTTATATAATAGTCTGCTTCTGCGTGCATGACTGCCAAGTGTAAATATGTTAACACTCTTAATGTCAGGAAGAACCGATTTAAGATATTCTTCAAGTGCAAGGGCGGTTGTGTAAGTCCTGTCAATCTGAATGGATTTTGGAATGGTAACTTTTCCAACTCCGACAGTGTCAAATCCAAACATATTCAGCGACTTAAGTGCAATCTCGGCAGAGTTATTGAATTGTGTAACATAATAACCTTTATGGGTTGGCAATCCGGTAATAATAAGATGCTCATAATTATCTTCATGATATATTTCCATCAGCTTCTGTATTGTATAATCTGGTAACCAGCCCTCAAGCACCAGTACTTTGCTATCAACAGGCCTGGTTACTGAAAGGAATGCATCCAGATTTCTGAAGATAATGGTTAATAGAGCTAACAGAACAATGGCAACAAGCAACCTGGAAAACCATGTCAGGGTGGATCTTTCTCTTTTTTTTATCAGGCGGAATTTCATTAATCAGTAATTTTACATTATCGGCTGAAACTAAAATCTGGCAATTCAAATCAGAAGGTAAATGTAAAAATAAATATTCAACGAATATAAAAGACCCCTTACCAGAAAGAATTATACTTATTCTATTAATCTGGAAATTTCCGTATCAATACTTGAAATCCATAGACCCAAATAATTAGATTTGTAAAAAATTGAAAAATGCATTCGGATGAATTAAAACATAAGCGCACAGATTACACAAAAGGAAACCTTACCAGGGATAATGTGAATAAGGACCCTTTCAAGCAGTTTAAAGAATGGTTCAAAGAAGCTATACAGAGAAGGGTAGTTGAACCTGCCTCCATGGTTTTATCGACCTGCAGTAAAGATGGCAAACCCACAAGCAGGATTGTATTATTGAAGGAGTATAACAATACTGGTTTTGTTTTTTACACAAACTACCATAGTCTGAAAGGACATCAAATCAAGGAGAACCCTTATGTTTCCCTGTTGTTATTCTGGCCGGAATTAGAACGACAGGTCAGGATAGAGGGACAGGTAGAAAAAACAGATGGTGCAATCTCAGATCAATATTTCATGACCAGGCCAGCAGGTAGTAATATTAGTGCAATCGTATCTCCACAGAGTAAGGTGATCCCTGACAGGAGATTTCTTGAGACAACATTTAACGGATTATCGGAGAAGGGGGATAATATGGGCAGGCCTGATTACTGGGGAGGATATAATGTAATTCCTGCAGTATTTGAATTCTGGCAGGGGAGGGCCGATCGCTTGCATGACAGGATTCGTTATCGGAAGGAAGATGGTTCCTGGATAATCGAACGGTTGGCACCATAGAGGGATAGGTGGTTGAGTGAGTTGAGTAAGATGAGTTGGTAAGAAGTTGAGTACTTAAACAGATTTTAGTTTTAAATTTGAGGAACCAATACCAAAATTAAATCACAATGGATTCACAGACGCAGATTTTAATAGTTATGATAGCATACCTTACACTACTGATTGCATGGGGTATCTATCAGGGCAGGAAAGTGAAAACAGAAGCTGATTATGCAATTGCAGGAAGAAAATTACCCGGATGGGCAGCAGCACTTTCAGAAAGGGCAACAGGAGAATCATCCTGGGCATTATTAGGACTTCCGGGAGCTGCCTATGCTACCGGGCTTACAGAAATATGGACTGCTATTGGATGTGTCGTGGGGATATTAACAGCCTGGATTGTAATTTCATGGCGTTTACGTGATGTTTCCGAAAAGTATAAGGTAAATACCTTCACGGAGTTTATTGCAAAGCGGCATGGTGAAACAGGTAAATGGATCAGGATAGTAGGTAGTTTTACGATAGTATTCTTTTTCTTTTTCTATGTTGGGGCGCAATTCCTGGGGGGTGGAAAAACCCTGAATTCCATGTTTGGTATCGATCCTCACCTTGGGATGGTCATCACCGCAATTATAATTGTACCATATACCATTTATGGTGGATTCAGGAGTGTGGTTTATACAGATGTTATTCAGGCTATTGTTATGATCACAGCCTTGATTCTGGGCCCGATAGTAGGGATTATCTATTTGTCGAACCACCCTGAATTATTTGCTCAATCAATTCCTGAAGCACTTACAAATGCAGGAGATGCTTATACTTCATTAACTGGAGGAGCTAAAGGTTTTCTTGCCGGCGTAGTTATTGTTGGTGGCTTTTCTTGGTTTTTCGGATACCTTGGCGGGCAGCCTCAGCTGAGTATGCGGTTTATGGCGATCAGTGATAAACGGCAGGCCAAAAAAGCGAGAAATATTGGAATTGCATGGACCATCATAGCTTATATCGGGGCATTATGTATCGGGTGGATAGGGATCGCCATTTTTGGCCCCTCAGCGCTCAAAGATCAGGAGACGGTTATGCCCGAGGTTTTTCAGATTATATTCCCGCCTGCCGTTGCAGCAATCCTGATTACAGGAGCAATTGCTGCAATGATCTCTACTGCTGATTCCTTATTGATATTATCATCTACCGAATTATCTGAAAACATTATTAAGCCTGCATTCAGGCAGAAGTTGAAAAACACCCTGAGACAATCCCGGGTAATTACAGCAGTGCTTGCAGTCATAGCACTTGTCCTGGCTTATTATTCACCATCAAATCTCATTTATACTATTGTAGGTTATGTTTGGGCAGGCATTGGAGGAACATTCTCCATCGTCATACTTTTTACACTTTTCTGGAAACGATTTCATGGTAGGGCTGCACTGATTACAATAATTTCAGGTCTGTTATTTACAGTATTATGGTTCAATACCGGCATGGAACAACATTACAAATACTCGGAAAATACCATTCAGAATCTTGAGGTTGAGAAAGTACCGGATGATGTGCTGGTGAAATTAAATGCAGTAAAAGATGTAAGGTACAATTCGGTGAACAGGTTTGAAGAAGCTGTTAGTGAAGCACTGGGTAAGGAAGATAGTAGCCGGTTTACTTCCTTAATTATAAAGAACTCAAAAATAACCGGTATTACAGCCCGCTTCCTGACGTTTTTTGTTGCAGGGCTTATCGCGATCCTGGCAACTTACCTGATTCCTGCGGGAAGGAAGCCGGAGGAGTCAGATTAGTTATTGGTCATTTGTCATTAGTCATTGGTAGGAAAAAAAGAACGGATTCAGTATCTACAAAGAAGAAAGGGAATAAGTTTTTGTATATATTGATGAACTTTGCAATCCCATCCGGGATTGTTGCTTCTGATGTGCACAATAACCACATGTTGAAACTTGCGTTTATTAAAATAAAACCACTTCGTGGTTTGTGTAAACGAAATTATTTATATGCCACTGCCAACTTCCAACTTATAGTAAGGGTGCAAGATTTTGCGCCTCTATCTTCAGCAATAAACTCAAAACCCAGAACTCCAAACTCAGAACTCAGAACCCAGAACCCAGAACCCTCTTACTGATGCGTTGACCGAAGCAAATCATTCACAGTTTTAACAGGATTAAATGTGATGATGGGTGTTTCTATGAAAATAGTGATCCAGTCGGCCATGGCACCATTCCATAATCCCGGAAGTTCCTGGGCTTTCAGGTTTTTTCCATCTTTTGATTTTATTGAAATAAATCCTGTGGTGGGATCGATATATTTTTTAAGATGAAAGTTTTCACCCTTATAGTTTCTTATACTGCATACCAGGTCAACCGGATTGAAATGGGTAGCATGGTTTAAAATTGAAACCTGTCCGGAGTCCTCTATGTCAATCTGGGATTTCTCAACAATTTGAAGGGATATTTCACCATCAGGTCGTTTCACCCAGTAGGGCCCACCTCCGGGCTCACCTTCATTTTTTACCATTCCGCAAACTCTGACCGGCCGGTTGAGCCGGCTAATTAAAAAGTCCCTTTTATCGATAAAAGAAGAACCATTATAAAACCGTGGAATATCAATATTGAGATCGTTAATTGCAAAATCTGCTACCTCCTCCAATTCTCCCTCGGCAAGGCCGTTTTTATGAAGCTTCTGCAGATTTTCGAATATTGAATCCCGGAGTTTTAATAAATATCCTCCCAGCGCTTTCTTATATACATATGTTGGCTCCCGGTATTTATCAGGGACGATATTATCAATGTTCTTGATAAATACAATATCATTCTTTAATTCATTGAGGTTTTCAATAAGTGCCCCATGTCCGCCAGGCCTGAAGAGGAGTGTGTCATCTTTCTCACGATATGGATTATTATCCATGTCAACAGCAATTATGTCGGTAGATGGCTTTTGAAACGAAAAGCTAATATCATAGACTACACCCAATTGTTTCTCGTATTTCGGTTTGTATGTTTCGATGGCCTTTAAAAAACTTTCATAATGTTCGGGAGATACTGTGAAATGAATGGGAACCCTGTTATTTTTATTCTTGCAGTAATGCGCTGTTTCAACAAGATGCTCTTCAACCGACATCCGGGCTCCGTCTTCATAATCATGGAACCTGATCAGTCCTTTGGGTAATTTGTTATAGTTTAAACCTTTTTCTGAAAGAACATATTTTATGATGGTGTCGTAATCCCTGTTCTCAACACATTTTTCAGGATCAAACCCATCTTTCTCCATGATCTCTTTAAGTATATTGAAAAAGGCAAAGTTTTCGATACCGGTGATAAAACTATAAACGGAATCGAAACTCTGGTCGTTGAGAAATTCTTTGTAAGCCTTATCGGATTTATCATATTTCTCTGAAAATGAATAAAGATGTTTGAACATCCTTGTTGCTGCACCTGAAGCCGGGATGAACTTGATAATATCTGTTTTTGTCATAAGCTTGTTGAAGTAGTTTTCATACTTCTCAACTTCCTTATCTGACAGAACAACGATTCCATTACCGGCTGTTGCAGGGCCGACAAGCTTAACATATGGAAACCCATTTCTGAAATTCTCAATCTGTGTTTCAATATCAGTGAGCTTTATCCCTTTGTCTTCAATCTGGGTGATATCTTTTTTGGTGAACATAATTTCCGGTTTTGAGATGCAAAAATATAAATTTGAATTTATCCCACATGGAAATTAAATTTGACTTTAGATTTATTTATTCTGGTAAAATAGTGTAATTTTGCAGGCTCACAAGCCCAGGTGGCGGAAATGGTAGACGCGCATGGTTGAGGGCCATGTGTCCGTAAGGACGTGCAAGTTCGATTCTTGTTCTGGGCACACTTAAAAATTGACGGGTGTCAATGAGTAATTGTCAATTTTCGATTTAAATTGAGAATTTGAAATTGACAACTGACAATCGACAATTTTAAAGGCCCAAGTGGCGGAATTGGTAGACGCGCTACATTCAGGGTGTAGTGGGCAAATGCCCGTGAAGGTTCGAGTCCTTTCTTGGGCACTTTCTGTAAAATACAGACATTGAGGGAGGTCAAGGTTGATGAATTTCAGAATAGTGCTATTGTTGTTACTCTCCTGCCTGCTGAGTATTAATTTGCTCTCCCAAACACGGCTCATATATTATAATTCCGAAACGAGGACTTATGAATTCCGGAATCAGGTTAATCCGGATAGTAATAATTATTATACCTCCTTTTTTATAAACGAAATTTCTCTTATAAACGGGAAACTAAAATCCGAATCTTTTTTCAGCCTAAAGTACCTGATTGAAGAAAGAATCGTTGAAACCAGGTATTTTGATGTAATTATACAGGTCATTCCAAAAGCTATAATTGGGCCAGTAAAATATCGTAACTTTGATATATCGGATATTCTTATTCCTTCAAAGATTTCACTTAAGGCCTCCGTATTAAATGGCCGTAAACAGGAGATCAGCACCAAAGAATTTATCGCATCAAAACATAAATCCGGTGAATTTGAATCAACTTTTGAGTTTGTATCAAGGTATGATAATTTCAGTATCAGGATCAATGATGTTAATTTCTTTTATACAGAGGCTGATAAGATAAAATTTATAGAACGTACCAGCCTGATTAATGACTATTATGCTGCTTCACAGATTATCGATACACTTCGGGCTTATATAAATACCGTTGATATAGAAAATGAAGACCTTCTTCCCGAAAACCTTATCAGGATCTATTACCTGAAGGAGGTTTACAACATATTGTTTAATATGGATCTTGATACCAGACTTAGCCTGAAATCATCCGATCCATTGCAATATTCCGAGCAGTTGTATAAACTTTATCTGGGCATCGGAAGACTGGAAACCCTGTACAAACAATTAGTTGGCGGGCATGCCTTCAGAATGGATGGAGTAAAGCCGGATATGCTAATGGAGGTATATACCGGCCTGATGAAAGATCATATTTACCTTGCCAGGCATGTGGATCATTATTATCAGAATTTATACAGTGAACTGATAAACAGGAGTCCATCCAATTCCGATATCAGTATTATGGCAAATCTTATTGAAACACTTGGAACCTTCATACCTGAGATTTCCGGATCGGGATCTAGTTTTATCCTATTCAGATCAGCCTATCAGGAGCTTCTTGACCTGGTGGATTATTGTATTGACAATGAATATTTCAATGAAGCTTTCAGTGTTATTGATAATGTCTATCATCTTTGCAGGAAAGTTCCATATTATTGTGATCCTGAAAAAATTCATGCCAGGTCATCACGTGCCAGGCATGGTTTATATAACTCCTTACTCAGGGTGGCAGGCAAAGCTATTGATACACGGAATTATACCCTCGCAAAAGAATATATTAAGCGGGCAGAAAATTTCCAATCCAAAAATATCAGTTTCATTATTAATAATTATGCGATAGAAAGGATCTATGAATCATTATTGGAGTCATATATTTTATATGCAGTTGAACTGAACCGGTCAGCTCAATACGAAGCTGCAGTAGATATACTAACCGGTGCGATTAATATCACAAATTACTGGCCCGGATTGCAATATAACAGTTTGCTGTTAAACGATGAATTATTAAAAGCACGGAGGGGATCATACCAGACTTTACTCACCGAAGCCAGTACATATTTTAATGTTGGCCATTATGAAAAGGCCAGGGAACTTCTCGATGAAGCCCAGGTGGTTTATCAACCTGCTGAAGATTTAATTCAGGAAAATGATGGCCAACAACAATATTCTGAATTGAATGATTATCCAAGATATCTGACGTTGATCTCAGAAGGTGAAAGATTGATGATGGAGGGCGAATTCAACCAGGCCTTGGCGAAATTTGAAAGCATTGATTACTATTATACTGATAAGGATGATGATTTACTGCTCGGGCTTAAATATAAAGCAGCCAAACTTCTTGTTGAAAAGAATATCTATTTTGTAAATTACTATATCTGGAAGCGTGACCTGGATCTTGCTTTTCAAACTTATGAGAATATCAGGGAAATAATTGAATTGTATGGCCTTTCGGAAGATGAAGATCTGAAGCAGGTCATTACTGAAGTCAGGTTAAGCCTGGGTGGGGCAAAATGTGAGCGTCACTGGAATGAGTATGAAAGCTACATCATGGAGGGTTTTCAGTATGTAGATGAAAAGAACTTTATTTCAGCAATTGAAGAATTTCAGGCAGCTTTAAAACTGGATCCTCAGCTTAAGCTGTGCAATTTGCAGGATTCAATTGCAATAAAAGCACTTGGGAAATTCACACTACCGCTTATTTACCAGGAAATGATTGAGAATGTCAACATGCAACTTTATAATGAGGGTTTCGCTAATGTGATCAGCGATTATCTGGCACTGGAGGAATATTACCATATAAATAATATAGCAGATTTCGGTATTGAGCATCTTGCCTTCAGGGATTTCCTCCGAATGCAGAGAAGCCCTCAACTGGTTCTTACCAGCTTTGAATATTTCATACAGCAGGAGAAATATAATCATGCACTGGAAATGTTACACCTACTTTATCAATTTGGATATCCTGCAGAATATGTAATCGAGCGGCAGAAATTGCTGGCCGCTGTCCTGTTAAAGAGGGATATTGAGAATGCTGATCTGGATTTTGATACGAATGTTGCAAATTATACACTTGGGATTGATTGGTTTTCTCAATTTAAAAAAGCATATAATCGTGAAGCCCGCAGGCATAAAGGCAGAAAGCCAGTTAATTTTCAGGAAGGGAAGAATGAAGGTAATTAATTTGCTTATATTTGTCACTCTCGCTGAGTTACTTAACGTATTATAACGAAATGCCGCTTAACAATTGAACAATAGCACGGAAAAATATATTAAAGAGCTTGAAGCTGAGATCATCAATCTTAAAAAGCAGCTCAAAAAATCATCTGATACCGATGGTCTGCGTGAACAGATTCGCAAGGAAAGGGAGAAATTCAAAATACTTAGCGAAAATTTAAGAAGTGCTATTTATACAATTGATCAGGAAGGTCAATTTACCTATGCTAACAGAGCGCTGCATGATATAACAGGATACCCTGTGGATGAGTTAATAGGTATGAAATTCTGGAAGCTGATTCACCCCGATCATAAGGATTTAGTTAAAAGCAGGGGACTGGGAAGGTTAAGGGGCGAAAAGATAATTAAGTCGTATGATTTTAAAATAATAACCAAAGACAATAAAGAAAAATGGGTTGAAATATATAATGATATAATAAGACTGAATGGTAAAATTGTGTCCATGGGATCAGCAATAGATATTACCGAGCGTAAAATGACAGAGTTAATTCAGCAGGTAATTTTCAATATCACCCATGCAGTTATTTCTTCAAAAAGTCTTACAGAATTTTTAAGTGTAATAAAGAGGGAACTCTCTGAAATAATAGATACTTCAAATTTTTATATTGCTCTTTACAATGCGGAGTCTGATACGCTGTCCCTTCCGTATATGATAGATGAAAAAGATTCCTTTAAGGAATTTCCTGCATCGGGTTCATTAACTGCATATGTAATTCATAAGAATGAATCCTGTTTGCTTGATGAAGATGACCTGCGAAAACTCAAGGAAGAAGGTCGTATTGATTTTGTTGGAACCCTGTGTAAAATCTGGATGGGTGTCCCGTTAAGATCCCAAAATGAGGTTATTGGATTAATTGGTGTGCAAAGTTATACCAGTGAGAATGCTTGCACGTTGAAAGATCTTGAAATTCTTGAGTTCGTTGCCAGCCAGGTTGGGATGCTTATTGAGAAAAAGAGGATAGAAGATGATTTGAAAGAATCGGAAGAGAAGTTCAGGTTGCTGGCAGAGAATATACCAATGATAACTTATCTCTGCCTGAATGATGAAAAATGGACTATGATTTACCTGAATGATATGATAGAAAAAATCACCGGCCATAAACGTAATGAATTTCTATCAGGTAAATTGAGTTTCGCTGAAATATGCCATCCTGATGATTTAGATTCAATGTATAAGGGGATTAATAAAGCGTTAGCAGCAAATCAGTCTTTTTATTTACAATACCGTATCAGAACAAAAGCAGGTGAATGGAGATGGGTAGAAGAATATGGCGCCGGAATTCGTAAAGAAGATAAGGTTGTTTATCTCGAAGGAATAATAAACGATATTACACAGGCTAAGCTGGATGAAGAGTTGATAAAGAATCAAAACCTGCAACTTAAGATCGCAAAGAAAAAAGCCGAAGAATCGGATAAACTGAAATCAGCATTCCTGGCCAATATGTCACATGAGATAAGAACACCTCTTAATGGTATCCTGGGATTCTCCGAGTTGTTAAAATATACAAACAGCAAACAGGAAATAACGGATTATATCAATATCATTAATAATAGTGGCAATCAACTATTGAATATAATCAATGACATTATTGATATTGCAAAGATTGAGGCAGGTGAACTTCAATTCGTGAAGAGGGATGTTAATATAAATACCGTACTTGACGATCTTTATAAGGTTTTTAATCAGGCAATTAAAGGCTTAAAGCAAGACAGGGTGAAACTGATATTAAATAAGCCAGTCAGGGTGTTAAATTTATTCACGGATAGCAAACGCATACATCAGGTTTTGTCTAATCTTATTGACAACGCGATTAAGTTTACAAACAAAGGAACAATAAATATTGGTTATGAATTAGAAAATAATCAACGAATAAAGTTTTATGTTAAAGACACAGGCGTTGGGATTGACCAAAGTATGCATGAGTTAATATGGGAAAGATTCAGACAGGTTGATGGTTCCCTTACCCGGGAATACGGTGGAACGGGACTTGGATTACCAATTTGTAAAAACATCATTGAACGACTTGATGGTGAGATGTGGATGGAATCCAAACCCGATGAGGGATCGGTATTCTATTTTACATTGCCATTAGAAATAGCAAAAAGTAAAGATATCCAAGCAAAGGATCCGGGTTCGGTTTCTTTCAAAAGGAACTGGAAAAAGCACAATGTCCTTATTGTTGAGGATGATGAATCTAATTATCTTTACCTGAATGCGATTTTAAAAAATACCGGAATTGAAATCCAAAGGGCAGTTAATGGAAAAAATGCAATTGAGATCTGTAACAATAACCGTGATATTGATATTGTACTCATGGATTTACAGATCCCAGAGCTTAATGGATTGGATGCAACCCGTGAGATTAAAAAGATCAGGCCGGAATTGCCTGTTATTGCTCAAACTGCTTTCGCTATGGTAAATGATGAGGATAAAGCCTATGAAGCTGGTTGTAATGCTTATATTACCAAGCCTTTAAGAAGGGCAGGTTTGTTTAAATTAATGGATAGATATTTAACTTAAAATTATGAAAGATGAGATTATTACTAATTAGTAATTCGACCAATTACGGAGAAGAATACCTGGGATGGCCCAGGCAGGATATTAAAAACTTTTTAGATGGAACAGGTGTAAAGCGGGTGTTGTTTGTTCCTTATGCCGGTGTTGGGCTGTCAGAGGAGAGCCTGGAAAAGTCCTATGACCTTTACGAAGAGCGTGTTGATGCTGTTTACAAAACCATTGGTTATGAGATTTATTCGATCCATAAAGAACAGGATCCGATGCTGGCGGTGAAAAATGCAGAAGCCATTGCCGTAGGTGGGGGAAATACCTTTTACCTGGTGTATATGATGCATAAACTTGGCATTATGGATCCTATCAGGGAAAAGGTCATTAATGGAATGCATTTTATGGGTTGGAGTGCAGGGTCAAATGTTACCTGTCCTACATTGAGAACAACCAATGATATGCCCATCTACGAACCTGAAAGTTTCGATTGCCTCAACCTTATACCATTTCAGATCAATCCCCATTATCTCGATGCAAATCCTGAAGGCCATGGCGGCGAAACCAGGCAGCAAAGAATAGAAGAGTTTCTTGTGATCAACAGGGATGTTGTTGTTGCCGGTTTGAGGGAAAGTTCTTATTTACTGGTTGAAAATCAGAAAATGACCCTGGAAGGTAGTAAGCCTTTACGTTTGTTCAGATTTGGAATGGAACCCGAAGAGTTTGCCCCGGGAAGCGACCTTAGCTTTCTGTTGAAAATATAAATCTGCTTTATATTTTGAGGCAAATCGACTATCATTGATTGATTTACAATTAATTGAAATTCCTGTATGGTTTAGCTGGATCAAGGTGAAATTCGGATTAAAATAGCCACACTGGTGGAATCAGAGATAAACAAATTAACGGCATACACTATTAAGGAAGGGCCTTTAAAGGTAGAACATCTGAAGGTTATCCATGGGGCAAATTATTTCAGTGGAGGGCCTGTTGTACTTATCAGGTTGGATCTGGGTGCATATGATGAAGTTTTTTCTGATCAAATTGAGGATTTCTATGAGTCTCTCATTGGTTTGTTACCATCCTTATATGAACATTTCTGTTCGATAGGGGAACCCGGCGGATTTCTTCAGAGGGTAAAAGAGGGCACTTTAATGGGGCATATTATTGAACATGTGGCCATCGATCTGCAAACCCTTGCAGGAATGGATGTTGGATTTGGAAAAACAAGGAGCACAGCCAAACAGGGTGTCTATAATATTATTTTCAGGTTTTTTGATGAGGAAGCCGGGATTTATGCAGGAAAGGCAGCTGTAAATCTTGTTAATGCTATTTTGTTAAAAGAGGAGTTCGATGTATTTAAAACCATTGAAGCACTGATTTTAATTCGTGAGCTCCGGCTTCTCGGCCCCAGTACCCAGGCAATTGTCGATGCGGCTGAGAACAGAAAAATACCGTGGTACAGGCTTGATAAATATAACCTTGTTCAACTGGGAACCGGTAAATACCAGAAAAAAATCAGGGCAACAATCACTTCGGAGACCAACCTGCTTGCAGTAGAAGCTGCTGATAATAAGTACCTGACAATAAAAATGCTGGAAGATGCTGGCATTCCTGTTCTGAAAACAATAAAAACTGAGAGTGTTGCGGCGGTTCTTGAGTTTCATAAGAAGCTGGGACAGCCCATTGTAATTAAACCCAATGAAGGATACCTCGGGAAAAATTCAGCCATAAACCTGAATTCCGCTTCGGAGATAAACAATGGATTTAATCATGCAATGGCTTATGATAAAACAGTAATTGCACAACCATTTATCAAGGGCAGAATATTCAGATTGCTGGTTATTGACTTTAGGTTTGTTGCCGCGGTTGAATTAATACCTCCCATGATTACAGGAAATGGGAAAAATACGATTACTGAGTTAATCGATCTATTAAATGGTGATCCTGAAAGACAATATGGTGATAAGGGCAAACTCAGTAAAGTAGTGGTTGATGAGGTAACAACAAGTATTATCAGCCAGCAGGGTTATGAACTAAACAGTATTCTGCCTGATGAGGAATCGATCTTGTTAAAATGGTCACCAAATCCACGCCTTGGGGGAACTTCAATAGATATGACAGAGCTTATCGATCCCTATAATATTTTTATTGCTGAGCGTGCAGCGAAGGTATTGGGTTTGAATGTGGCAGGCATTGACATCATAGCCCCAACAATAGATAAACCAATAAATGTAAGCAATGGTATCGTTCTTGAAGTTAATGCGGCTCCGGATTTCAGAATGCATATAAAACCGGTTTCCGGAAGATCCAGGAATGTGGCTAATTCCCTGGTAAATATGTTATTTCCTGCGAAGCAAAAATCACATGTGCCACTGTTTTCAGTGACGGGCTCTGAAGGTACAACAGAATTCGTAAAATTCCTTAAGCAATGCCTCGATAACCTGGGTTATTATACAGGAACAGCTTCTTCTGAAGGAATTGTAATTGGGGATAAGTTGATTGTTAATGAAGATTCAACCATGCCTCAACATGCCAGAATGGTTTTGATAGATCCATCAATTGATGCTGCCATTGTCGAAACCTCATTTAAAGGTATTATGGAAGATGGCCTTGGATATGATAAAGCTGATTTTGGAATTTTTCTGAATTTAACGGATACATACAAAGATAGCACTGATCTTAAATATCTTGAGGATATCAGTTATGCAAAATCAGTGGTTGTTGAACAGGTATCTGATGAAGGTTTTGCCGTTCTTAATGCCGATAATCAAACCATCCTGGATAACCACAACCGGCTTTATTCAAATGTTATCCTATTCTCAGGAATAAGTAACAACCTGGAAATTGAGAAACATTTTAAGAATAAAGGCCTTGTGGTCTATAGGGAAAATCTGGATATTATTCTGGGAATTGATGGACAGAAAAGGAAGGTTCTGGAAATCACAGATCTTAAGCTTGATGATAATACGAAGGTAAAACAGGAAATATTCCTTGCGTTGATCGCCGTATTAAGTTCCTTCGGAATTTCAGACCTGGAGATTAAGAAACTTGTTATGAAAACGATACCTAAGCAAGATTAATTAGAATATCATTACCCGAGACCATTGTGGGAAATAACCTCAGGTTTTCTCGTGCCGGACCTTTAATTACTTCACCTCTTATATTGAATTTTGAACGGGCAATACTGCAACAGTTCAGGATACCAGAGGTGCTGTCATATTCAAGTTCATTGCCGCACAGGGAGCATTTATTCTCGTAAGCCTGGTATAAATTTCCATTGATATGTATAATCAGTACTTTAATCCTAACAAGCGATTTACGGTCAATATATGAGAGTTTTAAGGATTCACCTGCTTTTGTAAGTTTTGTGTTCTTCTGTAATGGGATAATCATGTTATTCTCCATAACTGTAAAACATTGGGGTGAAGCCTGGGGTGTTCTTGATATACCATGTAAAATTGAACATGATGTCAGTCCAACACCTCCGGTTAACAATACGGCAAACATAGTTGATCCCGATTTAATAAAATCCCTCCTTTTCATGATGTATTCAAGTTTATAAATAACGTTTGGGAATAGGCTGTCCCTGTGACTATGTAATAAGGGACAGGTAAACTACATCATGGTTGCATCATCCAGGATGTTTTATTAAATGAATTAACATGTGTTTTCGATCAGACCGGGAAGTTTTCTATTACAGTATATTGGCAGATACGAAAAAGGTTGCCAACCTTATAGAGTTGGCAACCCTGGATTATAAAACAACCATCTTTCGTGTTTGAACTATCTGATTATTAATCATCAAGGAATATGTAAATATACCATCAATGTCGTTTTTATTGGCGAAATTTATGATGTTTTTACCACTGTTGAGACTCACGGGAAAATTTGATATTTCCCTTCCGGTAAGATCCTTGATAACAATCTCTGCCTTTTTGTTTGTTACATTCTGATCTGCCCAGATGGTAATACTTGTTTGATCTGTAAAAGGATTCGGGTAGTTCTGCAGCATATTAAACCTATAGTGATCAGGGACATGACCGGTTCCGACAGTTATCTGTGTGAATTCATCACAGGGTAAACTTTCAAATCCATCCTTCACATTCATCACTGAAAAGTAATATTCTTTATCATACTCAAGACCTGTGATCTGGAAGTCTGTTGTGCCGGTAAAAGTATAGATGGTATCGAAGTAAAGGGTACCCGAACCCTTTGACCTGACAGCTACCCTGTAGTGTTTATATACGGTATCAGCCCCGGTCATTTGAATTTCAATTCCGGCGAAGATCGGTGTGAATTCAGGTTCCGGACTTACAGGTGCCATCGCCAGGTATCCGGCATTTACGCCATTAGAGATTGTATTCCTGCCCAGATAACCGGGATTTACAAAAAAGGTATCAAGAATACCATCGGGTGGAACACTTAAATCCAATCCAAGAACATCGGTACTTGTATGTTGCCTGTCGGGTGGAGTGCCTGATCCATCTCCATGTTCATTCTGAGAACAGTACCTGATGGCTGGCCAGCCTTTCTGCCGGAATGGTTTATGATCACCACTTCTGCCAAGCCTGTCTTCCCATAGCATGATGTTAATATTCAGCGGAATTTCCATAATAGGATTTATCAGTTCTTCCTGGTGCATCTTCAGATACCTCGCCAGCTGTTTACTTGATGAAACCCTGCTGGAATCATTCAGGTAAGAGTAAGAAAATACCCTCACATTCATACTGTCAATATGATCCATGTATGGGCAACTGGGAGGTGATGAGGTATTTCCACAAGCAATACCACCTACAACATCATTATTCAAACATGCCCTGAGTTCAATATCATTACCCGAAAGATAATTTGCAAATGCCTTTGCTCCGTAAAGCCCCTGATCTTCTGCTGTGGTTAAACAGAAAATTACTGTATGATTAAAGGCATACCTTGACATAACCCTGGCAAGCTCCATCACCAGAACGGTACCAGATCCATTGTCGTCCATGCCTGGTGAATAACATGCTGTATCACAGACTCCTTCACACCTTGTGTCATAATGTCCTTCAAGAAATACTATCTCTTTATTACTCGTATCCAATCCGGGAAGAATACCAAATATATTTTTATGGTGACCTGACCCACAAATGTTCTGGTCAAAGCTGAGATACGAAACAATCAACCTGTTTTCGTTTATTGAGCTAATTTCTTGTAATTTGCTGTAAATCCACCTTCTAACCGCTCCAATTCCGCTGGTGTCGGATATTGTGTCCGAACCGGAATTTCGATTGTAATAAGTGTCGATATGAGCCAGCCAGTTGATCATGGTATCACTCGAAACATCATGAACAATGCCGTGCAGGATAGAATCGGAATGATTGACAATAACGCCGGGAAGATAATCATCCGGATTGTAGTTTCCGAAAATAATTGCTTCAGCTTCGGGATTACTTACTGAAGTCTGGGCTGATAGAATAACAGATAATCCAAATAGTATTAAGCCAGGTATTATTGCTTTCATATGCCATAATTTTTTATAAATGTATAAAAAATGGAAATACGAATTGAGCTTGGGAAATTAGTTGGCTGTGTTATGTTGCTATTATTTCAGGCAATACCTTTTCATAACATTATATGCATCAAGAATCCCGGCTTCTCCCGCTTTACTCAGGTCTTCACATCCCTTCTCCCGGTGTTCAAGGTAAATCCTGATCAGTCCCCTGTTATAATATGCTTCAGCAAAATCGGGTTTATGTTCTAATGCTTTTGAAAAATCCTGTATTGCCTCAGGAAATTTTTTTTGCTGACAATTAATGTACCCACGATTATAATAAGCATAACTGAATTCAGGATCCAGATGGAGGATCTTTGTATAATCATCCAGAATATCACTATGTGTAAATCCGGGATAATGAGATGTTTTACTACTGTCAGGTGCGCAAGTTACATTTGCTATCTGAGGCTTCTGGGTGTCATTATGTAAAGAGAGGAATATTTCAAGTAACTCAAACCGCGCAAATGCCCTGTTGTATAAGGCCTCAATATAATTAGAATCAACTGTTAAAGCACTGGAAAACAGCTTTAATGCATTCTGATAATTTCGTTGTTGCGTATGCAGGTTGCCTTCATTGAAATAATTTAAAGCTACGAAGGAAAGAGAATCATTCTTACTAACAGGATAAATATTATTCTGTAAAGTGTCAATCTCTGAAATAACAGAATTTGTTGTAAGTGTAAGAATTGTTGATTTATAATGATCTTTTTTATAGGCATCATAATACCAGATATCTTCTGAATCATCCTCAAGATAAAAGATCATAAATAATGGTTTAAGATTGATGCTCACATGCTGGTTCTGGACTTTATCATCCTGAGCACTTATAGCTTCAAAATTTCCTGCGAGGTTAAGGATACTCATCATGTATGCTTCTTTTTCAATGTTCAGGCTATCCTTACTGTAAATATTGATCTCCCGATAAATAACTGACTTTCTGTAATCACTAGCCGAACCCTCATAGTCTTTCAGTTCACGTTTTACTTTGGATCTTTCAAGATATGCATCAGCAAATTCCGGATAGATATCAATGGCTTTATTATAATCGAGCAGTGAACCTTTGAGATCACGTAAATCATACCTCAATCCTGCCCTGTAAAAGTATGCGATAACATTGGTCGGATTGAGTTTAATAACCCTGTTGAAATCTTCAAGTGCAGCTTCCCTGTTATTATTCTTAATCCTGATAATTGCCCTGTTGTAATAAGCATATGAATTATAAGGGGAAAGCTCAATAACTTTCTCAATATCCCTGAGGGCAGTTTCAAGTTCATTTATTTTCATGTTTGCAAGCGCCCTATAGAAAAGGGCATAGGTGCTGGTTGAATCGATCGACAACACAAAATTAAAATCCATCAGGGCAGAATCTACCTCAGGAACTTCCATCCATATTGACCCTCTCTGGACATATCCGTATAGCTTATCAGGATTATTCTCAATAACGATGTTGATATCACTGATGGCTTCCTTAAACTTACCAAGACCTGCCCTGGCAGAGGCAAGAATGACATATACCTCATCCCCGGTTAAACCAAGTGATATGGTTTTATTACAATCTTTAATGGCATCATTAAGTTTTTTAAGAAACAGATTTGTTCTGGCCCTGTTCAGGTAAACTTCGGCATTGGTAGAATCCAACCTTATGGATGTGGCATAATCTTCAAATGTCCCATTAAAATTATACTGCTGGCTTCTGACAATAGCACGATTATGAAAGATCTCAGGGTAATAAGGTGCCAATTCGATGGCTTTTGTGTAATCCTGTTCTGCACCTGTGAGATCTTCGAGATAATATTTCGCTATCCCACGCAGGAAGTAATTCTTAAATGATAATGGATCCAGTTTAATGGCCTCATTGAAGTTACCAATGGCTTCGGGAAAATTGTTGCTTAACAACGCTCTTCTGCCTTCCTCAAAATAATTTATCCTGACTTGTGTGAAGGCATTATTAATATTCATCATCATCAGAATTATCAGCAAATGAAATTGTAATGATCTGAAGTATTTATTATGGAAGGAAAATTTCATTCTGAAAACAATAACGGTGATATTGTCAAAAACTTATGATGAAGTAAAATTTCAATTGAATTTATAGAAGTTATCAGTGCACCTGTGGTTTTTTTCTTATTATTCAATCCCATATTTATCAAGAAGGTAAATCAATCCGGTGATGCAGGCTGATCCTAATTGCAATTCCCTGAAATTAACCTGTTCGAAAGTATCATTGGGCGAATGGTGATAATCAAAGTACCGTTGTGAATCTATATTCAATCCGCATAATGGGACCTGGTATGCTTTCAGCGGACCGATGTCAACACCACCGTAGCCTTTGCGGATGAAACCGATGCCATAGGGTTCTAAAAGTGGTTGAAATATTGATACTGATTCGATGATCTCTTCCCGGGCATCCAGTGTAAATCCAGTTGGGGTTAAACCTCCGGCATCGCTTTCGATGGCGATCATGTGGTTCAGGGCATGATCTTTTGTATATGCTGCATAAGCCTGACCACCCTGCTGGAATAGTTCTTCATCCATAAACAGTACCATCCTGATGGTTCTCTTGTTTTCAATTCCAAGATCTTTAAAAATCCTGAGAACATCTGCGGATTGAACACAACCTGCACCGTCGTCGTGGGCACCCGGTGAGTTAAACCAGGAATCAATATGCCCACCCACGAGAATGATCTCATCTGGATATTTATGGCCTTTGATATCTGCAATGAGATTATAGGATGTAAAATCCTTAAGGTCCCTGGCCCTGACCTTAAGATGTACTTTTAGTTCAGGGTTTTCCTGAAGCTTATCTGATAATAACTCTGCATCTTTTGTGCTGACAGCAACTGCTGCTATTCGTTCACCATCGAATCTACATGAACCGGTATGGGGATGATCATCAATGTTTGTCGTCAGTGATCTTACAATAACGGCAGTGGCGCCATATTCAGCAGCTTTCGTAGGTCCCCAATATCTCTGGTCGACAGCATCACCATATGCATGAAAGCTAACATAAAAGGTGTTTTTCATAGGCCTGTTGAAGAAAACAATTTTTCCTTCTATATTTTCACTGCCAAGTTTATCCAGTTCATTTAATTGTTGAACTTCGATGATATTACATTCTATTCCTTCTTCAGGTGTACTTCCCGACGGGCCAATTGCATCTATACTTAATGGAATAGCACCATTATCACTTATTATGTCAAGAGAAGCATGGTCACATACCCATGAATCGGCTGTGAATTCCTGCAGGAATATAGTATCAACACCTATTATTTCCATATAACTTTTCATGAAATCGACAGCACGTATCGATTCTTCTGTTCCAATTAACCTGCCGGAGGTTTCAGTGCTAAGAAATTCAAGGTTATTATAGGCTTCCTGGTTGGTCATAGCATTTTCAAATATACTTCGTATCATAATAGAATCCTTGTTCTGCGCAAGCATCGATAGGCTGATTAAAATACCAAGTATTGATGTGATTATTTTCATTGTATTATAATATTTTTCGTGATATTGATGATGTTGTCAATATTGTCAATGTTGCCACTTATTATTTCAAACTCAGAACCATTACTGTCCGGTTAAAGTTTATTGA
Source organism: uncultured Bacteroidales bacterium (assembly GCA_964468645.1). GTDB lineage: Bacteria > Bacteroidota > Bacteroidia > Bacteroidales > JAIOZK01 > JAIOZK01. The sequence continues at coordinate 29,910 of CAYXUU010000017.1, forward strand.
TTCTTCGGCTTCGCTGAATGACATACATTTCAGAGTTCTCGGGGGAGGGAGCGTTAGGTTGTCGGCGAAGCCGCCAACCTACCACTCCCTCCTAGTCTAAACACCTGTCATTCTGAGCGAAGCCGAAGAATCTCTTTGCTATAGTATTACCCTGACAATAGTGTCTCCGAACTCCGAACTCAGAACTCAGAACTCCGAACTCCGAACTCAGAACTCAGTACTATTTCCCTTCCAACGCTTCAAACAAAACCTCCACCGGGTGGTATGCCTGTCTCCCTGTCCCATCCTTAATCTGATGCCGGCAACTGGTACCGGGTGCAGCTATTATGGTTTCTTTATCCGCTTTATTAATTTCAGGAAATAATACAAGTTCGCCAACTTTCATTGAAAGATCAAAGTGTTCTTTTTCATAACCAAAAGATCCTGCCATTCCACAGCAACCTGACTTTATTTCTTCAACCTCATAATTTTCAGGGAATGATAGCATGTTTCTGGTTGGTGCTGTTGATGCAAGGGATTTCTGGTGGCAATGGCCATGAAGTTTGATTTTTCTGCTTTCGCGGGTGAACTGATTCTGGATTATCTCTCCTTTTTCGATCTCGTGCGCGATAAATTCATCAACCATGAAAGCATTCTTTGCTATTTTCTTTGCATCATTCCTTAATTCAATATCCACAAGTTCAGGGTATTCATCACGAAATGTCAGAATGCCGGAAGGCTCAATACCCAATAGCGGATTATCATCAGTGATAATATCTTTCAGTAAAGCTACATTGGTGGCAGCAATTTTCTTTGCTTTTCGAACCAGGCCTTTTGATAGAAAAGTCCTTCCGCTTTGTTTATGTTTGGGAATAGCAACCTCATAGCCTAAGCTGGATAATAGCTTAATGGTTTTAATACCAATCCCGGTATCATTATAATCTGTAAACTCATCACAAAACAAATAAAGCTTTCGTTTCGGCTTTTCAGGATTTAGTTTTTTCAGGTTTCTTTTCGCCCAGGCATGCAAGGTTATCCTATATAATTTCGGAATACTACGATCAGGTGCAAATCCAAGGATTCTTTTCATAAATCCTGCGGTAAGGGCATTTGTAACAAAGAAGTTAAATATACCTGGTAAAATTGAACCCAGTTTGTTGAGGGAGGTGATGTGTGAAATGACACGGGTGCGTAATGGTATCCCGTTTGAATCATAATAGTGCTGCAAAAACTCGGCTTTATATTTGGTAATATCCACACTGGAAGGGCACTCTGATTTACAACCTTTACACATCAGGCAGAGATCCATGATATCATAAATTTCCTTGTGGTTGAAAGGATTTGTATTTTCAGAATTTGTCAGGAATTCCCGGAGTATATTTGCCCTGGCCCTGGTTGTTGCATTTTCATCTTTTGTAGCCATAAAACTGGGGCACATGAGCCCGCCAATCAAATGTGTTTTCCTGCAATCACCAGAGCCATTACATTTTTCAGTTGCTCTGATAATGCCCTGGTCATGAGAGAAATCCAAAATAGTTTCCAGTTCCCTGGTAGGTTTTCCCGGTTCATACCTGAGGCTGGTATTCATCCGGGGGGTATCGATAATTTTACCCGGATTGAAAATATTGTCAGGATCCCATGTATATTTGATGGCTCGTAGCAATTCATAGTTCTTTTCACCAATGACCAATGGAATAAACTCACCACGCAATCTGCCATCACCATGCTCACCACTCAGTGATCCTTTATATTTTTTAACAAGTTTTGCTGATTCTTCACCAACTTTATGAAAAAGTTCTACATCAATCGGATCTTTGAGATTAAGGATAGGTCTGACATGGATCTCACCTGTAGCAATATGAGCATGGTAAACAGTGCTTAATCCAAGTTCTTCAAGCATTATTTCCACCTCAGCAATATAGTCCGGTAGTAATTCGGGATTAACCGATGTGTCTTCAATGACAGAAACCGGTTTGGCATCCCCGGGCATATTCGAAAGAACACCCAGGCCGGCCTTTCGCAGGGCCCATACTTTATTTACATCTTCACCAAAAATAATTGGGAAATGAAACCCGGCGCCCTTTTTACATATTTCATTTTCCATTTTACCAGCTATCTCAAGGATTTCTTCTTTCGATTCACGTGCAAATTCCACAATGAGTACTGCACCTGGTTCGCCTTTCAGGAAAAAACGGCTTTTTCGTTGGGTAAGATTGTCCCTGGTAAGATCAAGTATTGTCTTATCCATTAATTCAATTGCCCCGGGATTGTATTTAAGGGCAATCAGGTTGGCTTGAATGGCATCCCTTACAGAGGGGCAATGAACCGGTATTACTGCTTTAACAGGGGGCGGTAAAGGGGTAAGGTTGAGTTTTATTTCAGTGATGAAACATATTGTTCCTTCCGATCCAGCAATAAGTTTGGAGAAATTAAATTTCTGATTTGTACTGGTAAATGGTTCGGTATCAAGAAGCACGTCGATAGCATACCCGGTATTTCGCCGCGGTATGGTAATGTCAGGATACTCCTTCCTTATATTGTTTTGATTTAACGGATCGCTCAGGATCTGTTTAATGTTTCTGTATATTTTGTTTTCAAGAGTGCTTCCTATGCATCTGACATCAAATTCTTTTTCGCTCAAGGGTGTGAATTCTGCTTCAGAACCGTCACTGAGAATGGCTTTAACAGAAATCGTGTGGTCACGTGTACTTCCATAGATCAGCGAATGCAATCCACAGGAATTATTACCGACCATACCGCCCATCATACAACGGTTTGAGGTGGAGGTTTCAGGAGCAAAAAATAATCCATCCGGTTTAAGGATCTCATTCATCTCATCAAGAACAACACCGGGTTGAACCCTTATCCATTTTTCCTTCTGGTTTATTTCCAGGATATCTGTCATATATCTGGAAACATCAACCACAACACCATTTCCTACAACCTGTCCGGCAAGAGATGTGCCTGCTGTCCGGGGTATGATTGATGTATTATTGTCCCTGGCAAACTGGATGCTTCGTTTAATATCCCCTTTCGTTTTAGGTAATACCACAGCAAGAGGTACTTCCCGGTAAGCAGAGGCGTCGGTGGCGTACAGCAGTCGATAGGCGTAATCAGTGAAAACCTCTCCCTGAATTTCCTTTTCCAGGTTTAAAAATTCTTTATTGGCTGTGGCTGTCGATTGTTTCATTTGAAACTATTTTGAGGATACAAATGTCGCTATTTGGTTTGAGAAATGAAAGGGATTCAAATCCTGACGATAGGAAGGGTTGGAAGCCCTGGACCGATAAATTAATTATCAGGGTTTCCATCCCCTTATAGAAATGATATTGTAATGTTGTTAATATGGGATCTTCAAATTAAATTAAATCACTATAGTAATTTGGTCACCTCGGGGCTGGTAACCCATGGGCAAATCCTTGATTAATTTATGGATTGATTATCTGAGCTAACAAAATACATCAATCACAAATAAATATACAATATATTTGTAAAATCAATAATTAATAATCCAAATCACATGAATATGAACTTCCGGAATGTATTTATCTACCTTATTATCGCGCTCTGTTGCAAAATGAACATTTATTCCCAGCAAATATCCAGTGAGAAAGCAGCAGATATCACCGCTAAATTTCTAAAGTCACATAATCTACAGGCCAATGCACAACTGGTAACCTGTGTTATGTTGGAATCCAAAATTGCAGCCTGGATTTTCAATATTCACCCTGAAGGATTTATAATCATTTCAGCAGACAAAAAATGTGTTCCTGTAATCGCATATTCCTTTACATGTGGATTTGAACCAGGGCAAACCGTATGGCAGATTGTGTTGCAATATATTTCTAATACAGTAAAACTATATCAGGATAATTTCTCAATACTTGAGCCTGGCGTTTCTCTCGATTGGAGAACTTTTGATGAAAATATATCAGACAACAGATTTGAACAATGGCCGCCACCCGGTACAACAACAACTGGGGGATGGCTTGAAACCAACTGGACCCAATCCGCTCCCTATAACATGATGTGCCCTATGGATTTAAACTCGGGTAACAGGAGTATTGCCGGTTGTCCTGCGGTTGCCATGGCCCAGATAGTTAATTTTAATAAAGAAACAAATGGTGTGCAATTTGATGATGGGGATGATTATTATCACAGTTTTGGTGCCGGAAACCAATACTGGATTGATGATGATCATGTAGCCAGGGATTTCCCGGCTTTTCCGGAATTGAACTTATTTATGACCGCATTGCAGGATAAGTATAATAAAAATGAACCTCCTACCAGTGAACAGGTTACAGCCCTGAATTTTGCATGCGGAGTGGCATGTAAACAGGTGTACAGTTCAAGTATATCAGGTACTTACGGGATAGAGCAGGCTTACAATGCATTTGTACGATTTGAATTCGACAGCGTAAAACTGATATATGATACCGATTCATCCTTAAACCGGAAACTGGCTGACAATATGAAAAATGCTATGCCTGCCCAACTCGGGCTTGTTAATCCTGAAGGAACTGCAGGTCATAACCTTGTGGTTGATGGTTATAATACAGACGAGTTTTATCATTTCAATTTTGGCTGGGGTGGATCAGCCAATGGCTGGTACACCATGCCTCCAACAAATATTCCTTACAATCTCACGATTATTGAAGGCCTTATTATCGATATTAATAAGGAAAATATCCATGTTGGATTTGATTATTTATCACAACCTGAAAATCGTCTTATCCTTTATCCAAATCCGGCGGGTGACTATATAAAGATCATAGGAATAAATCCTGGTGAATTAAGTCATTTGAGGATTTTTGACCTTAAAGGGATTTTGGTATTTAATACTACCTCAGCGATTTATTCGGATGAAGAATTAATTATTGACATAAGTACAATTAATCCCGGTATTTATTTTATCCAGGTAACTGACAGGAATGGTATTGTCACTCATTGTAATTTGATGGTAAGGTAGAATAAATTAAATAACCAGGGTTTCAATTAAAACAAACATTCAATAAATTCGTCAGTATTGATATTAGTGAAAAACCTGAAGAGATCAACATTTGATAGCTTTTCCATGATCTGATCAGGATAATGTGCAACCCCTGTTAATAGTTTTTCAAGTTCTTTAATGTTTCTCGATCCCGGAAGGGAAGTAATGATTCTCACTTTTCTCATTAAGCCTTTATCAACTTGCAAAATAACCTCCAGGGAACTTCCTTTAAGTGAACTGGTTTTCCTGAAATAGTAACCCGGGGAGTAAGCATAGTTCCATTGCCATGATCTGTACCTGGTATCAGCCAGTTCCTGAATGTTTTCAACATCAGTACTGCTTAATTCATAAAGGGCCACACTATTAAATTGTTGAAGGACAAGTATCTTGATATTTTCAGTAAACTCATCAAGGTTAAGCGTCTGGTTTACGATTTCTCTGATATTTCTTACTTTGCTCCTGACTGATTGGACCGATCTGTCGTGAAATCTTGCAGGATATGACTGGAGAGCTTCACTCAGATTGCTTAGATGGGATGAAAAGAGCAGTGTGCCGTGGTGCAGAACCCTGTTTTTGTAAACATGTTCTGCATTACCTGATATCTTGAGACCTTCAACCCGGATATCATTTTTACCTTCAAAATTGGCATTTATTCCCAGACTTACAAGTGCATCAATAACAGGTTGTGTATATTTTCTGAAGTTTACCAGTTCGTTATCCTTTCCTTTCCTGATAAATGTATAATTCAGGTTTCCAGTGTCATGGTAAACAGTCCCACCTCCTGAAATCCTCCTGATTACTGGAATGTTGTTCTTCATGATATAGCCGAGATTGATCTCAGCCAGGGTATTCTGATGTTTGCCAATGATGACACTGGGTTCATTTTGCCAGAGCATGAAGATCTCTTCATCAAAGTTTTTTAGAAAATATTCTTCTGCAGCAATGTTAAAGTATGGATCGGTTTCTTTGCGTGAAATATAGAGCATTTAATTATATGATATATATTTAATGATCAGTATAAAGTTACTAATTTTTGAAGGAAGGGAGTTTCGTAGGAGTTGTCAATGTTGCCAATGTTGTCGGTGTTGTTTGTATTGTTGGTGTTGTCATGGTTATTTTCAGTGAATTAAAAATATTTATAGTAAAATTGTAGTTCATTAATAAAAACATTCAGAATGAAGCATGTTAGGATCATATTATCATTGGTTATTATTTTATTGACTTTCAACTCCTGTGACGTTTTGCAGCAGGCTACCGAATTACATACTTTAACTAAATGCAAATTCAGGCTGAATACTGTTGAAAATATTACCCTTGCCGGTGTCGATGTCCAGCATAAAAAAAGTTTTTCCGACCTGACCTTTCAGGATGCTGCAAAGCTTACCCAGGCTCTGCTCAGCGGTGATCTCCCTTTATCATTCATTTTGAATATAGAAGCAAAGAATCCAAACAATAAGCCTGCTGCCATGAATAAATTTGATTGGATACTGTTTATTGATGATATTGAAATGACCCGGGGAAGTACAACAAAAAGGATTGAGATACCGGCCAACAATGGAACAGGTATCCTACCTCTTTATTTAGGTTTTGACCTGCTTGATATTTTATCTGGCGAATCAAGGGATGCAGTGTTAAATTTTGGTTTTAACCTCGCAGGGGCCGGCAATGCTCCAACCCGCATCACTGTAAAAGCTAAGCCAACAATTTATGTTTCCGGACAGTCCATTGATTATCCTGGATATATTACCATCAATAATGATTTCTCATCTTCCAATGGAACTACTCCAACACAGAGAGGAACAATCAGGTTTTAATTAAAGGTACATACCTTAATGGTATTGAAGTAAGAGTATAAGTCGATAACCGACTACCTTAAGATTTATTATGGTCTTCCTCAATTCTACCCCAGCAGACCATCTTTCATGTAAATCTGCAACTGGGCGTCGTAAAACTTATCAGCATTACCTGCTTTTTCTCTGGTGACATTGAATATTTCGCCTGTCTTGAAGTTGACCTTCATGATATCACCATCCTGAATCTCTGTGTCTGATAGCATTTCAGGATTATAAGTTAATATTGGAAATGCGGCATTGATGGCATTTCTTTCATAAATAGCGCCGTATGATTCTGCGAGGATAGCAGATACACCCAGGGACTTGAAGCAATCAACAGCCTGCTGACGTGAACTCCCTGCACCAAAGTTTTTCCCCACCATGACGATATCACCCGGCTGGGCTTTGAGAGCGAAATCTTCAAAACCTTCCAGGTTGTCAAATGTGTATTGCCCCATCTCCTTAATATCAGTAATGGTAAGATACCTGTTATGAAAGATCATATCTGTATCAATATCATCCTCTTCGATTTTCCAAACGCGTCCTTCGACGATGTAAGGTTTCTCTTCAGCCGTTGATTTTGATTTCTGTTCTTTTATGTCAAACAGGCCTTTCTTCTCAAAGGTAGATGCTTTTTCGGGAAGGTCATCGGGGGTTGTAATATATCCTGCAACGGCAGAGGCGGCAACAACAGCGGGCGAGGCAAGATATACTGATCCCTTTCCCTGTTTTCCGGAGAAGTTCCTGTTCCCGGTACTGATGGTAATTTCTCCCGGTCCGTTCTGGCCAACCTGCCCTGCAGCGCAACCTGCACAACCTGCATTTGAAACCAGGGCTCCGGCCTTTTTAAATGTTTCAATTAGACCTTCGTCAAGTGATTGCTTCCATACTTCATCAGTTGAAGGTACAATTTTCAGGACAACCCCTGGAGCCACCTTTTTATCTTTGAGGATACCGGCAGCGATAGTCAAATCCTCAATCCTTCCATTGGTACAGGAACCTATAAAAGCAGAATCGATTTTTATCCCTTTTACCTGCTCAATATCAATATCATCATGCGGATGACCCGGATTGGCAACCATTGATTTAAAACCGCTTATGTCAACATCAAATATCCTATCATATTCGGCATCAGTTCCGGCATAAACAGGATCTGACTGAATACCTGTTTTTTCTTCAAGTTCATTAAGGATTGCTATTGATGGTGGTATCATAATGATGATTGCACCCATCTCTGTTCCCATTGAGGCAACAGTTATGCGTTCATCAAGTGTCAGGGCATCGATGGCTTCACCATACAATTCAACGGAACATTGTAATAATCTATTAGATCCGAAAATACTGAGCAAATTCAAAACAATATCTTTGGCTGTAACATTTGCAGGTCTTGTACCATTGAAATTGATCCTGACTGATTTTGGCACTTTAAACCATACCGAACCATTGGCCCATGCCGCTGCTATATCCTGGTCACCCATTCCCTGGCCAAAAGCACCGATGGCTCCCATAATATTTGCATGTGAATCGGTCGAGACAAAAGTGCCCCCGGGTAATATTAACCCTTTGTCAATAGCCAGATGTGTTCCTATTCCGGCATTGATATCATAAATTTTGATGTCGTTCTCACGGGCAAATTGCCTGCAATAGTGCTGGTTGGCAGCATACTTCTGGTCTGATCCGCCGGGATTGCAATCGAAGGTGAAAAATGTCCTGGAAGGATCCTCGACAGTAAGTCCGTTGTCAACGAGATTCTTAACTACGTTGGCTCCTCCAAAATCCCTTGCTACACGGGCATCAATGAAAACATCAACAATATCACCTGGTTTGGGATGCCTGGTTTTCGAATGATTGGCTATGATTTTCTCTATTATGGTCATAATTGGTTGTTTTTAGTGAAATGTTTACAAATTGATAGTTGTTACTGGATACTGGAAGTTAGAAGTTAGAAGCTGGAAGTTAGAAGTTAGAAGCTGGAAGTTAGAAGTTAGAAGCTGGAAGTTAGATGCTCTGGGTATTGATCTTTGAGTATCCATTCAACTTGTAACTTGTAACCTGTAACTCGCCACTCCTAAACCTGAAGTCTTTCCTTGAACGGCAAAAAGGTCATAAAATCAGCATGGTGTACAACATAAGCTTCAGTTGTCCTTTTCACCATATTACCTTCTCCGGCGTGTGTAGCGATGATATGACAAACCTCAGGTGGTACGTCACATTCCTCAGCCAGTGATACACCTGAGAAAGGATGCCTGAGGTATTTTCCATATGTACCCTGAGCTGCAGTTCCGTTTTCATCCAGAACATATTCCAGAAGCTTACCAACATCAGCCAGGATGGCACCGGAAATTAATACATCCATGTTACATGTCAACTCACCTTTATACATTCCATTAATGGTTTCACCTGCCTGTTTTGCAATATGAACAACAGAACGCTTATGGTCCATAAAGGTAACCTTCAGATCAGGGCCACACAATAAGGTGAATGGAATTCGCCTGAGATCATCAGCCGTTAGTACACTTCGTTCAAGGGCTATCTCCCAGGTTTTTGCTGTTTTCTCCCTGAGATTTGCATCCTGTATCCATTCAAGTTCGGGCCATAATTTTAAAACTTCATCTTTCATAACTTATTACTTTTTTAAAATAATTGTACATTTTCTTAATTCCTGACCGACTTCAAATAAACCGGCGAAATCACCTTTTCTATTTAATGATTTGCCATCTTCAGATTTTATAAATTCAATCTCCTCGCATTTGACCTTTTTGATTTTACGGTCGAATGAATAGGTGAAATCAAACTGCATCATATGCATCATTGATTGTGCCTCTGAATCCAGTGAGTCTAGCTCCGGGGCCCCAAGTTCCATAATTAGTTTCCTGCCTTTTCCATGGTATGTCTGCGGAACATCCCCTGTAGGATTATCTTTATTGAGTTCCTTGTTTTTAAAGGTTTCCGTAAGGGCATCGGTATCCTCGAAATCAAATGATATCTTCATATATCCATCAGCTATGTTCATTTCATACCCGAAATTACTGATCCCATCAATGTTTTCAAATGTGGTTTTCAGATCTTTCAACCCATCCATCATTCCAGTACTTTCGAGAGATTCCAGTGAATCGGATCCTATCATTGCTGTCACCGCACTGAAATCTATGGCATAAGAAGCCATTCCGGAAAAATCCTTGTTGAAATGGATGTTTTGTTTAACGGTACATGAAGCAAGTCCGATTATCAGACTGAGTATGTAAATGATTTTTCTCATGGTTATTCTTTTATAAGTGTTCAATTGTCCATTGCTTTATCAATGATCAAATTAACATTGTCATTCGTTTACCCTCAACTCTCAACCTTCAACAGTCAATCCTATAGTTTTACAATAATCGCATTTGTCATTTCCATCGTCGAGGCCGCTCCATTATCAACTACATCTGCACGTCCGGTCATCTTCATCATGTCATAGGTGCGTACTTTTCCTTCAGCAATTACCTCGGCCACAGCTTTGCGTATTCTCCCGGCAATTTCCTGCTCATCAATAAAGTCAAGCATCATACAAGCTGAAGCGATCATAGCAATAGGATTGACTATGGAAGTTGGGTAATTTTCATATTTAGGTGCTGAACCATGTGTTGGCTCAAATACACCGATACCTGAATCAGGATTAAACTGAGCACTGCAGGCGAATCCTAAACCGCCGATAAGGCCTGCAAAACCATCTGAAACAATATCACCAAACATGTTTCCTGCTACAATAACACCGTAGTCTTCAGGATTTTTTGTGAGCCACATCATCTGTGCATCGATATTGGTATTCCAGAGTTCAATATTCGGGTATTCTTTCTGCTGGATTTCTTTAGCCCTCTTATACATCATACCTGATGTTTCGCGAATTACATTTGGTTTTTCACAAACAGTAACAGCCTTGTATCCATATTTTTTGGCATGTTCAAAAGCAGCCCTGATTATTCTCTCAGTATATTTCTTTGTAAAAATTCTGGTTGAAACTGATAAGTCTTCTACGGGACACCATTCAAAATTCTTTTTAAATTTTGGATGTGTCATCAGGGCATCATATACCTGTTTTGGCGGATTTGACCATTCAACACCACCATACAAACCTTCGGTGTTCTGTCTGAAAATAACAACGTCAACTTCTGGTTCTTCGATGGTATTACCGGCACCTCTTCTGATAAAATTGAGGGGATTGCCAGTATAGGTTTTGCAGGGACGCATACAGATATCCAGGCCGAAATGCTGACGCAGGCCAACAATTGGACTTGAATAAACCAGTCCTTTATCGCGTAGGCCAGGATCTAATTCTTCTGCTGCTGCATCTTTGGGTTTGGAGGTGATTGCGCCAAACAGGCCAATTTTATGTTCTTCAATAAGTTTTAACGTTCTTTCTGGAAGAGGATTCCCTTCATTACACCAGAATTCCCAACCAATGTCCCCGTGCACATATTCTGCCTCAAATCCTGCTGCATCAAGTACTCTGATTGCTTCTTCCAATACGGTTTTTCCAATACCATCGCCCGGTAATGATACTATTGTTCTTTTTGCCATAGCTAATTGTATTTTACTTAAGGGTTTATAATGTTAATTTAATAAGGAAAGCAAAGATAATATTCGCGTCATATTCTGCAATGATTTCTTTGAATTTTTATTGATTCTAAGATAGTTTATGGTTGAGGGTTTCTGATTTAAGTTCATGGTTGGCTATTATTAGTGGCATTTCTCTAACTAACCGCTAAGCGCATTGAAGGCGCTTAGCGGTTTGTCAACCACTCAACCCTCAACTTTCTACTCTCAACCCTAAACTCTAAACCATCAACCATATTTACTATTTTTTCCGATCTTTGCCGCTTAGAGTATTTGATAGTTAATTTTTGTAAAATTACACTGCCTTGAAAGAGCATTTGGAACACCATTTATTTCATCTTGTATCTGAGGTTGCTGATAAAATGCAACTCAGGGTATATGTTATTGGGGGATATGTCAGGGATCTGCTCCTCCAAAGATCCTCAAAGGACGTTGATTTTGTTGTGATTGGAAGTGGAATAAAACTTGCCGAAGGTGTTGCTGTGAATGCCGGAACTGCTTCACCAAAGGTTTTTGAGAATTTTGGTACTGCAATGCTTATGTTGAACGATTGGCAGCTTGAATTCGTTGGTGCCCGTAAAGAATCCTACCGAAGACATTCACGCAAACCTATCGTTGAAGATGGGACCCTTGAAGATGATCAGCATCGAAGGGATTTTACGATTAATGCCATGGCGATAGGATTGAATAAGGAGAATTTTGGTGAATTACTCGATCCATTCAACGGGATGAATGATTTGAAGGAAAGGATAATTCGCACACCATTGGATCCTGATGTTACCTTCTCAGATGATCCATTGCGTATGATGCGGGCAATCCGGTTTGCCACCGAACTTGATTTCAATATTTTTAACGGTACCTACAACGCTATTAAGAAGAATGCAGAAAGAATAGGAATTGTGTCCAAAGAACGGATTGTCGAAGAACTAAACAGAATGATAGCTGCCGACAAACCATCCATCGGATTTAAACTTTTATTAAATACAGGGCTTCTTAAATTTATTTTGCCGGAGATGGTGGCACTGCGTGGAACTGAATATATTGATGGCAGGGGGCATAAAGATAATTTCTGGCACACACTGGAAGTACTTGATAATGTTGCCCTGAAAAGTGAAAATTTATGGTTGCGCTGGGGAGTGTTGTTGCATGATATAGCAAAACCTGAAACCAAACGATACGATAAAGAAAGCGGCTGGACCTTTCATGCCCATGAATTTGTTGGGGCAAAAATGGTACCGCGAATTTTCAGAAGGCTGAAATTACCCCTGAATGAAAAAATGAAATTTGTCCAGAAACTAGTCCTTTTGCACCTCAGGCCTATTGCACTTACAGAGGAAACCGTTACCGATTCTGCAATAAGAAGATTGTTGTTTGAAGCCGGTGAAGACCTTGAGGACCTGATGATACTTTGTGAAGCTGATATTACATCAAAGAACCCTGCAAAAGTGAAGAAGTATCTTAAGAATTTCAGAATGGTCAGGAAGAAACTCAAAGAAGTTGAGGCCAAAGACAGGATCAGAAACTGGCAACCGCCAATATCCGGTGAGATTATTATGCATGCTTTTGATCTTATACCGGGCAGGACTGTGGGTGATATTAAAAATGCAATCCGGGAAGCCATCCTTGATGGAATAATCGGAAATGATTTCGATGAAGCCTTTGACCTGATGATTAATGAAGGTGAAAAAGCCGGACTGAAACTGATTCATAACAGGGATGAATTTCTTGAAGAGAAGAACAATTGGTCAAAATGCAGGGATGATTATACTGGATAGGATTTACGATTGACGGTTGACGACTGATGATTGATGATTGATGATTGATGATTTGACTACTTAAACAATGTATTACTATTGTATTACCATCGAATGACAACTGCATTACCATCGAATGACAAC
>CAYXUU010000017.1:43301-98304 GCA_964468645.1 uncultured Bacteroidales bacterium
TGTATTACTATTGTATTACCATCGAATGACAACTGCATTACCATCGAATGACAACAGTATTACAACTATATTATCAATAACTCATGATCAAAACTCTCATCATCCTACTCGGCCCCACAGCAATAGGTAAAACAAAACTTGCAATTGACCTGGCCGGAGAGTTTGAAACAGAGATCATTTCATCTGATTCCCGTCAGTTTTATAAGGAGATGTATATAGGAACAGCCAGGCCTGGTAAGAATGAGCGTAAAGGTATTATTCATCATCTGGTAGGGCATCTCTCGGTAGCGGATTATTATAACGTATCAATGTTTGAGCAGGCAGTACTTGAATTACTTGATGGGATATTTGCAGGATCTGACTATGCAATCATGACAGGTGGAAGCGGGATGTATATTGATGTGGTTAGTCAAGGCATCGATGCATTTCCGGATGTGGATAACAAACTCCGGCAACAATTAATAATCGATTATGAAACTTATGGACTCCAATATATTCAGGATAAACTGCTTGAGCTTGATGCGGAATATTATAAGGATGTTGACCGTGCTAATCCAAAACGGATATTAAGGGCAATTGAGATATGCCTGACTACAGGGAGAAAATATTCTGAATTGCGTTTGAATAAATCTGTTCCCCGTAACTTCAGGATAATTAAAATCGGACTGAACATTGATAGAAAGGTACTGTTTGAAAGAATTAACTGCCGTGTTGATGAGATGATACAGGCTGGATTGGTTGATGAAGCCCGGTCGCTTATAAAGTACAGAAACCTTAACGCCCTGAATACGGTTGGATATAAAGAGATTTTTGAATATTTTGACGGGAATGTCACACTCGATAAGGCCATTGAAAATATTAAAACCAATACCCGAAGATATGCAAAACGGCAGTTGACCTGGTTTAAAAGGGATAAGGAGATTCAGTGGTTTGAACCTGATAGTTTCGATAAAATTGTTTCCTGTATCCGGAGAAAATTGGATAGTTAAGCCGGTGACCATACGCTTAGCGCTTTCAACCTTCAACCTTCAACCCTCAACCCTCAACTCTTCAACCTTTCAACCTATCAACCAGGAAATAACATCAACCTGACTTTCTTTTTATATTTTTGCAGCTTTTTGAATTAAGAGTTTCTTAGAATTGATAATGATTGAGTTCAGGAGAGCATATGGGTAAGCGCGGTAGTTTGGTATTAATTGGTGGGGCAGAAGACAGAAATGGCAGAATGGAAGTATTACAAAGAACCTGGGGGATCAACAGGGCGGATAGGGTTGCTGTTATACCCTCAGCATCTATGTATCCTTCAGAACTTGGAGATAGTTATTATGATACGTTCAGAAAAATAGGTGCTTATGATGTATGCATACTTGACGTTCGTGAAAAACGAGATACAGATCGAACAGACTATCTGAAGAAGGTTGATGATTGTGATTTGATATTTTTTACAGGTGGCGACCAGGTAAAGCTTGCCGAGTTGTTTCTTGGTACCACGCTTTTGTCACGTATAAAGAGAAGATTCAATGCAGGAGCAACTGTTGCAGGTACCAGTGCCGGTGCCGCTGTCATGTCCAATCCCCTTATTTTTGATGGCGACGGACAGGGTATGGTAAAAGGTACAGTGAGATATACTGAAGGATTTGGATTTGTTAAAAATCTTACTATTGACACCCATTTCATGGCCAGGGAAAGAATACCCCGTTTAACACAGTTTTTGCTTGGTGGTTTAAGTAACCGCGGACTGGGTATTGATGAAGATACCGCTGCCATTATCGGGCCGCACAATAAAATGGAGGTTTTTGGTTCAGGAATGGTTACAACTATAAATACAAAAAAGTGCACTTTCTCCAATTACCAGAATATTCGCCATTACGACAGCATCGTAACCAATGGGTCTAATATTGGATTTTTACAACATGGAACTGTATTTAATCTTCAATACTGGAGAATACTGACTGATGGACTTTCCACAGATAATTATTTAATAAAATAACTTATCTTTATTTCGGATAACTGACCTAATTCCCAAAATAAATTATCATGATACTAATAAAACAGGCAAATGTATATAAACCAGAATTCACCGGTAAAAAGGATGTTCTTATCGCTGGAAAAAAGATCATGGCCATAGAAAATAAAATTGAGCTTCCGGCAAATCTTGAAGTTACTGTGCTGGAGGCTGAAGATCTGAATATGATACCCGGTTTAATTGATGCCCATGTTCATATTGCAGGTGCGGGAGGTGAAGGCGGTCCGGCAACAAGAACGCCGGAATTGCAACTCAGTCATATGCTTGAAGCAGGTGTTACAACTGTTGTTGGTTGTCTTGGTACCGATGGGATGACCAGAACAGTTGAGTCAGTTTTGATGAAAGCCAAAGCCCTGCGTCAGGAGGGTGTATCCGCCTGGATATTTACAGGTGCATATCAGGTGCCAACACCTACTATTCTGGGTGATGTAGGTAAGGATGTAGCCATGATTGAGGAAGTGATCGGGGTTGGGGAAATTGCACTATCAGATCACCGTTCATCCACACCCACAACAGCCGACCTGATCAAATTAACAGAACATGCCCGGGTAGGAGGAATGCTTGGAAATAAGGCAGGAATAGTAAATATTCATATGGGCGACGCACATAATCCTTTTAAACCCTTATATAATGCTGTTGAACAAAGTGAGCTTAAACTTAAACAATTCCTCCCTACACATTGCAACCGGAATGACTATATTTTTAATGACGCTAAAGAATATGGTAAAAAGGGTTACATCGATATTACAGCCAGTTCGTATCCTTATTTTCCACAATATGAAATAAAGCCATCTAAAGCAATCTTTGAGTTTTTGAAGGCGGGAGTTCCGCTGGAGCATATTACCATGACATCGGATGCGTGTGGTTCCCTACCCGATTTTGATGAAAAAGGAAATCTTATTCAGCTTGAAATGGGATATCCCAAATCTGTTCTGACAGAAATTATTGATGCTATTACCGTTGAAAATCTGGAATTTGAAAAGGCCATTAAAGTATCTACCTCCAATGTTGCCGATATTTTAAAATTATTCGAAAAAGGAAGACTGGATACAGGTAAAGATGCCGACCTCGTATTACTTGATAAAGAGTTCAATATTGTGCACCTGATCGCCAATGGTGAGATCATGATCCGTGATTACCAGATTCTTCGCAAGGGTAGCTATGAGTAGATATCTTGTTGAAGGTTGAAGGTTGAAGGTTGAGAGTTTAGGGTTTAAGGTTTAAGGTTTAAGGTTGAGGTTAACAACCACTCAACTACACAACCACTTAACTATTCTCAACATCCTTTAATTATCCAGTTAAAAACTAAGGTAAGTCCTGACTATAGGTGATTTACCTATTAATTATAATTATTAATAAGTAATTTTATTTTTTAAAATCTGCTAAATGATGAAACTGGCCAATCTATCAAAAGAAGAGCTGATTAATGAAATACAACGGCTCAATAATCGGGTTGAGGATATGGATAAGGAAATCCTTGACCTTCGTTTGAAGCACATGCCAGTAGAAGCCGGTAATTTATATAAAGAAGTGTTCCTTGATGGGGTTCGTGTTGGGGTTACAATAATTAACAAAGACAAGAAAATTATTTATGCAAACCGGCAGGCTATTGAGATCTTACAAATGAACAAAAATGAATTGTTGGGTAGATATTCTACTGATTCTATTTGGAACATGGTCGATGAAAAGGGTGTTTTACTAGAACCTGAAGCCCAACCCTCTAATATTACACTGAGAACCGGTAAACCTCAGAATAAAGTTATCAGAGCTATATATGCAGATGATCCAAAAAAAATGCGCTGGTTGTCAATCAAGACTTATGCAATATTTGCACCAGGGCATGATAAGGTAAATGAGGTGATTTCAACACTAATTGATATTACTGATCAACGGATAGCAGAAGAATCGCTTCTTCATCAAATAGAATTCAATGACACATTAATCGGTACAGCCAATGCTATGATTGTGGGACTTGATGAGAGAGCCAATATTACTGTATTCAACAATTTCAGTGAAATAATTACTGGATATAAGAAAAAGGAGGTTGCAGCTAAAAACTGGTTCGATATGTTTATTTCCGGAGCTGACACGAAAAGGGTAATGAAAGTTTTCGGAGATGTTTGGAACGGTGACAATGTTCACCGGGGAAATGAAAATGTTGTGTTATGCAAAGATAAAAATGAAAAACTTATAAGATGGCATAATTCCATGGTTAAAGATAATAATGGGAAAACCGTATCTGTACTTGCCATTGGGGTAGATATTACGGAAGAAAAAAAGGCCAAAGAAGAGATACAGAATAAATCGGAACAAATTGCTTCACAAAATGCGGAATACATTACCCTGAATAAAGAATTGAGAGAGAGTAATGAAAAGCTGGAGAATACAATCATTAAGTTCAAAGAAAGCGAAGAAAAATATCGTAATTTGTTTGAAGGTGTGGCTGATGCCTTGCTGGTGGCAGATTTGGAAACACATAAGTTGATTGATTGCAATAAGCAAGCACAGAAATTAACAGGATTTACCTATAAAGAATTAATGACTTTGTATGCAGAAGATCTTCATCCTCAAGGACTCATTGAAGAAACAATGAAGATATTTAAATTACAGAAAGAAGGTAAGTCAATAGTTGTTGAGTCTGAGGTATTGAATCGTAATGGGATAAGAATCCCGGTTGAAATTAATGCGATGATTGCTGTACTTAAGGGTCGGAAGGTTTTAATGGGTGTATTCAGGGACATAACAGAACAAAAAGAAGTATTGAGGCTGCTGAGGGAAAGTGAAACAAGATTCACCGCTTTTATGGATAATCTGCCAGGGGCTGTTTTTATAAGAGATGATAGGAGCACAGCCCTTTATGTAAATGAGGAAATGGATAAACTTTTCGGAGCAAGAGCCTGGATAGGGAAAGATGTATATTCAGTATTTTCTGCCGAACAGGCTGATAAATTTGTAGCAGATGATCAAAAGGCCTTACAGGAAGGTTTCATGAAGGTTATCGAGAAACTTACTGATGTTAGTGGAAAGGAGCATGTTTTTGAAACCAGAAAGTTTGCAATTAACCGTAAAGATAATGCAGCCTGGCTTGGAGGAATTGCAATGGATATTACAGAGAAGTACCAGGCAGAAGAAGATTTGAAATTCTCACTTCAAACTTCAAAAGATATTGTAAAATCAATCCCTTCCGGTCTATTTATTTTTCAGTTTGAGAAACCGGATAAGCTTTTTTTGATAGATGGGAACCCGGAGTCAGAAAAACTTACGGGTATAAAAGTAACGGAATGGCTGGGCAAGGAGTTTAATGAGATCTGGCCCGACGCAAAAAACACTGGTATGACTTTAGCCTACCTTAAAGTTGTGAAAACCGGAGAGACCTTTAAAACAGAAGAGCAGCATTATAAAGACAAACGACTGAAGGGCGCATTCCGCATTCATGCCTTTAAAATTCCTGGTGAACGATTGGCGGTGTCGTTTGAGAATATTACAGAACGGAAGAAATATGAGAGGGAGTTGGAAAAACACAAAAATCATCTTGAAGAATTGGTCAAAAAAAGAACACAGGAAATTGAAAAAAGAAAGGTACAACTTGAACGAATGAATAAGTTATTTGTTGGAAGGGAGTTCAGAATCAAGGAATTGAGGGATAAAGTTAAAGAACTGGAAGAACAACTAAAATTAAAATTCTAATGCAGGAACAGGATATGAATGTGAATGTAAATCAGGATCAACTGTTCAGGATTGGAAAGATAATTGAAGATTCACTGAATGAAGTATTTATCTTCAATGCTGAGACCTTAGAATTCATTTATGTAAATTATGGTGCACAGGCCAATCTGGGGTACAGTCAAGAAGAACTAAGGCATCTTACCCCGATTGACATAAATGAAGGGTTCAGCAGGAGTTCATTTAAGAAGTTTGTCCTCCCACTAAAGGAAGGTAAAGAATCCAGGCTGCAATTTGAAACTAAGCATACACGGAAAGATGGATCCTTGTATGATGTTGAAGTACATCTTCAAATGACCGAATATAACAACCAGCCGGCATTTGTTGCCATCATTATGGATATTACACCACGAAAAAAAACCGAAGAAAAACTTCAGGAAACAAAAAAATATTATGAAGCTCTTTTCAACAGGTCATTTAATGGTGTCTTTATTTGCGATATGGAGGGGAATTTCATCGATGCCAATGAAGCAACACTGAATTGGACAGGTTATGTAAGGGAAGATATCAAAAAACTTAGCTTTGCCAACCTGTTTGGCGCTGATCAATTAATTGAGGTGTACAGAATCATGGAAGATCTTATTACTTCCGGATCTCAAGGAAAACCTGTAGTTTTTGAAATAAAAACTAAGAATGGAGAGGGAATATGGGTGGAAACCCTGGGTTCGTTAATTTACAAAGATGGAGAACCTGTTGCTATACAGGGTATTGCAAGAAATATAACCGAAAGGATTCAAACTGAACTCCATCTGAAAAAGCATAATACGCTACTTAAAAAACAGAATGATTTATTGCATCAGTTCTCTATAGATCAAAAGCTTATTGATTTGTCACTAAGCAAGAAATTTGAAAAAATAACCCGTGATGTGTCAAAAAGCCTGGATGTAGCCCGTGTTAGTATCTGGAGTATTGAGGAATCGGGAAACAGGCTTTTATGCAGGGACTTATATGAATCAATCAATAATAAACACTCAAAAGGGCATGCGTTAATGTCCTGTCACTATCCTGCATATTTTAGAGCCATGCAAGATGAAGCAGTTATTATTGCTAATAACGCATTTGAAGATAAAAGGACAGCGGAATTCTCAGAGCACTATCTAAAACTTCATGGAATTATATCCATGATGGATACTCCAATAAATATAAATGGAACTTTGTATGGCGTTCTCTGCCTGGAACATACAGGAAAGGAACGGCAATGGTCAATAGATGAAGAGAACTTTGTTGCCACCACAGCTGACCTTATATCACATTTAATAATCTCGGAAAGTAATGAAAAAAATATTAAAAGGTTACGGGATAGCGAAGAAAAATACCGTGGCTATATTGAGCACGCACCCGACGGTGTGTTCATCTCAGATGAAGAAGGCAATTATGTTGATGTAAACAAAGCTGCATGCGAAATAACCGGGTATTCTAAAGACGAACTGATAGGAATGCATATTAATGATATAGCATATGAAGAAAAGCATATGATGAATGCCTTAAAGCAAATAAAAAACACAGGCAAGAATAATATTAATTCAAAATACAGGAAAAAAGATGGATCTGTCAGGTTTTGGGCTTTGGATATGGTAAAATTGAGTAATACACTATTTCTTGGATTTGCCAAAGATATTACAAAAAGAGTGGAGGCAGAGAACTTGCTTAACCAGGCATCTAAAATTATAAATGAAAGCCCTGTGGCTACCATAAGGTGGAGAAACTCAAAAGGATGGCCTGTTGAATATGTTTCCGATAATATAGTGAACCTGACCGGCTATACTGCTCAACAAATGATATCGGGTGAGATTGATTACATGAAAATAGTGCACCCGTCAGACAAAAAGCGACTTGCTGCTGAGGTTAAAGATTATAGTATAAAAAAACATAAGATTGAATACACCCATCCACCATATCGCCTGGTGACCAGGAAGGGAAATATTATCTGGATTGAAGACACTACAAATGTGATCAAAAATGAGAATGGGGAAATAACACATTATGAAGGCATTATACAGGATATTACTGATCATGTTAATGCAAAGGATCAGATCCATCAATCAATGGATCGTTTTTATGCGATTATCAAAGGAATTAAACAGGGGATGATTATTATTGATAAAAAGGGTGTTATTCAATATGCAAATCCTGCTGTAACAAAGATAACGGGAATGAATACCGCGGATATTGTAGGACAATATGGTATAAAACAAGCCAGGAAGTTTATTAGTATTAAACAGATGCCGAAAATACTTAAATATACATCTTTACTTCTTGCATCAAAAAATCCCCGGCCTATAGAGATAAAATTCAATGACAGGGTACTTTATTTTCATACCATTATAAATCTAAAACAACAGGGTTTTGTTGTAATATTTGACGATACTACGGAAAGAAAAGAGGCGGAAGGAAAGATTAGAGATTATTCTAAGAACCTGCAGAAACTTGTTAAAGAAAGAACCAGGGAAATAGAAAGTAAGAATATCAGATTGGAGGAGTCTCAGATTGCACTTACTTATCTTCTTGAAGATGTGAACGACACAAGGATGGAATTACAGAGTGCTATTAAAAGGATGCAGGAGGCTAATCAGGAACTTGAATCATTTTCCTATTCTGTTTCACATGACCTGAAGGCTCCTTTGCGTGCTATTGATGGATTTTCTCAGATGCTTATCGAAGATTATGCGGATAAACTTGATGAAGATGGTAAACGCTACCTTAATGTAGTTCGGGAGAATACACAAAATATGGGAAAATTAATCCAGGATCTGCTTGATTTCTCCCGGGCAGGAAGGTCCCGGTTAAATCCTGAAGAAATTAATTTGCGGGATATGATAACTCAGATACTTGATGAAGTCCTGGCTCTTGAAAAAGACCGACGAATTGATGTGGACGTTGGAAAGTTACCGCTGGTAGTTGCTGATAAAACTTTATTGAGGCAGGTTCTCTCTAACATTATCTCTAATGCTGTGAAATTTACCAGAAACAATGATGTGACAAATATTCATATCTGGTTTGAAGATAAGGAGAAGGAATTTGAGATTTATGTTAAGGATAATGGTATTGGATTTGATATGAAGTATGAGCAGAAACTATTTTTGGTATTCCAGCGTTTACACACAATTGATCAGTTTGAAGGTACCGGGGTTGGTCTGGCACTGGTGAAGAGAATAATATGTCGTTTTGGAGGGGAAATAACTGCTCAAGGGGTTCCCAACCAAGGTGCTACCTTCAGGTTTACATTGCCAAAAACGGATAAGCTCTAACATTATAAAATTAAAAACAGGGTATTATGATCACCCAGAGAAGCATAGATATATTGCTAATTGAAGATAACCCGAACGACATTGAGTTGACTATCAGGGCGCTGAAAAAGAATAAAATGGATTTTAAACTTCACATCTGTCGTAACGGCGAAGAAGCACTGGATTTCCTTTTTTGCAGAAACAAGTTTGCTGACAGAAATATCAAGGATCAACCCGGGATGATTTTACTTGATCTGAAAATGCCAAAAGTATCGGGCATGGAAGTTATTGAGAAGATCAAAATGAACAAAAACACAAAGAGGATACCTGTTGTTGTTCTTACAACATCGCGGGAAGATAATGATATTGTAAAAAGCTATGATCTTGGGATTAACAGTTATATTGTAAAACCGGTTGATTTTGGAAGATTTGTCAATGCTGTTGCCGAAATTGGCCAGTACTGGCTAAAGCTTAATGAGTTAACTAATTGAGACATAAATCATGGAAAAAAAAGTTAAAATATTGATACTTGAAGATTTCAAACCCGATGTGGAGTTGATTAAAAGGGAACTTTATAAAGCAGGAATTCAGTTTGAATATATACAGGTTGACAATCGCAAAGATTATTTAGCCGGCATTAAAAATTTTGAACCTGAAATTATAATTTCGGATTTCAGTCTGCCACAATATGATGGAATTTCAGCCATCATCGATCTGCGGGATACTTCACCTGAGACACCTCTTATTATTGTCACGGGATCACTTGATGAGGAAACAGCGGCAGATACGATTAAATCGGGTGCATGGGATTATGTGGTAAAAGAACGATTGTATCGATTGCCCTCTGCAGTAAATCAATGTCTGAAACTTAAAGAAGAGATACGGGAAAAGAAGGTTGCTGAGAAAATTCTCCGGGAAACTGAAGATGCATATGAGACCTTGAGAAGCAATGTGCCACTGGCCTTGTACAGATCTACACCGGAAGGGAATTTGATCTATACAAACCCGGCTTATGTAAGTATGTTTGGATTTGAATCGGTGGATGAGGCACTTGAGACTCCAGCCAACGGACTTTACAAGGATAAGAAAGACCGGGATGATATGATGCTTATGCTTGTTAATGAAGAAACCATTATCAATCATCAGGTTCAGTTAAAGCGGAAAGATGGCGGGATCTTCTGGGCTGCATTCAATATTAAAGCGATATTCGATAAGGATGGTAATCATATATTTCAGGATGGTATTATAACGGATATTACTGAACTGAATCAAACCCATGAAGAACTTATTCGTGCCAAAGATGCTGCTGAGGAGGCTGATCGGTTAAAAACGGCATTTCTTGCCAACATGTCGCATGAGATACGAACACCAATGAATGCTATAATTGGTTTTTCAGACCTTTTGATTGACCCGGGAGTAAAACACAATGAGATGCTTGAATTTGTTCAGCATATACACCAAAATAGTGAGGCGCTCTTAAAGATCATTGGTGATATTATAGATATAGCGAAAATTGAAGCAGGAATTATCCAGGTTGATTTAAAAAACATAGACCTGAATGAAATTCTTAAAGATTGTTTTAAAACACAAATTAACGACACAAGATTAATTAGGAATGGTGTTACATTGAATTATAATCCGGGAAAACAAGATGTACTTACTGTGCGTGCCGATCCAATTCGAATAAAGCAAATTATCAATAATCTGATAACCAATGCACTGAAGTTTACAGAAACAGGATCAGTAGATATGGGCTTTAATATTAAGAATGATGAAGTTGAGGTTTATGTAGAAGACACCGGCCTGGGAATACCGGATGAGATGAAGGATGTAATCTTCGAACGCTTCCGTCAGGTTGATGATAGTCATACAAGGGAATATGGAGGAACAGGGCTGGGACTCACCATTGCAAAAAATCTGGTTGAAAAAATGGGAGGAAGGATGTGGGTTGAATCAAAGCTTTATGAAGGCTCAACATTCAGGTTTACCCTTCCACTGGAAAAACCTGATTCAATACCCGAGCAGATAAAAGAGTCAATATTGCAGGACAATAAGATCAATATGTTGAATTTTCAGGATAAAAATATTTTAATTGCAGAGGACGTCGACTCAAACTTCCTTTATCTTGAAACAGTTTTAAAGCCAACTGGTGCAATGATATACCGGGCTTCAGACGGCAAGGAATGTGTTGAGTTCTGCAGGAATAACCCGGATATTGATCTCATTTTGATGGATATTCAGATGCCTGTAATGAATGGTTATGATGCAACCCGCAAGATCCGAAGTTTCAGGCCTGACCTGACCATCATAGGACAGACAGCTTATGCACTAACAGCAGATAAGAGAAAGGTCCTGGATTCAGGATGCAACGACTACCTTGTGAAACCTATTGGGAAACAAAAACTATTAGAAACCCTGTTAAAATACATAAAATAGGCTGGAGGTATAAGTAAGAAGTTACCGGTTGTTTTGGAGAAATACAGTTTGTTTAACAGATAATTTTTGATTGATGATAAAATTTAACAAAAATTTAACAAAATTTTAAAAGTTCAATTTAATTAAAGAGGCGTATATTTTTAATGTTTTGATATAGAATGTTTTAATCTGATCACTTAGTTGTTAACAATTTTTGTGCCCTGTTTTATTCTTATTCTGAAAATTAGAAGACACATGTTAATGTGCCAGTCAGGCCTTCATTATCAAAGATCTCAGAATAGAATAATTCAAATGCCTTGGTAATTGGGCTTTCCGTGTGGCGCTAAGTAAATTGCAGTACACCAAACAAACATTAAATCTTATTAATATTATCAGTATGCAAGAGGGGAATTATATCTCTAATGGTTTTCACATAAACATATTAACATAGAAATGGTTAATAAAGTAAATTGAGAAGGATAAGACGGATTATGATTTTATATATATTTGAAAGCTAAAATCAGGAGAAGTAAGTAATTAGCATTATTGCCATCGATTCCACATGTAGCTTGATTTTTATGAGAATTCAACTAAAGAAATAAACTAAAAAAATAAACTAAAAAACTAATAAATATGAAAAACCTATTCACCATTCTATTAGCGTTCCTTCTCACAACGGGTGTTTCTGCCCAGGTAAGTATTAACAATGATGGTTCCACACCAGACTCCAGCGCCATGCTTCATATTAAATCTGATAGTATGGGGATATTAATACCACGAATGTCACTAACACAGAGAAATGACATTTCGCAACCTGCCGAGGGTTTGCTTATTTATCAAAAAGATAATGACCCTGGATTTTACTATTATGATAGTGTGGCGTGGGCTAAAGTAGGCGGTAAAACAAAACATTATGTCGGAGAACTTTTTGGTGGAGGTGTTGTGTTCTGGGTTGATAATACAGGGCAGCATGGTCTTATTTGCAGCATGATTAACCTTACAGACTCGAAATACAGTAACTCGATATACGAAATTGGGCCAACAGCCCAGAGTGACTGGAATGGCCTCGGAAACTCAAATGCTATTGTTGGCCAGACAGGGCATACAGGGAGTGCTGCAAAAGAGTGCCTTGATTATATAAATGCTGATTATGGTACAGGGGTATATTCTGACTGGTATTTGCCTGCAGTTGGGCAGATGTCGCATTTGATGCTTAACCTGTATGAGGTGCAAAAGACGCTTGAAACTGATGGCAATCCGGATACAACTCCGCTAGTAATATGGTTGAACCGCTATTACTGGACCTCAACGGAAATCCCAAATAACATATACAGAGGCTGGCATTGGAGGGCTGGAAACGGATACTTTAACGATTATGCTAAAACCAGTGATTGCATGGTACGGGCAATCCGGTCATTCTAGATACGAAATAAATTAAAGGGCTTTTTAATTGCATTACGATCATAGATGGTAAGGTTATTTAAATATTGCGAAATACTTTCCTCATTTAAATAATGATCGGTAATTAATTGAAATCCAGCAATTGATGAAATTTACGTAAGCGCTATAATTGATCATGAGGTTTCTCCTATCAGGCCCGGTAAGCTGGAAGAAGATCCTGAAATACAAATAAAACTTCCTCATTTGAGTTCAGATATGAAAGAGGAAACGGAATGTCGAAAATTGAGGCACTGGGTTCCATTACTCAAAAGATATATTTTTATTGGGTTTTAAATTCTAAAATGAAGTTTAAAACAAACAACGAAACGCTATTTGGCATATCCTATGTAATGAAATGGTTGACCTTAATACTGTTTGTGATGATCAGAAGTGTTTTAATTATCAGGAAAAATGGTAATAGAACATGACAGGATTTAATGAAAGTAACATTTTGAGATTGCCGGTTCTTTATGCTGACTCAAAATAATTTAGAACTTTTTTAAATATGAAATTTTTTCAGGGAAAAACACATATGGTTTTATTATATGAATAATTTCGTAGTTTAAAACAAAACTGAATCATTGTAACCATGAACAAATCACTATTCACTTTAACGCTATTATTTACGTCACTTGTAAGTATTTCACAGGATAACAAACAAGAGATAACTCCGGAGATGTTGCATGATCGGGTGTTTGTTGATCGTCATTCAAATAATGGAATCGATTTGTACGGGGATTATAATAATTCGGGCATCTCAGATGAAATCCCATTCTGGAAATGGGCAGATAAAGCAGGCGGTTATGGAAGAAGCAAGATTAAAAATATTGCTTATACGGAAGAGGGAAATATAATTGCAGCCGGGTCTTTCTGTCATGAAATCAGCATTGGTAATCATACACTAAACAGCCAAAGCATCCGTGATTTATTCTTGATGGAACTTGATACCGCTTATAATGTCCTCTGGATCAAACAGTATAAATCCTCTAACCTGGGAGAATCCGAGATGCTTGATGTTAAATATTTTGAGGGAGAGATTTTTATTGCAGGTTATTTCAGGGGCGAGCAACTTGAATTGATCAATTCCACTATCAATTCAGCAGGAGAAGTCACCACATTTATTGCCTGCATGGATGGATCGGGATCAGATCAATGGTTTGAAGAATTTCCAAACTCAGATGATATTGTGAATACAAGGTCCATAGGGATTAACGATTTAAATGAGATCTTTTTTTTGAGCAATAATGATTACGTGTCCCGAATCGTCAAACTGGATATCAACGGGAATGTATTACTGGATAATATATACGATACTGAGTTATATGATATTCAAGTTGCCGATGACGGAATTCTTTTTGGAGGTTGCTTTATGGGATCCGATGCTACCCTTGGTGGATTAGAACTATCAGGAGGATGGAATTCAAACGCTGTTATCGCGTTGATGCATTATAGCGGGGAATTTGAATGGGCTATCGTAGGAAGCAGCAATACACCAGCAGGTGAATGCTATGGGGGTATGTTTTCAGGTATTTGCATTGACGATGATCAGAATATTATCACACTGGGGCGCTTCAATGAAGGATTGGATTTTGGAGACGGACATGATGTATATACTGAATATAACCGTTCGTATTTCATCATGAAAATAACACCCTCACAGGAGATAGAGTGGATTGAAATATTAAACTCCTTTTATCATTATGGCAAAGGGTATATTTCTTCTCAGGAGAACAACATCTATGCTATAGCTTCTTATTCCGATTCGATGACTTTTTACGGATCAATGCTTTATGGTGCAGAATACTTTTTTGCCAACTACAATAACGAAGGCCAGTTTATCCATGCAGGCAATATGAACCTGATACCATCCTCGCTGAGTATTGACACGCAGGGAAAACTCATAGGTACCGGTACATTATCCTTGGATGCTTGCATTGAACAAATATCTGATACCGGTACAGAAGAGGTGGTTTTCGAAACGGAAGGTATATCGGGTGTATCATACTCACAGAATGCATGTCTGGTAAAGGATCATTCAGGGGGGATTCTTTTGACAGGATATTATCATGGGGATTTTGTTTACAGAAATATTATACGAAACACATTAACGGAGGCCCTATTTATTTTAAAAACAGACCATGCCGGAAATCCTCTCTGGTGCACCATCATTGAATCCGATAAGCTTATCCGGCCGGCTCAAATTAATATTGATGAATCAGACAATATCTTTCTTGGAGGTAATTTTGAAGGCAATATCGAAACGGAAGATTCCGATCTTACTACTGATATATTTACCGGTTTTTTTACAAAACTTGATCCGAATGGTAATTTAATTAACATCAAGAAACTTGCAGATGAAGGGGAAATGATCATCCAGAATCTCCTGATCAATCAGGAAAGCAATATCCTGATATCCGGTAATTTCTCGAACACGGTTTCCATTGGCGATGACCAGTATACCTCATTAGGTTATACCGATGTTTTTCTGGCAAGCTTTTCAAACGACCTTAACACGTATAACTGGAGCCTGCATATGGGAGGTGATATGACGGAATATTCGGGATTCATTTCTATTGATAACAATAACAACATCTATTTAGCCGGGGAATTTTTATCTGAAGATATATATTTCTCTAATGACTATTATGTAAACTTCCCACTGAATGAGGGGAACATAATATTCTTGAAACTGGATCCGGAGGGAGAGGTCATTTATTATAAACAATTTGGTGGAAGCGACATCCCAGGTGAGGATTATTCAACATGGCCTCATGCAGTACAATGCGATCAAAATGGCAATATATTTATGATTGGATGGCATGGCAAACATGCCCGGTTTGGTGATATTGTCCTTCCCGGGGAATGGGGTGCAATGAGCTATAATTCATTTGTTGCCATGATCAATCCTGATGGTGAGGTAGCATGGGCAGAGTCCATCCTCAGGATCAGATATGGATTTGTTTCATGGAATATTGGGATCGACAACCAGGGGAACTGTTACTTTGGAGGTAACTACCAGGACTCGGTCATGTTTAATAATTCAATTAAATTTTATTCAGATGACTGGAGTTCTTTTATTGTAAGATATGATCATGACGGCCAGTTTAACTGGGTTCGGCCCGTAGTATGCAATTATGGTGGTTCATATATCGAAGCCGTTACTGTTTTGGATACCAACCAGCTTTTCGCAACAGGTTCTTTCAATGGTTTGTTTCATTTTGATGACATATTGCTAAAAAACTACTCAAAGAATAGCTTCTTAGCACTCTCGGGATCAGGAACCACAGGAACTAAAGAGAACTCAGAATTATTGAACATAACTCTCAGCCCTAACCCTGCAAAAGATGCGTTTAATGTCATACTTCCAGGATCAATTGATAATCAAACTTCAATAGGAATATACTCACTTAAGGGTGAACTGGTTTATGAGGATACATTTAGATGCTATAATAATACAATATCAATTAAAAGGGGAAACATGGCTGAGGGAATTTATCTTGTTAAAGTCAGCAATAAAAGATATCAGGGACAGGCGAAACTTGTTCTGGTAGGAGAATAGATTAGTATATATAAAGTTCCTGGGGCACAATGTCAAATATTTGTTGGTAATCTTGCAAGTGGTTTATAT
Source organism: uncultured Bacteroidales bacterium (assembly GCA_964468645.1). Taxonomy (GTDB): domain Bacteria; phylum Bacteroidota; class Bacteroidia; order Bacteroidales; family JAIOZK01; genus JAIOZK01. The sequence continues at coordinate 59,761 of CAYXUU010000017.1, forward strand.
ATGCTTAATATAAAGGGTAAATCAGTAAACAAAACTCTAAAGATTATAAAAGATTAATTTATTTGTCACATTCTGAAGCATTGAAACATATATGGAGTTGTCAGATAAAACATAAAATATCATTGATGAAACCGGGAATTCCTTTGCTAATCATGCTCATTCTTATCATGATGTATTCATGCGAATACCATATTGATGAAACAACCTATTTTGACTATGACCAAAATCCGGATGCACCTGAAATTACCGTCAACCTGAACCTTTATACAGATACAGTAGTAATAAAAAGGAATGAAGATGTAACATTCCAGTTTACTGTTGAGAATCAGAAGGTTCATTGGGTAAGGTATTTTATTGATGACCAGCTATGTGATGTTGTGTATTCTTATTTTGGAAGGTTTAGTTTACCCATGGTAGAGGAATTAACAAAAGATAGCATATTCAAATTGCGTATTGAGGTATTTACTGATGTTGGAAATGGGTCTCTTGCTGATTTATTAGGTATGGAGGGATTTCTATTTGGACAGGATTATATCATTGTTTATGATCCTGATGCAGATCTAACAAGTAAAATATTCAACACTCAATACCTTAACGATGGTTTACTTGTTGAATGGGATATTTACGAGGGTATGAATTTCATCAACTATCAAATAAAGAAGCTATGTTCACCATCGCATCATCTCTCATCTAGGACAATTGTTCCATGTTCAAAAACATGGTACGTTGACCATAATTATGTAGGTGAAAGAATTGGGTATCAGATTAATGTTACAGCAGGGCATGAACTTATGGCTGGAAATACTGTTGAGATTGAACCGGTTTTGTCGGATTTGAATATAAGCCAGTTTGCTGATAATCAGATCCGTTTATATTGGAACAAACCCAAATATTATTTTAATGCAAAAGGATATAAGATTTTCCTGAGTGTTGATGGAAATGAATATTCTGAAATAGGCTTCAATGACATACATGATACAGTATTGATATATACCGATGTAAATTTTCTAAATCAGCTTGATCTGGGTATGGCTGTTGTTCCCCAATTTCCGAATTCTGTATCTAGCTATTGTCTTCTCACAAGCTTTTCCACTTTTAACTCTACAATTGCAGGTATAAGCAGCTTTGATTATATCGAATTATTGAAATCAAATACGGAATATCTTCTTCAGGTATCAGATAATCAGTTCAATAAACTAAGCAAAGGTACAAACGAGATTTTGTTTACCCATGAAACAGAATTAATTGAGTCGAGTTTTTCAGAATCAGCAAATGGAAATTATTTCTTAGGACTTACAGATCCTTACAAGGCATTGTTTTACAATCCAGTTAGTGATGAAATAAGGAAAATATCATCTTTCCAGATTGCTGGGGATATCGTTGCCTTTGATAGTGGGGTAGCTATTTCGGATAATGGTATTGGTATCTTTTCCTATAATGAGAAGCTTACATTATTTGATTTTATCAATGAAGAGACATTAACGCATTATCATCATGATATCAATGAAATTAATAATATATTGATATCTACCGACGCTGGTTATTTTATGCTTAGTAAGGGATCAACTCACTATATTTACAAGTTCCATGATGGATCTGTTAGCATGATAAATTCATTTGATTGCGAAGATCTGATAGGTTTTGATCCATTGGAAACTGATAATGAATTCAATTCTTCAAACGCTTATCTGACACCGGGCATTGACTTCAGCTATAGTTTCAATGTTGTCTCCGCAGGATTATCACTTTCTTATTGTATTGATTTTGCAGGTATATTAAAAGATGGAGAAGGTAACACACAATATCATATAAGCCCTTACAGGTATAAAAATGAATTAAAAAGTAACTGGAGTGGTTTACGTCTTGGCTTCGACATATCTGTTAGTATGACGGGCATTATTCAGAAGATTTTTCATAAAAAGGTCAAATGAGAGTTTTCAAAATGAAGGCCCCACAATAATTCTCCAAATGGATTAACACTTACATTATGCTGAGAGATTCAAGATTAAGTTTACCAAATTCCATTTGATTTAAGATTGCACTAATCCGTATGAACCTCAAAGAATCTTTCAACCTGTTCATTCCATTGGTCGAGATAATGATTACGCTGATTGTTGTTGTTTTCTAATATCCGGTTAAAGTTATCGATTGATTTATTATATTCTTCAGCGGCTTTATTGTACAAATCTATATCTTGTTGAGTACGATCCTTTTCCCTTTTGGACTCAATCTTCTCCTGAACCTTTTCAAAATTATCTTTCGCAATAAAGAAATCTGTCATGGCACGGAAATCTTTTTCGGACTCATTTTTATAGAAATTCAGCAGGCGTTTTGTCACCAATTTAAGGTTTGCATCCCCGTGAAAGCTTTTCAGGATATCTATCTTGTTCAGGCCTTCTTCAGCAATCGATCCAAGGGCATTGGCATTTTGTTCAAAGGCAATGATATCATTATTCTGAAAAGCTTCCATTGCGCGCGATTCCTGTAAATAAGATTTAAAGAAGATCAGGTATACATCATTGTAATAACTCAGCGCTTCGGAGGCCCGCTCAATTCTTTGTGTCATTTTATCCTGCTCGCTATCTATCAGTGTTATATCATGTATAAATGCATATTCTTCAACGGCAAGCTGAACGGTATCGGATGCCGTATTAAGCTTTTCGCCGGCCATTTCCTGGGCCAGCAGGTATGCTTCCATTGCATCATATGATTGCTCGGCAATTTCTTCCATATCAAGTATTTTATCATAATCCTCTTTCAAAACGGAATAACTGATATCAAGGTAATGCTCAATAGCAACTTTCAGACTTTCATCTTCACCATAAAGGTTATTCCCTGATATCCGGGATTTTACAGTAATTATTTCCTGAATAAGTTTTTGCCTTTTATTTTCTACTCTCCTGGCTCCCCTGCCTCTTGTAACAACTTTTAAGTATTTCCATGTTTCCTTTTTCAATTCGTTAAAGGTCAGGGTCATTTCGTCCAGATATTGCACGGATTCCATGTTCTGGGCTCTGATATTGTTACAGGAGACTATCAAAGCAGACAATAACATAATGACTAATGTCTTCTTATTCATATTATTACTTATTTGTTTATTCTATTAAGTCAATGATAATATTATATGTCTCGTTGATATATATATCTTTATTGATCTGTTTAATTTTACTCTGGTTTATCTCCATCTCTGCATCATCAATATGAAGATATTCTTTAAGATACTCTGGATTTTCTACACTAAACACCGAATCATTTTCAATATAATGATTATCGTAAACAAACAAATTACGGTTTGAATGGTAGTAAGCTTTATAGGAATTAAAATCAAGGGGAATATGAAATTCATTCTTCCTGTGGGAAATCAATTCACTGATCTGTTTAATGTAACAAAATGCACTATCATTATTTATTCGTTGCTTACTGCGATGTGCAATTTCATTAATCGGAAGTGGATCGTAAGGGTAATAATACGTTTTCTTATCCACGGTTGATGGCTTCAAGGATGATTTATATGATTTTTCACCTAAACTTATACTGTCAAAAATATAAGGCAATGGCACATCGGGAATCACACCAATCCCCTGAAAACTTTTTCCGTTTACCCTTGAAAACTCTCCGCTTGTGATCTTCAAGTACCAGTTTGCTGAGTTTTCTTTTTCCATATTTGAATTGTCAGTTTCCTCATTAAGCTCGATGATTTCCTGCATGGTGGATTTACCGTAGGAGATCGAACCAACAATAATTGCCCTATGATGATCCTGCAATGCTGCGGCAAAAAATTCAGAAGCAGAAGCACTGAACGGATCGAGCAAAACAACCATTGGATCATCATAAATGGTTCCACGGTTCAGGTCCTTTATCGTAACCGGATTCTCTCCTGATGATTGAACTATTCCCAGTGCACCATAATTGATAAAAATTCCTGCCAGTTGTAATGCCTCCAGCATCACTCCTCCCTGATTACTTCTCAAATCGAAAATCAGTCCCTCTATTCCTTCCCTTTTAAGTTTTATGAGTTCTTTGGCGACATCACTGGCACAACCATCAGGTAAATATGAATACTGATTTACCTGATAATAGAAGGCTGGTAAATTAATATATCCAATCTTATGCTGGCCCTGCAGGATAAAACTTCTAATCACATTTTCCGCTACATTAAGGTTTTCCTTATGTAGTTTTATTGTACTTTCTTTACCATTTTTCTTTCGAATATGGAAAGAAGCTTCATTAATTTCATCTGAGAAGAAAAACTGAATCACCTCTTCAGTCGAAAGGCAATTAAAACTTTTAACATTTCCACCAGGTGTAGTTACCTCCAATATTACATCTCCGATGTTTAATTCATTTGATTTCCAGGCAGGGCTACCGGGTATTATGTGAGATATCTCAATCTCTCCCCTGTTGTTCCTTGAAAAATCGAATCCAAATGATAAGGATTCCTCTAAAAGATCATTCATGAAAACATTGGTTTCCGAAGGTGTAAAAGGGAGGGTATGAGGATCAAATCCGAAAGCAACTGACTTTAAAAATTTTGAACCTACATATTGTTCAATTCCTCCGGTGAAATTAATTTTTGAACTGATCCGGCAGGATTCCATCTCTATTATATCGTCCTTAATTGATGTAATACTATCGTATGAGGGATGCGGCAAATTTTGAACGGAATCATTTTTTGATAAATAGGATGAAAGGATATAAAGCTTTATTAACTTTCTCCATTTATCGTTGAGTTCATAGTCGCTGACATAGGATCTATCCTTAAAAAAACTAATGGTATCATATTTGCTAAAATCAAACTTTGTCTCTTTAAAAGCATGTAATAGAGAGTCAACAAAAAGTATTTTTTTATGATACAATTCTACTACCTGATCAAAGAAATTACAATCCTGCACCAATAATTGATCGTCAATTTGGTGTTGTATAAATTCTAGCTTAGAGATATCTTCTGTCGAAAATATGATTCCATCATGATCGAGATTCTCCAGAAGATTCTGGAAAACGATCTCTGCGTAGTGATCATCAACCGAAACTGGCTGTATGTGATGTTTTTGAACAATTTGTGTAATGAGATAGGCTTTTTTACAGAATTGATTAACCTGGGCAAGAAGAACGAATGGGAGGATAAATAAGATCAATAATACTGTTTTCGATATTGGTGTACTATTGAAAGATTGATATTTATTTAGCCATTTCATTTTTGTTCTCATTCTCGAGTTTGAAGAAGATGTGATTAATTTCTGGTTGTAAAATCCATACACCTACCGGAAAGAGCCACATCATGAACAACTCAATAGAAAATTCCTTAAACTTCACTACTCGTTGCAACTCGGCTGTTTTTAATCGTCTGGCAACAAAATTAAGACAAATGATTAAAGATATCCAGGACGAGATATAGTATAGTAAAAACAAAGGTTGCTTCATGACATACATCGTTCCGGCATTTATTTGTGATACGAAGTATAGCATGTACGCAATATTAATGGTCAGGTTTAATAAATAATGATTTTTTCGGAATAGCAATCTGAGTGATTACCATCAGTTATTTTAATCAAATAGCATCCTGGTTCAAATGATGAAAGATCATACTTGGAATTATTATTTTGATAATCACCCTTTAACAGAATATTTCCGCTTAAATCCGTAATGATGACCTGGTATTTTTGATCCAGATTAAGCTTGATATTAATTAATCCACTTGATGGATTTGGAAAAACTTTAAAACTTACTCTTTCATGGTTTTCATTAACTGAAAAACCTGGTTGAGATTCATAACCCCCAATATCAACCCTGTCGTCAAAAATCCTTGGATTTCCCGCAAGGTCGACATCAGGCAGATCCAATCCGGCAGTATATTCTGTACCGGCATTTACACAAGGAGAAGTCCATTGAATACAAAATTCGTTACTATAAGCATCAATAAACATTGGATCCAGATCCATATTCTCGGCGCTATGATAGTCAAACTTATAATCAGAATCATAATGAATATAAAAATCATCGACAGAACCCTGGATATCACAGTAATAAAATTGCGGTTCTGAATCACCACCTATATGATCTTTTATAGAAATCTCATGGCCATTTTCGGCATGATTACCCCAGAAGATACAATTTTTAACGATAGCATCACAATCGAATGTACACCCTCCACCATAACCTGCATAGTTATTGACAAAAGTACAATTGTTAATATATGGAAACACACTTCCAGTGGCAAACAAGGCCCCTCCAGTACCTCCAGCAGTATTATTATAAAACAGACAGTTAATAATACTTGGTGCACTGCTGGAACACTTGATTGCCCCACCACCGAAGTTGGCAACATTTTTCTCAAAAACACAATTAATGATTCGAATATCTGCAATTGCTGTAGATATGGCAGCACCTCCCCAATCTGCCATATTATTCCTAAAGAGGGAGTTTTCAATTAGAAGATTATTATAATAATAATCACAATGAATTGCACCACCATTATTAAACGCACTTTCTCCTCTCGCCTGACCATATTCAAATAAGCAGTATGAAATTTTAGAAGTATCACCTTCCTCAATTTCATCAAAATAGAGACCAAACCAACCTTCTGCTGGAAATCTTGCAGTAAAAATTATTGAGTCCTCCCTCGTACCAACAGCGTTTAATACACCATTTGTAAATAAAATAGTATAATGACCTTGAAACTCGAGCTTAGAACCTGGAGTAATTGTTATTGTAGATCCCAGTCTTACTTCTACATCATCAATTACTTTAATTATATCTGCATCCCAGACTACATCCTCAGGTATATCTCCAGACACTTCTATAATGGTTTGAGCCTGATTTAATAAACATGTAAATAGTAAGCTAATTGTCAGAATACATATTTTTTTCATGACCTTATTCATTTGAAAGGTTAATATTCCATTACTTCATATTCCCAGACTGTCATTACCTCTCCCTCCGTATCGTACATTGAAGTAGGATAATTATATTTATTATAATCATAGGTAAATTCTGCAGTCATTGTTTGTCCTGAATCATGAAACTCCATTGTTACTTCTGTTATATTGTTTGAAGTGGGGATGAAGTTATGTGGATATCCTATCAGGTGAATATCGAAGTAGTTTCTGTAATACGGATTATGTTTATCATCATATTCATAATAAAAGGTTCGCTTAGCAATATAACTGATCATTTTACTGAAGTTTTTGTTATCAGCGTTATAGAAGTAATCTATATCATGTGTAAGTTCGACACCTGATTCAAACCTGTAAGATTTGCGTTTTACGATCTGTCCATTTTCATTAAGGAATAAGGAGTCTGTTTCTACAAGAGTTCCTCCATTTTTCGTTAGGCTATATTCATTCATCAGATATATTTTCTCCTGAGATAGATATGTAATCAGATAATACATGGTTTCGGCTGGAAAAGCGATTTCTCGATAGATTGAATCGGGAATTATTTCGTCACCTGAATAGAAAAACCAGAAGTGGCTATTACCATTGAACTGGTATTCGGTGATATGGGTTATGCGGTTATTTCCATCATACTCGAAATCATAATCGACTCCTTCGAAGGTTTCCGGATTATAATCTTCGGTTATTAAAAGGCAGGTTGCCTGAACCTCATCAGGATCACTTTCTTTGTCCTTACATGAGGCAAGCATTGTAATTAGGATCATTAATAAGATATTAAATCTGCTCATTTGTTATTTGGTTTAGCCTGAATAATTCATAAAAAAAGAAAAAAAGGGGTACATACTTTGTTATCTCATTGATAAACAGTATCTTTGAGTTGTTGCCAAACAACATATTTACCTCATGAGTAAAAATACTATTTTTCCTGAATACGGACGAACAAATTTTGAAAAGATATGTACACCAACTTTGTTTAACCTATCAGATTTTGGCCGAAAGCAGGTGGAAGTGAAGTTTACTGCTGAGCAGATATCTCATGAAGGTGGCCTGTTGTTGATTTCCCCCAAAATGCAATCTGAATGAATGGGATTCTACTTAATTCAATTTTACTTTGGTGCTGGAATCATCTGATTCTTCAATAGCCTGAAATATTTCAGCAACATTCCCAATTTGATATTTGTGTATACTCCTTGATTTAACCATGAAGTAACTATTGATAAGTATCCTTGAGTCGTTTACCTGTTTAATCGAAAATGTATATTCGCCATAAATATTATTCAGGGTTACTTCGTGTACCTCCAGTAAGGTAACCGGTTGTTTGAAATCAATCATAAATGCATACGTATCCGATCCGGTAAAATCAGGGTAAAAATCGGTAAATCGTGGAGTTGAAACGAAATCATCAATTATGACATGTTTAATCCAATTATGAAGATCAATTGTTACAATATCCTCATTAACCTTGAACAGATCATCCGCAACAAAACTAACATCAACAGAAGATTTAAAAGGATAAAAGTAATCTGTTTTCACCTGCTTGACTATCGGTTCTTCAGGATTGTTTCCAAACTCCCAGACTTTTTCCCAATAGACTGGATTTATCGTTGAATCAACAATTCCATCGGTATAATTAAACCGGGTTAATGTGGAATACTGCCCTGACAATGAAACCCTACCGGTAAAACTTATTGTTCCTTCCTCAAGATTAACTATGCCCAAGCAATTTGTTTTACGGTAGTTATCAATGGATTTGGTTTTCGGTGTATTTGATAATCTGACTGTATGTCTGAAATCTCTTTTGGGGCCTTTATAATCTGTCCAGTGGATCAGGATTACAGGTATCTCTTCATAGTAAAATGGGAGTTCCTCACAATAAAATCTTCTCAATTCGGATTTTGGCATAACGTAAGCAAAGTTATCATCATATAACAAAGCAGCGAACAACATTTCATTATTGTTGAGCGGGGCAAAATAATCTCGACTTAACTGGCCATATCGGGAATCGGAAGGATAGGCTGAACAAAAGTTTTTTGCAAATTTCAGGATCATATTGGCATAAACTACTTCTTTGTTATTCTCTTTCACCTTCTGGCCATATAATTCCACCCCGGCATGCTGTTTCATATGTGTTTCCTGGTCATTATAATATCTGTAGGCGTTATCATATTTCACACTATCTGCCATAAATCGTTGAAAAAGTCTCAGCCTTTCAATCCCTGTTTTGTCATCAGGCGACATTCCTTTAATTCTTTTAGCAATTTTATTATAACCCGAGTTATCTCTGTCCCGAGTTCCATATTCATGATCCATGTGTGCTTTCCAGAACTTGTTCTCCCTATCCAATGGTAAGATATACCACAAGGGTATAAACTCTTCTATGAAAGAATTATATTGCTCGTATATTAACTCATATGGTTTGAGGCTGAACGTAAACCAGTGAAGTTCAAGATAGGGCTTCGATCCAGCTTCATCAAGGCATCCAGGCAGATTAACCGCTTTCCAATAATAATGAACATCGTTATCCATTTTTTCAATATGAGGAGTACATGTGTTATTGAAACTGGTATCAACTTCCAACTTTTCGGGATGTGATATGGCGAGTTCCAAACTTTTCCTGGGATGCTTACTATGTAGAAACATCCTGCATGAGAAAAAATGATTGTAGTTCTTATTGAACGGAAAGTTATATTTATATTTAAGATGTATGATATCCCCGATATCAATGTCCTCTATGTAATAAATATATTTAAATACTTTTCCAAATCTATCATTATAATGATTCAGTGTTCTTATCTCTTCAATATCTCTTGGGATATTTAACGCTATTGAGTCACTTTCTGCTGTTTCCTTAAACCCTTCAAATAAGGTAACTTCAACCTGGTCGAAAATCTTGTTTGGATTTTTAATGGAGGCTTCGTGTGGTTCATAAAGCTCATCAAAGGGTTCCGGCAGGGTAAAATTTCTCATCAATTCCAAACCTTCACTTGTTAAGGGCTTACATTTTATTTCCTTTTCAACATTAACCATGATATAATCTGCTTTCTTACCGGTAAATGCAATGGACATCTTTTCGTCAATGATCAAGAGATCTTCATTTTTCAGGGATTCGTAAAAGTCTGCATCAGATACCTGGGCATTGATCAATAATGGAAATAATATCATTAATATATTCAAACAGTATAATATTTTCATGGTTATTGGCCGTGTTAATAAGGGGTGATAAAGCTACAATTAAGTTATCATAAACATGCAACGATTTAACAGATTTTTTTGTCTTAGATATGAGGCGAATTTGGATAAATTAAACGTGTATCTGCTATCTAGGTTAGTTGCTTGAAGCGGAAGATCCAGAATAACCAGGACCAAACCTTCAACCATGAAGAAAAACATACTTAATGGGTTAATGCAGACATTTGCATTCTCTCTGTTACCATTCCTGCTGTTCTCTCAAACAAATACGATTTCTATACAGAATGAATTATCAGTGAAACTTAATCCTGAATACAGAACAAATAATCAAAACGAAAGGGATGGTTTTGAGATCCCCTTTATCGAAAATTGGGACCTGGGGAACTTCCAGGCCAACGAGTGGGATCATAGTTCGTGTGACAACTGGGAGATCAGTGGGCAGAATGGTAATCCATTACCTTCCGCTGAGTTTAAATGGGATCCGCCAAGGATGGATTATTCATGCCGTTTAGTTTCAAATCTGATTTACGGATCACATATTATTGACGGGGAGCTATGGCTACACTATGAAGTGATGCTTGAAGACAGGAATGAGAATGGGTCGGAAAACTTTAAAGTAGCAATCATCAGGAATGATACGGTTTTTTCGCTTTCAACTTATGCTAATAATGGCGATTTTGATTGGATAGTAAATGATATCCTTATTACGGATCTAGCGAAAGGATTTGATTTCAAGGTGGCCTTTATACCCAATGGCGAAAGCTCTATCAATATCAATGGGTGGTTTGTGGATAATATCCATGTTTACAGGAAATGCAGGCCACCACAACATCTGGAAGGAGAATTTTATGATAATCCATGGAGGATTGAATTAACATGGATAGAACCCTATGCCACCATTAAAGAATGGTTTACTTACAATGACAGCACTTTTGAAAATGCTTTTTGTTCGACAAATGGAGGGTATGGACTGGCACAATTGTTTGACATGGAAGACTATCCGGAAGTTCCTTATCCTTTTACGATAACTGAAGTTCGATATTTCAATGATGGTAGTGGCAGTTATTATCAGCAAGAAGAAATATATGTTTTGAATGGCAATGGCAATACCATTCTTGCCGGGCCATATATCGTGGAGGATCAAGCTGCGGATACATGGGTAAACATCCAGATTGATCCGGTCGAGATTGAAGAAGGGAACTTTATGATTGCCACAATTAACACACATGGCAATGGGCCCAGAATCGGAGTGGATGACAGTTTTTATAATGCTACATTGTATTTTGGAACCATCAGTGACTGGACTGAGCTTGGTGAACTGGGGGCCTATTACTATGTTGGGTCACATGAGGCATACATTGAGTATCAAATTGGCAAGAAAAGAAAGGCAAGTAATTTATGTCCTCCAAGCCTTTCAGAAGAAAATTATAAACACGCAGATATTGAAAACAGGGGAGTTACAGGGTATAATATCTGGAGGTTTATTGATAATTACAGTACAGAGTGGGAGAAGCTCAATATCACTCCAATAACTGAGACGCAATATATCGACACAGTTCTATCGGTTTATTCATATTATAATTATTATGTCACTGCAATTTATGATCAGTGTGAATCAGATTCTTCTGCTAATACACGCATTGAATACTATTTCCCTGGAATTACACAAGCTAAGAATTATCTAGTTAAAATTTTTCCGAATCCGGTAAAAGATCTTCTCAACATCGAAACCAATAGCAAAATTCTATCATTAGATATTATTAACCAAACCGGCACAATATTGATACATAAAAATGGAATTGATGAATGCAATATAAAGATTGAGTTAACTGATCTGAGCAATGGATTGTATTTTCTCAGGATAGAAACAGGGCAAGGAATATTGAATAAGAAGTTTGTTGTTAATAAATAAGATGACTATTATCAAGTTGCAGAAATGCTATTACACGAAGTAACACGAAGGAGCACAGAGTTACACAGAGGAGTTAACTATACAAATGAATAATACCAGCCATACCAGTAAAGTTTTCATCATAGTTTGTTTGCTGTTGATATCGGCAATTAATTCTTATGCTCAGTGGGAAATGGCAAAAGGATTGGATGGTGGACGTCTTACACGAATGGTTAGTATTGATACGATGCTTTTTGCTTATGCAGATAACAGAGGGGTAGTTGCAAAATCAGATAACAGTGACTGGGAATTGATTTTTGATGATCCAGAGTATTGCTGGATTACTAAAGCAGGCTCATGTATTTTCCTCACTTCTCAAGATTACGATACCTGCTATAGAAGTTGCAACAATGGTCTAACGTGGGAGAATGTCCCTGGATTATATGGTGTAAGCCCAACCTGGAGCATAGATACTGTTATTTTCTTCTTTAACAATTCAGGATTTCGGCGGTCTTTTGACTTCGGGGCTAGCCACGAAAAAGTTGAACTGCCTTCGCAATACATGCTGGAACATTTAATGTGTGATGATAGTTTACTTTATATTCATTACAAGGAATATGAACATAATGAAGTCTATTATTCTGATGATTATGGCAGTACATGGGATACTATACCTACAAACGGATTGTTCCCGGAATATCATGCCCACGTTGAACAAATCAAATACCTTAATGGAGTACTCTGGGCACAAACTGATTCAGGTGGTGCTCCTTACAGTCGAGAAAGAGTTTTTATTTACAGCGAAGAATTAGAGAAATGGATTGAGGTTACAAATAATCTTCCCTGTTGCTGGCCGCATTTTGGTTTGTATGCTTATCATGGCGATATTTTCTGTAGCATATACTCTTTTCCTGTATTTAAGTATAATGATGAGGACTCTTCATGGGTAGAATTTTCAGATGCATCAAAACAGGTATGGCAAATTCTGGAGCATAAAGATGAATTGTTTTTTGCAACTGAACAGGGAGCTTGCTCATTAGATTCAAATGGAAACTGGACAACCTACTATACGGGTTTGCAATACCGTGATATCTCTTCGATATCCATTTTAAATAATAGGATCTATGTAACGGCAAATAATGAGTTATTTGTTTCCGGGAATGATGGTCACAGCTTCACTAGAAATAGTAACACTTTTGGATATAAAATAATTACAACTGATTCGGTGTTTTATATGATTTCTACTCATGAATTCAAAATGTCATGGGATCAGGGTAATACATGGCATTCATTTTCAGATGGAATCCATAATTATTATACATCTTCAGTTACCGAGCTGAATATTTCAAATGATTATTATTATTTGGGAACATCAGATGGATTTTTCAGATCACCTGTTGACAGTATTGCATGGACAATGTATGGCTATCCTTTCGATTCCTGGTTCTTTGTTCATCAAATTGAGATAATCGATAAAACAATGTTTGTAAGCGGAGGAGGCTGGTACGGGGGTGGAATGTATTTTTCATATGATAACGGGAATCAATTTTACAGCTATGATGAATTCTGTTACTTAAACTCGATTGACCGTTCGTATTATATGCTTAGAGATAGCATTTACTATTCAGATGATCTTGCCTTCTCCTGGAATCTGATTCCAGTTTCTGAAAGTGGATATACCGGATATTGTATTGATAAACAGGATAACACGATTATTCTTGGAGGACATGATTATCGAAACTTTTACCTGAACTATCCATTTATTCAAATGACAATGGATAATGGTGAACACTGGATTGATCTTATTGATAACCTTCCTGTCCAGGTACACTGGGAGATTTGTACAATCCGGCAACTTAAGCTTTTTGACTATCGACTTTTAGTTGGAAATCCGGGATATGGATTATGGTATCGGGATGATGTCCTTACAGGGGTATTGGAGGATCCGGTTCTAAATTCTGAAAATAATTCAGATGTAAAGATTTATCCAAATCCGGCAAAAGGTTACCTGGTTATTGAAGCGAATAATGAAATATATACTGTCAGAATTATCAATCAGACAGGTCTACTAGTGTTCTCTAAAAATGGGATTTGTGATAATAGGATGAGGATTAAGCTACCTGGTCTGAAAGATGGAATATATGTAGTAAGCATCGAATCGGAATTTGGAATTTGGAAAAAGAAGTTTGTTGTTGTAAATTAGAATGGTTTTCTATGAAAATCATAAGAAAGTTATTACACAGATTTGCGCAGAGAGGCACAGAGTTACACGGAGATTCTAAAAAAAAGAAAATGGGAAAATATCTTAAGTTGATATCACAATGCAACCTGATTATTCTTCTGTTGTTTGGATTCCATTCAAATGCACAGAAAAGATCTCTCGATCCGCCTGCCAACCTTTCTGTTGATACACTAACCTCCCTGGCAACATGGAATACGCCATCTGATACGACAAACTTACTGGGATATTCAGTTTTCCTTGATGATTCTTTAGTTTCAAATACCACCGATACATTGTATAAGTATCCATACCTGATTTATGGTCAAACGTATATAGCTGGTGTTACAGCAATTTATATTACTGGCTATTCGGATACAATATATCATGGCTTTGTTTCCGGATATTTAATACCGCCTACCAATCTACAGGTGGAGGGCTATGATAATTCAGCATACCTTACCTGGAATCCACCATTGCATACTATTTATTATAACTCATACAATTCACCTGATTACCACCCATTAATTTCAGGACAACCTATAAGAAATTTACATCATGAAATAAAACCACTACAAAACATCATTTCCCTAGATGATAAATGTTTGATTAACAGTAGTTTCACTGCCGGTCCTATTGGATACATGAACGATATTCAACGAGATCTATGGTTAAAGATTTATGTTACCAATTACAAGGTCTATAGCCTAGGTTTTATTGATTATGAATATCACGCAGGTGATTTTGCACGTGGAAACGATAATATGATGTTCGGGAATTGCATAATAAATGATACCAGTACCCTAGTAAGGATTAATATTGAAACCGGTCTACCTACAGTTGTCGCACCACTTCCATGCCCTTTGGCGGATTCAAATGGAGTTTGGAGGGGATTTGCGTGTGATAAATATACGGGTATCATGTATGCAATATGTTCCAATAACAATCAATCTATGCTTTGTACTATAAACTTGAGTAATGCCGAGGTAACTCAGATTGGAAGTACAACAACTGCTCCAGACATACTTGAAATCGCCTATAATACCAATACTGAAACAATGTATGGATGGAGTGGTGCAACAGATAACTGCTATACAATAGATATTAATACAGGTGAAGCAACATTACTTGGGCCTATAGGTTTTGATGCAAATGGAGAAATTGGAGGAAGCTGGAATCCATGGGATGAAAAAATCTACCTAACATCAGGGTATTTAAATGGTATTCCAAGGTTGAGAATACTTGATCAAACAACAGGCTATGCGAATCCCCTTACGATGTTATACGGGCAAATGAGCATATTAGGCTTCCCTGGATCAGTCGGTGACAGCAATCTGGTTCCTGACAATATAATAGCATATAAAATATACAGGAATGGCGACTCGATTGGACAGGTTGATCACCCTGATTTTGATTATTTTGATAATAATCTCCTCCCAGAAAATTATAGCTATACGCTTACCGCTATTTATGATCTTACACCTTATGGATTTTCAAATCAGTATGGAGAATCATTAGAAGCAGGACCTGCATACCTATTAGGTATTTCGCCCTATACATGGCCTTTTTGGGAGGATTGGAGTCATGGAAGTTTTGAAGCAAACTCATGGATACATGATGACTGTGAAAATTGGAAAGTTGATTTGCTACCTGGTGGACAAAACTTTTGTGCTGTGTTTAGTTCTGACAGCGTCAGGACAAATTATTGTTGTAAACTTGTCTCTCATCCTATCGGAAGTAATTTAGTCATTGATGGTTCAATTTACTTAGATTTTGATATAAAACTAAGTGACAATACTTTAAATGGAACTGAGGCATTGCTTGTATATTTAAGAAACAATAATGATTCCATTTTTCCAGTTACAGAATATAAAAACAATGGAAGCCTACACTGGTTAAACGAACATAAAGATATAACTGGTTTTGCAAATGAACAAGACTTTACAGTAGTATTTGAAGCGAAAGGTGATTGCACAAACAACATCCATTACTGGGGTATTGACAATATCCATATTTACAGAAAATGCTTGCCACCTGAAAACTTAGAAGTGGAATTTGGCGGAAACCAATATACATATGCGCAACTGACCTGGGATGTTCCTGATTCTAATATTTCGATAAATATTGGTTACAATGATGGAAGTATTGAAGATTGTGTTGCATCAGGTAATGGCGGAGCTGGTATTGGACAGTTGTTTAAGGTTTCAAATTTTCAAAACCTCACATATCCTTTTACTATAACGAAAGTTAAATATTTCAATTATAATTACAGGAGGTACTGGGAGGAAGAAACTATCTATATTTTATCCGAAGATGGTTCTGAAATACTTGGAGGACCATACTATAAACTTAATGGGCCACCCAACGATTGGACAACAGTTTTAATTGATTCAGTAGTTATTAACACAGGAAATTTTTTTGTTGCAACCATGAATACATACCCTTGCGGACCTTGCATAGGTATTGATGATGATTTTTATAATAAAACCCTGTTCTTTGGATCGATTGGTGCCTGGTCAGAAATGTCACAATATGGCTATTATAGTGTTGGGTCACATGAAGTATATGTTACTACTGAACTTGGAGAACAAGAACTATCATATAAGGAGGGAATTAGTTCGGAACAAATAAATCAAAACAGTGATAATTTAGATATGCCATTCATGGGAAATATGGATTCACCAGGTAATTATAATCAAAAAAGCATCATAGGTTTCAATATTTGGAAAAGTCAGAACTCTTCAGAATGGTACAAGATAAACAGTCAACTTGTAACAAAAACCAAATATAAAGATTATGATATCTGGAATGGAACAAGTTGCTACTATATCACTACGGTTTATGAGCAATGTGAATCTGATTCTTCAAACAATGAATGTATTATGGTAGTTTCTTCACCGGAAGAAAAACATGAGGACAGAGAACAAATATCAATTTATCCAGTTCCGTCAAATGATTACTTAAATATTGAATCACAGAACAAAATCATCGATCTGAAAGTGATAGATTTTTCAGGAATTATAATTGATGAAAGGGAATTAAAAAGTATCTATCAGTATGATCTTGATATATCAACCTTGAATGAGGGTATCTATTTGATCAGTATCAAAACCACTGAAGGGATAACAAATAAGAAGTTTATCGTGATTAAATAGTTGCACAAATACATGAATGAGTCAAAACAAAACAAATCAACCAAAAGCAAATATTTAGTGAACCAGACCATACCAATTCTGAGATTTTTATTAATTGTATGCCTTCTTAAAATTTCTGTACATAGTTCAAATGCCCAGTGGGAAATGGCAATGGGTTTGGATGGTGGAAGATTGGATCAAATGGTGAGTATTGATACGATGCTGTTTGCAGTCGCAAAGGAAAGAGGCGTGTTTTCAAAATCTGATAACGGGAAATGGGAATTGGTTTTTGACCATTTTTATTCTCCGAATATTGCAAAAGCTGGAAATTGCATTTTTATCACAGCTTACTATGAGAACTGCATGAGAAGTTGTGATAACGGAATCAGCTGGGAAACAGTCCCAAACCTAAATAGTTCAAGTCGGATATGGAGCATTGATACAGTTATATTCTTTTATAATTCCTCAGGTTTTAAGCGGTCATTCGATTTTGGGGAAAGCTTTGAGAGTATCGGATTTTCGACACCGTATTACATTGAATCAACCCTCTGTGACGACAGCTTGCTTTATATCATCGTATACGATGGATATGAATATCATGAGATTCATTGTAGCAATGATTATGGTGATACCTGGGATACAATACCTGTAGATGGCTTGTTCCCCATCCCCTACGCAGAGGTAGAACAAATTGAATATCTGAATGGTCAGCTCTGGGCCCAAACCCATGAAATGTCTGCCCCGGCAAGCAGGAAACTGATTTACCTGTTTAATGATGATTTGAAGGAATGGATCGATGTAAAGAGAAACATCCCTTTTTGGGGCTCACACAAAGACCTGTATGAATATAGAGGTGAAATTTTTTGCAGTATATATTCCTATCCTGTTTTTAAATTCAATCCTGAAGACACATCATGGGTGGAATTCACTGACGGATCGAGACAGGTAAATCAATTCCTTACTCATCAAGGTCAGTTGTATTGTGCAACTGAACAAGGAGCATGTTCGCTTGATACCAGTGGTAACTGGACATCATATTATACCGGTTTGCAACACCGGAATGTTTCTTCAATTGCGATGTTAGATGATAAGGTCTATGTTACTGCAAATAATGAATTGTTTTATTCTTTTTATGGTAGTTATTTGTTTGAAAGGGATGAAAATGCATATGGATTTGAAATAATTGTGACCGATTCAGTATTTTATATGATTTCAGCTCATGAATACAAGATGTCGTGGGATAGAGGGGAAACATGGCACTCATTCTCTGACAATATTGATGATACAGAATACAGCCCAAGAGTAACAGATCTTTGTATCACAAGTGACTATTACTACGTAGGCACAACCCGTGGCCTTTTCAGATCATCAACAGATAGCATATCATGGATAGAATATCTTGATGATCCTTTCTATACCAATTTTTGGGTTAACTATGTTGAAGCCATTGATAAAACAGTGTTTGTTGGAAGAGGTTGGTGGGGACGAGATGTCTTTTTTTCATTTGACAATGGATACAACTTCTACAACTATGACGAATATTGTAGAATAAAAACAATCGATCATTGTTACTTCAAACTCAAAGACAGCATATATTATTCTGATGATCTGGCGTTTTCCTGGAATTTAATTCCGGTACCAATTTCCGGGTATGATGGATATTGTATAGACAAAAAGGATGATATTATCATTACCGGGGGCCATGCAAACGGTAATCGATTGATTCAATTGACAGATGATTATGGTGAACACTGGATCGATTTGATTGATGACCTGCCGTTTCAGACATACTATTATGAAAATATTATTAAAAACCTGAAGATTGTTGATTACAGGCTATATGCCGGAAATCCGGGTTACGGGTTGTGGTACAGGGATGACCTACTTACAGGATTAGTGGAAAATCCACCGGCTGGTACTGCGGAAAACTCCTTAGTCAAAATTTATCCCAATCCTGCCAGTGATTTTCTGATTATAGAGGCTGAATGTGTTATTAATACTGTAAGAATTATTGACCAGGCAGGGAGGGTTTTAAATCATGCGGAAAATATCAATAATGCCAGGACCAGGATTGATCTGGAGGGACTGAAGGATGGGGTGTATTATGTGAGGATGAAAACTGAAAAAGGAATCTACTGCCGGAAATTCGTGATAATGAAATAAAAACTTAAACTGAAGTGAATGTCTCATTTTACAATCAGATTAATAAATTATTGCACAGAAGTTGCACCAAGTTAAACATCATGTTTTTGTTATTAATACCCTCATCAAAAAGAACAATTATTAAGATGTTTTATAAAGGAATACACTCAGGTTTATTAACCGTTATAATTTCATTGTTGTACGGTTCAATTCAATTAATCGCGCAAAATAACACTTATCCCCCAACTAATCTCTGGGTTGATCCATTAACAAGTATTGCTTATTGGGATGAACCTGTAATACCACCTATTTCCCTTTATGAGGATTTTGAAGGTGGCGAACTACCTGAAGGTTGGCGTACATGGTCACATGGCAATTCCGAATGGTTTATTACACAGGACGGAAGCTCGACAAACTTTGAAATTCCTTCACACAGCTGGTATGCTGTTTGCAATGACAATGCAGTTGGTTTTAATAACAATGGTTGCTGTGATTACTTTTGTCTCCCTATCCTGGACCTGAGAACATTTAACAATTACATACTTACGTTTCAGAGTTTTTTCACTTCAATGGGAGGACAGGATGCCTTCATTGAATACTCAACAAATGGAGCCGATTTTATGGTTTTAGAACAAATCAGTCATCATAATGATTGGATACAGGATACTATTGACCTTTCTTCAATATGTGGAAGCAATGCAGGGGCATATACCTGGATGGCATTCAGAACTGATGATAATGGTAACCATGCCTCAGGATGGGCTGTTGATGATATTGAAGTAAATCTTGCGAATGACGAAGTACAGATGGAGAATGGCGTTTTAAGTTACCATGTATTCCTTGATGGTGAATATGCTGGTGTCAGCCATACAACATCATACAACCTTGGATATCTGGATTTCGGAAAGGAATATACAGCTGGTGTTTGTGCTTATTATTTTCTTCAATTATCTGATACGATAACCTATTCATTCACATCTGAGTATCTGTTACCGGTACGAAATCTAAGAAGCGAAGGAGGTTGCGCTGTATGGGCTCCACCATTTTACTATCCGGGTAAAAATCAGAAGAAAAACAAGGATAGTGGACATACAGATCACATTAATGGTAGTTTTAGTAATCTTTCTGAAACAGCACCATACACACAAGATTCAACAAAGGAAAACATAGCTGATTCCATACCAGCGAATCTTCTTTATTATATTATTTACCGTTATGGTGATTCGGTAGCGACTGTAGAAACTCCTGATAATATTTACTGTGAGTGGGATCCATGGTATCCTGGAATTTATGAATATATGGTAAGTGCAGTTTATGACCTTTCACCTTATGGTTATTCAGGAAGCAGTGAATCAATGAAGGCAGGGCCTGTTTATTGCCAGGTTAGTTTTGGGGACACACTGCCTTTCCAGGAAGACTGGAGTAGCGGTAGCTTTGAAACAAACCAATGGGATCATTCAAGTTGTGACAATTGGGTAATTAACCTGCAAGAAGGCAATCCTTCACCCTGTGCCCAGTTTTCCGGAATAGCACCACTAATCTACTACAGATGTCCATTAATGAGTTATTGGTTCAAAGGTACTGATTACCCTGATGGTGATATCTGGTTGGATTTTGATATAAAACTGGTTGACAACAGCTCATCCGGAAGCGAGAAACTAACTGTAGCCGTCTGGCAGAATGGATACTGGCATGATATCAAGATATTCAATAACAATGGAAGTTTTAACTGGGAATCAGTACATACCAGAGTCAGTAATTTCACAATTGGCAAAGATTTCAGTATTGCTTTTATTGCAGAAGGTGATAGTTCAGAAAAGATCGAATCCTGGCACATTGATAATGTATATATATACTGGATATGCAGTTCGGTTACAAATGTTGAGGCGGAACTCTATGATGAAAATGATTTATATATCAAAGTGTCCTGGATCCCACCAGACTCAATACTTTGCAACTGGTTCTCATATAACGACGGTTCTTATGAAAATGCCTTTGCCTCAACAGAGGGGGGGCTTGGCCTAGGCCAGTTGTTTATTATGGATGACTTTCCATCAATCGGATACCCCCTCACAATTACAAAACTTCGCTATCACAATAGTAGTTATGGAAATTATACTGCAGAGGAGAAGGTCTACATCTTAAGTGGTGATGGTTCAAGTATATTATCCGGGCCATATAATATCACCAATGGACCTGCAGCAGATTGGACAGAGGTCGATATCAATAATGTTACAATCGAGGAAGGAAACTTCATGATAGCAACAGTAAATACATATGCAGGTGGGCCTTTTGTTGGTGCTGATGACAGTTACTATAATGGAACCCTCTCTTTCGGTTGTATAGGCGACTGGACTGAATTAGGAGAGTTGGGAGCATATTATTATGTGGGTTCTCATGAAGCATATATTGAAATTTACTCAGATGGAAAAAAAACATCACATTGTCTCTCATATAATGATATAAGTCAGCACCTTATAATGAATCATTCTTTATGCCTGAATTCTGGATCCTCTAGAGAACTTAAGGGATGTCATATTTACAAAAGCATAAATGGTGGTGAGTTTCAATTACTGAATACTAATCCTGTTCAGGAAAACTACTATTTAGATTATTGTATTCAGCATGGTTATAACGAGTATTGCTATTTTGTAATGCCTGTTTATGATCACTGTCAGTCAACTCATTCGGATACTGTTTGCGAGTGGACATTTCCAGGTGAGATTTGTGAATCTAATGAGAAATCAGAATACAAAATTTATCCAAATCCTGCAAAACATATCCTGATTATTGAATCCATAGAACATATCATTTCTTTGCAAGTATATTCATCGAAAAGCCAATTAGCACAAGAGATTTATGATATCTATTGTAAAGAATACATATTAGATTTAAGGGATTATAAAGAAGGGCTTTATTTCGTTCAGATTAGAACAAAAGATGAGGCTGTAATTAAGAAGTTCATCGTCATAAAATAACATCAACGCTTTCGTGACAAATGAAGCAAAGCCACGAATGCACGAATTATAAAAAATGTTAATCATGAAAACACAATCTCTTACAACCGGTATCATAACATTGTGTTTATTTCTTGGGGTGATAAATTATACCATATCCCAACAGATCCAATTGGTTCCACCCACGAATTTAAATGTGGACACCATTTCTTCAACAGCTACCTGGTGCAAGCCGTATGATACGGCGAACAATAAAGTACCGAAGTTGCGCGGTTATCTTGTCCTTTTGGATGACACTCTCTTTGCAATGGCAGTGGATACCTTTTTCACCTTTCCATACCTGATTTATAATACTTCATACAAAGTCAGTATTACAGCAAAATACTTTATCGGGAATTCGGATACCATTCACTGTAATTTTACATCAGGATTTCTCATTCCACCCCGCAACCTCGAAGGAGAACCTTTCGATAATTCTGCACACCTGGAATGGGACCCGCCGATCCATCCAACTTACAGCGCACCTCCGGTTGCTCCGGAGAGCATCTCATTTCCATCAACAGTTCATTCATTATTACCGGCTCCTGAAATAACTGAACCGGCAAATATTGAACCTTTGTTTGTTAATACTCATGGAAGCAACAGACGTGATGAAGGTCCGATAGGCTGGATGAATGATGTAATGACAGACCTGTGGATGACAATTGATGTTACTACATACGGGACCACGACCATTGCAGCTGTCTCATTCAAATGTTTTGCAGGTGATTTCCCGAAAAATTACGACAATATTATGTTTGCATGCAATTACAACTACGGTGAAACATTAACCGAAATCGATGTGAATACAGGTACCTATACAACCATTGCATCAATGCCATGTCCGCTGACAGGATCAGGTGGTCTCTGGACTGGTTTTGCCTGCGATAAAGCAACAGGTATCATGTATGCCATGTGCACAGATATTTCACAGTCGATGCTCTGTATCATAAATACCGGAACCGGCGAGGTCACTCAGATTGGACCTACAACAACAGCTCCGGGTGTAATAGACTGCGCTTTCAATGCAGAAACATCAACTATGTTTGCCTGGGATATCGTTAATGATGCCTGTTATACAATTGATGTTGCTACTGGTGAGGCAACATTACTCGGACCATTAGGTGCTGATCTCAATTATGCCCAGGGGGGTTCATGGAATCCATGGGATGATGAGGTTTATTTAACTGCTTATACCACAGGTGGTGAATTCCGCATACTTGACCAGGCTACTGGTGCTACAACATTTCTTACAGCATTGAGCAGTGAAATGGATTGTTTCGGGTTTCCGGGATCTGTCGGAGGAGGCTGGAATATCCCTGAAAATCTGCTTGCTTACCGGATCTACAGGAATGGGGATTCAATAGGCCAGGTTGATCATCCTACTTATGAGTATTATGATTTTGACCTCTGGCCAGGGATTTACAACTATACGATTACTTCGATATATGATTTAAGTATTTATGGTTACCCCGGGCAACACGGGGAGTCAATGTTTGATGGGCCTGTAACAATCATAGGACCCTATTGGTGGTACCTGCCTTTTTATGAAGGATGGGAATTTGGCTGTTTTGAGGCCAATTGCTGGGAACATGAAGACTGCGAGAACTGGTTTGTTGGTCATGTTGCAGGAAATCCGGCCCCATGTGCTGTGTTTCATTGGGATAGTGTTTTAACTGATTATTCATGCAGAATCATTTCTTATGCAATGGACGGTCATGAGGTTATAGACGGGGAAATTGGTCTTGATTTTGACATTAAACTGGATGACAATCTTGCTACCGGGACAGAATTTTTATCAGTTTATCTCTCCAATCACGAAGATTCTATATTTCATGTATATGAATACAGTAACACAGGTAGTTTTGATTGGAAATCACAAAAATTCAATATAACAGAATTTGCTAAAGGGGAATTTTTTTCCGTTGTATTTGAAGCTTATGGTGACTATTCTTCGAATATCCTCAACTGGTTTGTAGATAACATCCATATTTACAGGATCTGCAAACCACCAATAAATTTAACTTCAGTATTAACAGGAATAAATAACGACTCTATTAAGTTGAGTTGGGATCTCCCCGATACCAACCATGTCCTGCCTTTGAGTTATAACGACGGGACATTTGAAGATGGTATTGCATCCAACGATGGTGGTGAGGGACTGGGGCAATTGTTCGACATGAATGACTTTCCCGAAATTGAATACCCCTTTACAATCACAGGATTGAGGTATTTCAATTATTCACAGACCTCATACAAGACAGAAAAGGTTTATCTTCTTTCTGGAGACGGTTCAACAATACTTGCCGGGCCTTATACCAAAATCTCCTGGTCGTCATCTACATGGAATCACATATACATTGATCCGGTTACAATTACATCAGGTGATTTCATGATTGTAACAATAAATACCATGCCGGGAAGCCCAAAAATCGGGATAGATAATAGTACATATAACGGTAGCCTTTTCTATGGAAAACCTGGATACTGGAGGCCTATTCTTTCACTTGGTAATTATTACTGTGTCGGCTCGCATGAGGCATTCATTAAAACCGCAAAGGGTAACAAACTGCTTTCTTATTATAGTCCTGTAATGAATGGAGAAGACAACCATAATCCCCCATATAAAAAGATAGAGGAAATTATGGATAGGCCTGGAGGGAGTAGAAACCTGCTGGGATTTAATATATTCAGAAGCATTAACCTTGGAGACTGGCAGATTATTAATGAGTCACTAGTTTCTTCATTGGAGTATTATGATACAAATCTCACTTTTCCTGGTTTATATTGTTATTATACTACATCGGTTTACGATCAGTGTGAATCTGATTCATCTGGAAATGCCTGTGTGGATATATATACCGGGCGCACTGATGATGAGTATCCAGGTATCAGGGTATTTCCAAATCCACTGAGCAGTCAAACTACTTTTGCGTTTTATTTAATTGAACCCGATCATATTGAAATTGATATCTTCGATCAAACTGGAAATTTAATAGAAAAAGTTGATGCAGGATTCAGGCAGGCAGGTACAACACAAGTAATATGGTATCCGACACAGAAGATTTCAGGAATTTACATATATACTATCAGGATGAATAATCAATCAATCAATGGGAAACTGATTATCCAAAAATAGTAAAAAGTGTTGCCATAATATAAACACTAAAGATTGAAAATTATGAATAAACTATTGTTGTTGATCCTTACATTTTTAGTCATCCATTCTATAATATGGGCACAATCCTGTCTGCCTGATGGAATTGCCTTTACAACCCAAACACAAATAGACAGTTTTCAGATCAATTACCCGGGATGTACTGAAATTGAAGGAGACGTTCATATCCATGGTGCTGATATCATAAATCTAAGTGGACTGAATGTTTTAACACAAATTAATGGTAATCTAACCATTGATAGCACAAATCTTACAAACCTGCAAGGATTGAATTCTTTGAAAAGTATAAATAGGGGGCTGTACCTTTCATTTAATAATCATCTTAATCATTTAATGGGGTTGGATTCCTTAACAATGGTTAATTCAAGCATAGTTGTTAGTTTTTCACCATTGTATGACTTTGCAGGAGCTACTCAACTGACTAATATCGGAGGTTTAACATTGTATTATGCAGGTATTAAAAGTTTATCCGGATTAGAAGGTTTGACAATTATCAGTGGAGATCTCTTTATAAATCATTGCCATGATCTGAACAGTTTATCCGGTTTGGAGGCTGTGACTAATATTTATGGGCATATCTTTATAGATAGTTGCAGTGCTTTGAGCAGTTTATCCGGGCTAAAAAATGTATCCTCAATAAACGGAATAATTCAAATAGTCTTCACAGGCATTAAAAGCCTATCAGGGCTTGATAATATCGATTACCAGTCAATACATTATCTTATTATTGTTTTGAATGACTCATTATCAGAATGTGAAGTTGAAAGTGTTTGCGAGTACATCGCTGATCCCACTGGTGGTATTTCGTTAGGTAGTAACGCCCCAGGTTGTGATAGTATAGCTGAAGTTAAAGAGGCATGTGAGACTTTCGATATATCTAATATTGAATACAGGGAAGAGTATTGGGTGTATCCCAATCCTGCTGAAGAAGAGTTTGTTGTTGGTGGCTGGTGGCTGGTAGAAGGGCCGTGGGCGATAGAAGTCTTTGATCTTTTTGGAAGGCAGGTAATAGAAAAGGTGGTACCTGAATCTCAAAACGAAATGATAATTGATTGCGAAAACTGGAGAAAGGGTTTTTATCTGGTTCATATTAAAAATAAGACAGGAACTCAGCAGATTGAGAAGCTAATTATAAGGTGAGTCTAACTGAATAGTTAAGAAATATAAAATCAACATCGGAATAAAAATGAAGACACTTGGATTTATACACACATCAATTTCATCACTCATAGTTCTGACAACTATATTAATGGCTTGTTCATGCCAAAAAGAGTCCCCCTGCCCTGATATTTGTTTCACACCTCCAGGTGAATTAAGACTCAGAATCATCGATAAAAATGATTCAACAGATCTAATATTCAATGGCTATTATAACAGTGACTCTTTATCAATTATTTACTATAATCATCAAGTTGCAAAATTTGTGAGTTTTGAAATTATCGATGATTCTGTAAATCACAAATCACAAATTACCTCGAGTGAAATATCCTGGATAAGCGTTGAAGGGACTAAGAACTTCTTACTACATCTGAATACGAATGAAATTGATACAATATATCTTGACATTGAGACAGCATATGAAAACTGTTGTACATTTCATCCATGGATTGGTTTTACCATCAATGGTAAAGAATTGGAAATTGACATGGCCGATCATTCATATTGTTTCAGAAAATAAACTTTGCATGACAACAAAACCTTCAAATATCAGGCATATATACTGGTTTGCCCATTATAACCTGAACTCACCAAGTGTGAGGTACCGTGGAAAGTACGCACTTGATTACCTGAAAGAGCATTATGGTATAGGATATTCTTTTTGCTATCCGGGTTACAGGCCACTGACTATTGCACAATTTCTAAAAGGCTATTTCTCTGCATTGTTTAGAAGATCCGCTTCGCTCGTGGTTGTGCAGCGTGTTCATTCAAACAGGATCTATGCCAATGCACTGAAGATACTGATACGAATAAGGCCGGCGAATACGGTTTATGATCTTGATGACGCTGATTACCTGGAGCATCCTGAAAAAACAATCAGGCACTTTCTGCAAAATTGCAGCATCTGTACCATGGGGAGCAAAGAGCTGATTTCATACGCCAACAAGCTTAATCCCAGGATTGTTTACCAAACCTCCCCTACATGCGAAATAGGACATTACAAAACGCACAGAAATTCAATCCTCAATATTGGCTGGATAGGTTGTTTTGGCGGGGGTCATAAGGAAAGCCTTCTCAGGTACCTTTTTCCAGCCATCAGGAACTTACCTTTCAGAATTAAGCTAACTATCCTGGGTGTAAGCTCCAATGAGGAGAAAACCTGGTTACACAGCACCTATAATAACGGGAGGATTCTTCTTGAGACACCCGCTGACATTAACTGGCTTGATGAAGAAGAACTTCAAAAGAGATTATCAGGATTTGATATTGGCATAGCAACTTTGCTGGATGATGAGCTGCACCGGTCAAAATCGGCTTTTAAACTGAAACAGTACCTTACCTGTGGTGTACCGGTTTTAAGTTCTGAGATTGGTGAGAACAGGTATTTCCTGAAAGATGGAATCAATGGATTTTTCTGTAATACCCCCAATGACTTCAGAAAAAGGATTATTCAAATACATGAGATGAAAGATAGCGAGTATATAAAAATTTGTAATTCAGCAAGGGAATCAAGCCTGGCATTTAACCTGGACAAATATGTAAGGAATTTAATTGGATTATACACTGAGATAAGTTAAATTTATGGTGAATTAACACCTCAACAATAATTATCATGAATACCACAGCCTTGACATCAATCACAATGGCAGCCTTATTCTCATTTTTGGTTTTCAATCAGCAGGATACTTTTGCCCAAAAACCTGAGAGTATATATTTACCAAGAGAAGTTAACAAAACAAGTATCGGAACCAGGCAATATAAGAATATCCTAAAACCCAAATTAGAATCTTATCAGCCAATGAATTCCGACTGGGACCTTACCTTTATCCCGATCGGGACCTCATCGAATGCTTATGGTATCAGCAACCAGCCGGGATCCTATCTCTGGGCAGATCCCTGGACAGTAAGTGTGGTGTTCACCTTCATGGATGAAAGCGGAAATATTGCCTACTCACTTTCAACAGATTGTGGCAAAGAAGGGACCTGGGAAACGGATATACCGGTAAACCAGATCAATGCCAGGTACCCTCAGGGGGGCATATACAATCCGGGATATACCAGTGTTCCGGGAGAAGCATATTACACCTATTTTTCATCCGTATTACCGGAAACGAATAACCCATGGTACGCATATACTTATGGGGTTAACCCACTGACAGAAACAATTTCCCCGAATCCGACACAACACTATGTACCAGATACCACAGCCGGAATACACAGGAATATCCCACATGCATATACAGTCACAACTGATGGTAAGATATGGGTAGTAGATTGTGAATATGATACAATTGATGGGGAATATGTATACACCGGTAATTTGATAATTAATAAAGGGGAATTTAATGAGAGCATTGGGGATTTCGAATATGACGAATGGCTGTTCCCAGCTCTTGAATATGGGGATAAAATCAATGATATTAAGATTGAGTTTAGTCATCAATATGATTATGAGTATGGATATATACTTATAATGAGTGATGTAGAAAGCAATCCACTACCTTATACTTATTTTAGTCCTGTATTATATTTCACCTATAACGGAGGAGTGACATGGTCAGAAGAGCCTATACGATGCCAGTTGGGGGGAATCAATGGACTTGATGAGGTAAAAGATTTTATAAATGAAGAAACGATAATAGAAATCCTTGGATATAATGTTGACCGGGATAGTATTTATTATAACCTTGGCTATCATGCTGATATGGTCATTGACGATGATGTTAATTGTCATATTACAGGGATAATAGCACTAGCGGATTATAACCAGAACTGGTATCCCGTATATGAATCAATGGGTAGTTTTCACCTCAGATATGATTATAATTATGAAACCTGGCAAAGTACATTCATAAATTGGAACAAGACCTTCTCAGGTGACCTGGGGGGTGTTATGCAGTATAACAATCCACAAGTATCAATTGACAAAGAACCAGAGTTAATATACTTTTCATGGATAGACACTGACCTGGAAGGAATTGAAGAAAATATAGCACCTGATATTTACTTGGTCTTTTACGACCTAGACTGGCAGGAATATTCCAATATTTACAACATTACAGCATTTACGCAAGGTATGTGGAGTGCGTATTACGGAATGCAATCAAAGCAGGTTTTTACTGAATGTTTTGGATACTATAATTTAAATACTGATATACCATTGGTTTATGCAGAACTTAATCCTGAGAACCCTCTTGAGAGTATTACGTACTGGTATATCTATGGTTGTAATTTTTACCATGAAGTTTATTACTGTTATAATAATATCAATGAGGAAATAAATCGAAGCAACCTATTATCTGTAAGCCAAAATGTTCCTAATCCATTCCGAAACAAGTCTTCTATTAATATCCATCTTGAAAAACCTGCAGATATTAGTATTGAGGTAATAAATCTCACCGGTCAACAGATTTTTCAGGATGATCTGGGATCTCAGCCGGAGGGTAGGTTTCAATATTCATTAAATGGATCTGGTTTTAGCAGTGGGGTGTATTATTATACTGTTGAGGCGGGGAATGAATGCGTGACAAAGAAAATGATTGTGCGGTAATTATAAATTATTTAATCAGTGAGAAGATATTTCATAATAGTGCTAGTAACTCTTTTTACGTATCCTTCGAACGGCCAGGATTATATCCCCTTCCCAACATCTGATGTCACCTGGTGTACGGGAGAATACTTTTCTATTGGCTGGCCTCAAGACACGACCTATTATTACTATAAAACAAATGGTGATACTATCATCAATGATAAAAGTTATACAATTCTTGAGATGCCGGATCGGGATCAATACGGATTTTTCAGAGATGATAATGAAAAAGTCTATTTCAAGTATGCTGAAGATATTCCGGAGTTCGTGCTCTATGATTTTACATTAAATGCAGGGGATACAGTATTACTACCCAACACTTTTGATGGCCAATTGATGTTCTATGATGGTTATGTTGATTATTGTGATAGTTTATTGATAGGCAATAAGTACCACAGACGTATCAACATCACAAGCTGGATTGGCCTTGAAATCATAGAAGGAATTGGTGCTCAACAAGGTCTTTTGTATTGTGAGCTGCCATGGGTTGACTGGTATGGTTTCCTGGAGTGTTTTTCCTTAAAGGATACGATATTTCATACCGATGGATCGGGTAGTTTCGAAACCGGAAATTGCTGGGAAACAGTAGAAATAGAGGAAACTCATACTAATTCATTGAAGATCTATCCTAATCCTGCATGTGATGTATTGAATATATGTGGAATTGGAAACTATCGGATAGAATTGTATAGCCTTGGTGGTGAGAGGATTTTGACAACCGATAACCAGGCTGTTGATTTGGACAGACTTAAACCTGGTATCTATTTATTAAGAATATTGTCAACGAATGATGGATTTACAAAATGTGAGAAGGTTGTTATTACAGACAATTGTAGATAAGACCTAAATAATAGTTTAGCTATGAGAAACATATTGACAGCATTAATAGTCATGGGATTTAGTTTATCAGTTATAGCCCAGACGTATCACCAACCAAAACTATCCTGCCTGGATAATGGTTCAAAGAGTCTCACCTTTATCCCTATCGGATCTTCAGGTAATGCCTATGGCTTTGCCGGAAATCCAAGAACATACCTGTGGGCTGATCCAAGGATAGATGCTGTTGTGTTTACACACAGGATGGTGGTTGAATCACCCGAAGGAAATAGTAGGATCGCCTATGATGTTTCGACAGAAAGAGGTGCAGAAGGATCCTGGACCAACAACATAAAGGTTTATGATCCATTTCCAAGCCATCCATACAATTATCTACCTGCCAGATATCCCCAGGGAGGTATATACAACCCACCTGGAAACACAGATCCGGATAATGCATTCTACGCTTATTTTGCACCTATACTTGATGATTCAAATGAAATTTGGGGTGGATATGGCTATGGGATTAACAGACTAACCGAAATCGATCCCCCTGAACCAACACAACATAATGAGAAGACATCAGGAGGAGATATATGGCGATATATTCCAAATGCATTTACCATTACGCAGGATGGTTATGCCTGGTTGGTAGATGGGAGTTTTAAGTTTCCCGATTTTATTTATACTGGAAACCTGATCATTGACAAGGGAACATTTAATGCTGACAGCAGTGATTATGA
The DNA here is from genome assembly GCA_964468645.1 of uncultured Bacteroidales bacterium. Taxonomy (GTDB): domain Bacteria; phylum Bacteroidota; class Bacteroidia; order Bacteroidales; family JAIOZK01; genus JAIOZK01. The sequence continues at coordinate 91,708 of CAYXUU010000017.1, forward strand.
ATATGAAGAATGGTTAATGCCTGTACTTGAGGAGGGTGACAGCATCAGTGATATTAAAGTGGCCTTTAGTCCGGATGGGCAAACAGGTTATATATGTTTATTAACGAATTCTGCCAGTGATCCTGTTCCATACACTTTGTTTCATCCAATATTACTGGTTACCCAGGATGGAGGTGATACATGGACTGTAGAACCGTTACATTGTCAGCTTGGTGGACCTGGCGGATTATCCGAAGTAAAACAATTCATTCCAGACTCAATGTTTATACCCCCAATACCTGACCGTGACAGTTTATATTACAGCATGGGATGGCACCTGGATATGGCAGTTGATAAATATGGTGATGCACATATAACAGGGCTGATTGCCGTGGCTGATAAGTATGGGGATTGGTATCCTTCACCTTATACCATGGGAACATTTCACCTGTCATATGACATCTCAAATAATACCTGGGATGGAACGCATCTTTATTATAACAGAACATTTGAAGGTGATCTTGGAGGTATTACCCATTATAACCGGCCACAGATCTCTTCAGATATTAATGGCGAGTTATTCTGTATTTCATGGACAGATACTCATCTGGACGGGTTTGACGAAAATACATATCCAGATATATATTGTGTTGGCTACTATATTTTAGATCCCCAATACACTGAAACATATAATGTAACAGCTTTTACACAGGCCATGTGGACTGCTTATTATGGAAGCCAGTCTCATTATATTTTTGTTGAGGAAGGGCCAAATGTAACTGAATATCACATTCCATTTGTATATACGGAACTTAATCCTGAAGATCCCATGGATCCTGTAGATTTCTGGTATATTGATGGTTTTCATTTTAGCCTTTTTACTTTTGGGCTTAATGAGAATATAGGCCAAAAAGCCTTGTTAGTTGAACAAAACCACCCAAATCCCTTTAGTACCAATTCAATTATTAAGCTTGAGCTTGATAAAAGAACGAAGTTGAGATTGGAGATTTATAATTTGATCGGACAAAGAGTTTTTGAGGAATACCGGGGTGAAGTATCAGCCGGGACGTATGAGTTTGAATTAAATGCTTTGGTTTTTGGAAGAGGGATTTACCTCTATACGGTAATTGCAGGTGAGGGGAAGGTGACGAAAAGGATGGTAATTAATTAGAAATGATGGAGAACAATCATATTTTACTATTTTCAAAACTATGAACTGGTTTATATATAATTGAGATCATAAGGAATGAATCAAAACTCAAACACTAAGTAATTAAGCGATAAGGCACTTTCAATGTGAACTGATATGAAAAATTCGATACTAATAATCATTGCTACGTTGATACCATGGTCTATGGGTTTTTCTCAGTCCTGCCTTCCGGATGGGATCACTTTCACTTGTCAGGCACAAATCGATAGTTTTCAGGTTGATTATCCGGGGTGTACCGAAATAGAGGGAGATGTTTGGATTAATGGTGCTGATATCCAAAATCTTAATGGATTGCATATGCTACAGAAGTTTAATAGCGATTTGGGTATCAGTTATTGCCATAGACTTAAAAACTTAATTGGACTGAAAAATGTAACAACCATTGAAGGAAGCCTTTATCTTGGTGCTTGCGATTCATTAAATTCTTATAGCGGTTTTGACAAACTAACTTCAATTGGTGAGGATTTTATTGTTGGAGGTACATACTGGCAACCTAATAAAATTAATAGTCTGGACGCACTGGAAAAACTTGAATCAATAGGCGGAGCATTAAGAATTTATCATTGTGATTCATTAACAAACCTGGATGGCCTTGAAAATATTGATCCCCAATCGTTAGAAGAATTATCGATATACGATAATCCATTATTAAGTTCATGCGAAATAGAGAGTGTATGTAGCTATCTGGCAAATCCGACAGGGTCAATTAATATTTATAATAACGCCACAGGATGCAATGATCCAACGGAAGTAGCTTCAAGCTGTGGTATTACATTAAACTGTCTTCCGTTTGGTAATTACTATTTTCTAAATCAAGATGATGTTGATAATTTCAACTTAAATTTTCCTAATTGCAACAATATAAATGGTACTTTTTCAATAAATAGTAATAATATTACTAACCTTGATGGATTAAGTAATATTTTATCCATAGGAGGTAATTTATCAATAAGTAGCTATGGTGCAGGGAATAGCGGGCTTAATGATATTACAGGTTTAGCAAATCTTTCAACAATAGGGGGCTCACTTTTGATTATTTATAACGATAGCTTAACAAACCTTGCCGGTCTTGACAATTTATCAACCATAGGTGATGGCATTACGATAATTGACAACAATAATTTCAATGACCTTTCAGCATTATCAAATTTAAGTTCAATCGGTGGTACTCTTGAAATTATGTTGAATTATAGCCTTACAAATATAGGTGGACTTAATAGTTTATCAAGTATTGGAGGAAGCCTGAGGATATGGGATAACGGAAACCTTGAAAGCATTAACTTTCATAACTTGTCAAGTATTTCTGAAGACATCCATATTTCTAATAATGACAACTTATCTCAAATCCTTGGATTTTCAGCTATAACTTCAATAGACGGAGATCTTTATATTGGTGATACCAGGCTTCAAAATTTATCCGCATTTTCAAACCTTGCGAGTATTGGTAAAGGAATAACTATACGTACAAATGATTCTTTAGTAAATCTTGCAGGCCTTGAAAAAATTGAAAGTATCGGAAGTGAGTTAATAATTTATAATAATGATGGTCTTGGTGATCTAACAGGACTCACTAACCTGGTTTCGATTAGTGGGAAACTCTCAATTGAAGGAAATGATGCACTTATTGATCTTGATGAACTTTCAAATCTGGTAAGTATTAAAGGTGATCTTAAGATTATTGATAACAATTCTCTTCATAGCATAAGTGGTATGGATTATTTGATATCAGATTCTATTGCAAACATTTTTATTTATAATAACGACTCATTGATATCTTGTGAAGCAAATGCTATTTGCAATTATTTGGCAAACCCAAACGGAACTGTGAATATTTATAATAATGCACCGGGATGCGATAGCCCTCCGGAAATAGCCGCAATATGTAATATTACACTACCCTGTCTCCCATATGGGCACTATTTTCTTTGCAAGCAAGCAGATATCGATAATTTCCAATATGACTATCCCAATTGCACCGAACTGGCAGGTTGTGTTATTATCCGGGATCTTGAAATAACTAACATAAATGGTTTATCTCAAATTACTGGTGTTGAAGAGGATCTGGTAATTCAATGTTGCAACGCCCTGGTAAATTTATTTGGTCTGGAAAACCTGGATTCTGTGGGTGGAAGATTTAGCATCTTTCAGAATTTCAACCTTGAAAGCACAGCCGGCCTGGAGAACTTAACTTATGTCGGTCGTGATTTCAGCATTACTAATAACACTGATCTTTATGAATTATTGGGCCTTAACCAACTTTCATACATTGGAGGCGACTTTGATTTCGATCACAATGGAGTACGTTATACAATTTCCGGATTTTCTGCATTGGATAGTGTTATTGGAGATTTTACGTTTAAACTTAATCCATGGGTAAGGAATTTGTCGTGTTTCCAAAACCTGTCATATATCGGTGGTAAGCTTTCAATATGGTATAATGAAAACCTTAATTCATTAAATGGTCTGAATAACCTGACAAGTATCGGAGGGGATCTTTTTGTTTGGTGCAATGACTCTCTGACAAGTTTATCAGGGTTGGATAATATTGATGCTAATTCAATTGAAAAACTAAAAATTGGTTATAATTACTCACTAAACCATTGCGATGTTGCAAGCATTTGCGAATATTTGGTTAGTCCGGGTGGGGAAGTTATAATTGAAAATAATATGGATGGATGCAATAGTGAAATGCAAATACTTTTGGCATGTTCCGTTGGTCAGTCTGAATACTGTACTTCCGGCGAGGAAATACTAATCTATCCCAACCCTGCTTCCGGAATGATTGCCGTTACTTCAAAAGATGGCACAACAATTAATCACATAAGCATTTACAATTACATCGGACAAACAGTATTAACCGCTCAAAGTTCATTTGAAAATATTGATGTATCAATGCTTGTAAACGGATTGTATATTATTGCAATACATATTGATGATGGAATTGTTACGAAGAAATTGATTGTTAAATGAAGCACCTTGCATAACAGGCTTTGAATTGCCATTTGGCGGGCAGTACGGAAGGAAACAACAAGACAACAAAACGTGAATAAAAGAAAAATATACAACGGTGCTTTTAATGCCAAACGGCTATTATAGCAATCGTTATGCACTATGCTGTGTAATCTAACAAATAGACAATATGAAGCACTCCATATCCTTACTCATATTAATGGTTCTACTTCATTTTAATGGATTTTGTCAGTCCTGCTTACCCGAAGGTATTATTTTCAATACCCAGTCTCAAATAGATAGTTTTCAAATTAATTATCCAGGCTGTACTGAAATTGAAGGAGATGTAACAATCTATTCAGGATATAATGGTTATGGTATTTCTAATTTGAATGAATTGAATGTTTTAACCTATGTCGGAGGAGATTTATATATCTCAAATAATGACTCATTATTTAACCTTACAGGTTTGGAGAATTTATGCAGGATTGAAGGAGAATTGAATGTATGGAGTAATGAATTACTCCTAAACCTAAATGGATTGAATAGTCTGACTTATATTGGCAGCGATTTTGAAATTACACATAATAACTCGTTGAATGACTTCATTGGAATTGAAAACCTGGACACAATCATAGGAACATTTATTATAGAGAAAAACCCTGACCTAACCAATTTCAGTGGTTTAGAAAACCTTAGGCATGTAGAAGGCTGGTTTTCTGTAATTTCAAATGAAGAATTAGAAACATTTGCAGGATTGAATAGTTTAGTTCATTTAGAAAGTAGTCTTGACATATGTTACAATCATTCATTACAAAGTCTATCTGGACTGAACAATCTCGAATCAATAGGTGGGTATTTGACAATTGGAAGCAATAAATCATTAAAGGATTTACGTGACTTAAATAACTTATCATCAATCGGGTGGATGTTTCAGTTAGCAAGATGTGATTCATTAACAAGTCTGTCAGGTCTGGATAGTCTTACTTATATTGGTGGCCCAGTGAAAATTTGGTTTAATGATGCACTAATTAGTTTATCAGGAATAGATAATGTTTCTACTGATTCTATAGGTGATTTAACGATTTACGGCAATCCTTTACTATGTGAATGTGATATTCAAAGCATCTGTAATTATTTAAGTAATCCTCCTAGAGCAATAACTATTTTTGATAATGGGCCGGGATGTAACAACCCTTCAGAGATTGCAGAAAATTGTAATATAATTTTGCAATGTCTACCTTTTGGCAATTACTATTTCCGCAAACAAAGTGAGATTGACAGTTTTGCACTGAACTATCCAGATTGTAACTGTCTTGAGGGTAACGTAAATATTAGAGGTTATCGTGATTCAATTTTTAATTTAAATGGACTAGCTGGAGTTGATACTATTGCAGAAAGTTTAGAATTTGGTATAGTCGGCCTGCCAAACTTATCAGGTCTTCAAAATCTAAAGAGAATTGGTGGGCAAATAAATATTGGATCCTGTCATAATTTAAAATCCCTTTATGGAGTTGAGAATTTGACTTACGTGGGTGGGATATACATTCGAAACAATGATTCATTAAATTCCTTAGAAGGGTTAGACAATTTACCAATATCTAATGGAGGTGTTTGGATAGAAAGAAATCCATCACTGACAAACTTAGATAATTTAGATCATCTCACATCGATCAATGGTCATTTGATGATTCTCGAAAACTCAAATCTTTCAAGCATTATGGGTTTGAGGAATGTATCATCAATTAACGGATACCTTTATATTGAAGAGAATCCACTTTTAACTGATTTAAAAGGGATTGACCTAATTGATTACGAATCAATAACTAACCTGTATTTGATTAGCAATCCAATCCTATCGACTTGCAATGTAAAAAGCATTTGTGATTTTTTGTTTTACCAAGGTGGTTTTTATCTGATTAATAATAATACAACAGGATGCAACAATGCTGAAGAAGTAATATTGGAATGTACAACATCATTACCTGAGAATAATAGTGATACTCCGATCTTTGTTTACCCCAATCCAGTCTTAAATGAAATGAACATCAGTTTTACAAATGATTATATTGTACTGGAAATAAACATTTATAACTGTATTGGTCAGCGAGTCCGTCATATATACAAACCATCAATCAGAATTGATATTTCATGGTTAAATGAGGGTATTTATATAATTGAAATCATTTCAGAAAAGGAAAAGTATAGAGAGAAATTTATAAAAAAATAAAGCATTGTGCCCAATAATTAGTGCCTCTAAGAAAACGCCATTTTCCTGGAATTTTCAACCAACCAAGAGCGAGATTTCGATACCAAGCGGATTGAAATTTTTGTTGTTTGAGCAATTTGACTCCTGTTTTCGCCAAATGGGTCACCTGAGCTAAAATCTGATATTAAAAGCAGAAAGCAATTCTTTTTGCTCATTTGTTTTTGTCATAACTATCTCAACCTGTTTGTTT
>CAYXUU010000018.1:0-96928 GCA_964468645.1 uncultured Bacteroidales bacterium
TGGGTGGAAATCCGTGCCTGTCTGCCGAACAGGCAGACATCCGTGGCAACTCTCTGGCAATGAGCTTAGCGGAGTCAAATTCCCGTGAATAGATAATAGCAAACTATTACAAAAATCAAATGCAATCTTTTTCCGCTTAGCGGATATACCATTGTAACACAGGAATTGGCGAATTGAAAACATTCCCCGTAGGGGATTAACAAAAAAAAACACCAATCATAAGGATTAATTTATAATAATAAGTCTCCCCGATTGGTACAAATCATTGACCAGAAAATATTGCCCTGATGGCAGTGACGAGATATCAACCTGATCAACATCGCTGACAGTAAGGCACAGGTTCCCGGTAAAGTCATAAATCCGAATATCAGATTTAACCTCAAGTTGAATCAAGCCTGAAGTACATGGATTAGGATAAAACTCAAGTTTTGATCTTACGACGTTTTCACCTATAGAAGCCCCTGATGTATTTGAATAACCAGGGGTGGCATAATCCATGAATTTCCATGGATTTCCACCATCAGTTTGTCTTCCAAAAGAGATATCTTCTTCCTGTACTTCGTATATAATATTATCAATGACAGGGTATCCCATTTCTTCTGGTCCATATATTCCAATTTCCTCACCATCTTTACTGAGCTTGAAATTTGCATGAAACATACCCTGCCCGGTTTCATCATCTGCCCATATCAAAATGAAAGCTCCGGGGTCAAGTGTATAGTCAGGCATTTGCCATTTATCAGGATTACCGAGGTTATCTGTAAGGAACAGATCACCAAGCCATACAGGCTCGCCACCTCCGTTATATAGTTCAAGCCAGTCATTATAATCACCATGTTCATCGGCCTTGATCGTTTCATTATCAGCCATAAATTCGTTGATAAATAAAGCTGGTATTACTGGTTCGCCAACAACAACAAGCATAGGATCCTGTGTATAATATTTTGTTTGCTGTAGATCATCGGTAGCTGCATAATTTACAAGAAGATTAACAGGGCTATTAAATATGCCTGCTGAAATACCATAAATATGATCACCAGCTTCCCCATCATGATGCATCCCATCATCAAACATTTCAAGACTTTGCAGTGAACTACCCTCTGGTGTCATTTCGAGCAGAACCTCCGCAATTTCATGATCATCCTCTGCATAAACTTTGAACCATATTTCCAGGTTAACTACTGCTGCTGTATGGGCAGGGTATTTCACTACCGGAGCTATATCATTAACAACGAGTTGGTTTAAGGTTTCATCATTCCTGGTACTGATATATGGTTCAAGTCCTATGGGAACATGATTTCCCATAGCCTGGGTATATGAGTCGATAAAATCATCAGCATCATAGCCATAATCAAGCGGATAGTAAGGATCATCAATAACGTATGGATAAATCTTATCCCTGATTGATCTTATTTCCGGGAAATAAGTGCTGCTATTCAGAATCTCCTCTGTTAGAATCTTAACGTAATAGGAATATACATCCCTGTATCGCTGTACATCCAGTAATCTGTCATAGAGGGGCCTAGGTTCCGGATACTGGCCCCATTCATAGATATTTCGCTCCCACCATTCAATGCCAAACCAATCAATACCGAATGTATTATCAAGATCATAAGGAACATATTCAAATTTCCCGGTGCTTGTATTATGATACAAATAAAAGTTGTTTTTATTATAGATATAGCCATCCCAGTTTGCAGTCGCAACATCAACTGCTATGATTTTAAGGTAATCGTAAACATTAAATACTTTCTCAAGTTCATCAGGAAGTTCATCAACAGCTATGTTATTTAAGATATCAATAAAATGAGCAATATCAGAATAGTCATCCAGTTCCTCATTGGTTTTTAGAGCATACACCCTTCGGCCCCAATTATCGAACTTATACAGGTCAGGATCATCACCAAGATAGTCAAGATCAGCAGGCCACAGGCATTTGAAAAGATTACCATCATTATTACCGAACCTGCTTTTAACAAACTCTTCATCGATGTGTTCAACATTGATGTAGAGTCCATGATAATTACCATTGATATAAAGTTCAACATGATTGGATCGGGGTGCAGGAATATCAAGTTTCCGTAACATGTCCCAGCATAGCTTCGACCTGATTATTGATGGATCGTTGTGTTCACCATTCAGGTTGATCTTTTCCACACCGCAATATTTCCTGCCGGGATAGAAACTGTTGATGGCCACCTTGAATGATTTTTTCTGTGACCATCTTGATGTATTACCACGCAGGCGGAAACCAACCTCAAATACGGTATCCAGTACGATTCCATTATTATAAATAAAGGTTGCTGGATACTCATGATTGCTTTCAGGATCATCATAAATGAGATCCAGTGAGTCGGGATGGATCAGAATATCAACTCTTGGTACTATATCATCCATATATAACATGCCTGGTTCGGGGAGTTCAGGCTGGGAATGAGCAGCATAAGTAATAAAAAGCGGTAACAAAACGAATAAGCCATAAGTTAAATATCGATCCATCTCATTGCAGTTTAAGTTAGTAAGTAAACGTGGTGAAATCAAACTTTATTTCAGTATTCAAAAGTACTCAATATTTTAATTGACGAATTAATGTCAGCCTACTGAGACAGTAAACATGACAGAAGCGCCAAATCACAAGCGCCAAATTTCAAATAATATCCAGTTTCTAAATCCAAATGATCAAAACACGCTAAACCTTTGTGCTTCTTGATCGTTTGAGGTTTTGGTAATTGGTTATTGGAAATTATTTGTTAATTAAGATTTGTTATTTGATGCTTGTGAATAGTAATTTCTTTGTTGCTCTGTTTTTACAGAAAGGCTATATGCATATTATCCCGAGGTTTGCCTATTAGTAATCACCAATCGATATCCCTGTTAATTCCAGATTCACTAATTGCTCCAGATGATATGCGGTATAAAGTCCTAGTGGGATTGAATATCTTCCACACCAGGTCCATTTGTATTCCTTGTAGTCATCCTCCATGGTGGTGTAACAGGTAAATTGTTTGATCTTGTCTGGAGTAATTGGGCCGGTCAGGCATGAATCAATGATATCATATTCATAGCTTACAGCATCCGAATATCCTTTTTCATCCGTTCCGAAATATGCAAAGTTTTTCCCGTCCCAGTCTTCATCTCCATAATATACAGCAGGGTAAAGATAACCCACATAGCTATAATCATCATGTGGGGATATGGCCACTTTCCAGCTGACAGAAGAATCTATATTTTTTGCTTTAAATATAGAATTCATATCACTTCCGTGGAGGTAGTATATTCTGGTCATTATAGAATCCATTTGCCATGCTTCCGTGGCAAACCCTACCGAATCGATAGGGACTCTTGTTCTCTCCTGATTCATTACATTATGCGCATGATTGCAGCAACAGATAAAAAAATTACTGCTATCGAAATAATCAATGATTTTGACATTAATTTATATTTAATTATTTATTCATCTTAATTCGTGAATCAGTGACAATTCTTATTGATAATGAGTACACGAATTACCTCCATACTAACCCTCTCGATCATTTTATTTATCTGTGTCATCTGTGGCCCTCTTTCAATGGATACAGAGTTTAATTTACCGGATTAACTATCAATATTCCTTACGGTATGCAACTCCATCTTATCCAGATCCAGAGCCACCAGGTTTCCCAGGCTACGGTAACGTGAATACACACAACCGCCATCAAGGTTAATAACCTTAATATCCGGGTTTTTAATGCTATAATAGATTTTTTCCAGGCTTATGGGTGTGTGACCATGTACCAGTGTTTTTCCCTGCATGATCTTATGATCATACCTGACCTCCCTCGTCCATATCATAAAATCGGTATCCCTGAAAGGTTCCTTTGCATTGATGTTTATTCCTCCATGTACAAATATATAGTCTGGTTCGAGGTTCAGGAAATAGCTGCAGGATTTACAGAACCTGAAGTACTTCTCAGGGATAAGAGTTACACAATCTGCCCCCAGGTCATCATGGTTCTTAATCCCAAAACTCTCCAGAGTTGTTTCTGCACCATTATACATCCATGTTGCATAAGTACTATGATGTTCCCCGGAATTCAGCAGCATTTCCTCATGATTTCCTCTGATGGTCCTTATCAGGTATCCTTCTCGCTGTAACCCGATGATATAATCCAGCACACCTTTTGGATCCGGACCACGATCAATATAATCGCCCAGAAGATATAAAGAATCTGATTTCGATAGCTTAAGCTTCTCTTTCAGGAGAATCGTGAAGGTCTTTAAACATCCATGTATATCACCAATTGCATATCGTGCCATGAAATTAAAAGTAGTAAAAATTGCGGATAAGGAAAACAATTCATAATATTTGTAAACAATTTGGATGTGATGCTTTTTCTAGCCCCATTACATGGCTACACCGATTATGTATTCCGGAATGCCTATGCGAAGCATTTCAAGGGAATAGATTATGCAATAACACCTTTTGTTTCGCTGGTTATAGGAAAGCGTGTAAAGCATGCGCACCTCAGGGATGTTCTGCCTGAGAACAACCATGGAATGAAACTGATCCCTCAGGTGCTGGGTACTGACCCTGATCAATTCATCATCATGGCTGAGGATCTGCATAAGCTGGGTTATGAGTCGGTTAACTGGAACCTGGGCTGCCCGATCAGGGCCATAGCAAGAAAAAAAAGAGGATCTGGTTTGCTGCCATACCCCGATCTTATCCGTGAAATCCTTGAAAGAATATTACCACAACTTCCGGTAAAACTGTCCATCAAAACAAGATTGGGATATGAGGCTGTCTGTGAAATTGATAAGCTGATGCCAGTTTATAACAGTTTCCCTTTAGAATACCTGATCATTCATCCCAGGATTGGAACACAGATGTATGAAGGCCGGGTAAATTTGAAGAAATTCAGAAGTTGCCTCTCCGTCTCTACAAATCCTGTAATTTATAACGGGGATATTTACGATGTTGAGAAATTTGAAGAACTGAAAAAGCAATTTGCTTCAGTTCAGGGATGGATGCTTGGTAGGGGAGCCCTTGAGAATTTGTTTTTACCTGAAATGATCAGGGGGCAATTCCATTACCCCACTCAGGAAATCAGGGAAAAGATTATTTGTTTTCATCATGACCTTATGTCAGGTTTGGAAAACAGGATGAAGCGTGAAAAAAACGTATTGAACAAATCGAAGGAATACTGGGGGCATTTTCAGAAGATGTTTTGCAGGGGTGATGAGATTTTTGATGAATTAAAAATAACTCAATCGGTTAAGGAGTACAGAAGGAAAGCAGACTGGATACTCGAGAATGATATCTTGATATACTGAGTGCTTATGTTGGTTAATATATGATGGCGCAATCCCTTTGGGGTTGTTTTTTATTGGGGGTTAATAACCGTATGTTGACACAGACGGTTATTAAAGTTGAACCACATCGTGGTTCTGAGGTTTCCGATGAAATTTAGCTTTTGGGATTCTTTCAGGTTTGTCCTTATTTTCAACAATCCTTCACTCAGTTTCTCGCAAGAAGCCTGAATGGCTTCCACTATAATAATCATGAATGCAATTCATGGTTATTGCACAGGCAAATCCCAACAACCCTGAAGGGATTGAACGAATCCCCATCCCTATCTTATCCTCTTTTAACCAGCTCTTTCGTTGATAGTAAGCCACACGCTGCTTCTATATCCTGTCCCCTGGAGGTTCTGATGGTAGTCATGACCCCTCTTGCCTTCAGGGCATTCCTGAACCAGTCAATCGTTTCATCATCAGAGCTTTCAAGAGGAATCCCTGGTACAGCATGAAACCTCAACAGGTTAATTCTGCATTTTATACCGTGCAGTATCCTCACCAGTTCTTTTACATGTTTGGGGGTATCATTCAAACCCTTGAACATAATATATTCAAAAGAAACCCTGCGCTGTCTTCCAAGGTCGGTATTCCTGATGGCATCAAGCACCATCGGCAGGGAGTAAACACTTTCAACGGGCATCAGTTTCCTGCGTTCTTCTTCAATTGGGGAGTGCAGACTAACTGCCAGGTAGGCTTTTGTTTTTTCAAGGAAGGTGATCATACCAGGAACTATTCCAATTGTTGATACCGTGATTCTTCTTGGAGCCATTTCAAATCCCCAGGGCTCTGTAAGGATCTCAACGGAATTGATCACATTGTCGAGGTTATCAAAAGGCTCACCCATACCCATATAAACAATGTTTGTTAGTTTTTCCTTCTCGGGAAGACTTCTGATCTGATTGAGTATCTGCCCGGCACTCAGCTGTCCCTGGAAACCCTGCTTACCGGTCATACAGAAAAGACAGGCCATTTTACAACCCACCTGTGATGATACACACAATGTTGCCCTGCCCTTATCAGGAATGTAGGCCGATTCGATGAATTTTCCTTCTCCGGCCGGGAAAAGATATTTCCTTGTCCCATCCGATGACTCACTAACCCGGCTGGGAGAAGTTAATCCTATTTCATATTTCTCCTCCAATTTTCCTCGGGCCTCTTTTGATAGATTGGTCATCTCTTCAATAGAGGTGATATCTTTCTTATAAAGCCAGTGGGCAATCTGCTTTGCTGTAAAACCTGGTAAACCTAGATCGCTCACAACCTCTCCCAGTTGCTGTAATGTTTTTCCGTAGAGGATGGATTTCCCGGCCATTATTCTGGTATTTTATTGCTTAATGAATTGCTATTTATTTCTTATTAAACGTATGCTCCACATTCCGCGAAGGTCACCAGCCTGGTAATTGATAGCCTGATCGGATGGATATCTCTTGTGAATAGTCTCATAATGATCTTCATGAATTGTTTCTCCCGGTATCCCATGGCAGTTAAGACAAAGCGGCATAGTTATTATAGGACTGGTAAATAATACTGTATCCGGATCAATTAACCTGACCATTGGCTTAATCGAATCTCCCTTAATAATTTGTTCATGGTAAGTTTTCAATATAATACTTTCAACAGAGTCAGGAATGTTAGCAGGATTTCGTGTTTTAATGCTTGTACGCTTTATCAATGCATGTGAGGAGTGGGAGAGGGAATCTGTGATAGGCAAAGCATTCAGGTTACAGTAATTTATAGCTTCTTTTATTCCTTTATGCTGTATTACGGTTTTTAATTCCTGACTTAATGTGTTAAATGATAGTTCTGCAATTCTTTTACCCTTCTGCAACAGGGCCTGTTTTTCATTATCATCAAGCTTGTGGTTTGTGCCTTCTTTGCATTTGCAGAATATGATGGTAATGATGATTAACAGCAAGGGAAAAGCTCTGTTTATTGTCATATTATTCTGATGTTTTGATTGCGAAATTAATAAATTAACTGGGTGATCCTATATTATGATCAGAAGTAGATCTCTGCAATGATGTTGCCAAAACTGATCCCTTTATCCAAAAGCATATCTCTTGTTTCAATAACCATTTCTGCACTGCCACAAAGATAGTATTTATGATCAGGAGGAAGGTCAGGCAATCCTTTTAAGTAGTCTGTTACCCTGCCATTATATATACCATCCCCTTTTTCCTTGGAGCAACAACGGATATAATTTTTTCCGAAATGTTTTAAAAGCATATCCTGGAAATAGAAAGATTCCAAAAACCGGCCGCCATGAATAATTATTTTGCCCTTACCTAAACCGGAATGAAACATGGATAAGAAAGGTGCTATTCCGGTTCCGGTCGCTATCCAGTATGCAGGTTTGATGTTTCCGTAGAAAGTGCCAAATGCTAGGGAGGAGAAAAGTGCATCACCCGATTTAAGTTGAGATAATTGTTCGGTTAGCTGCCCGTCGGGAACAACATTGAACAGGATACTGATATCATCCTGTTGTGAACCACTGGCAATACTATAAAGCCGGGGAGGTTCATTCGGATCAAGGGTTAATCCTACAACCTGCCCGGGAATAAATTGAAAAGTCCGGGGATAGGAAAGCAGGAAAACACCAGGAGCGATCTCTCTGATATTCTTTATTTTTGTTTTGTGAACCTCCAGATTATTTTGCATATTTCTCAAAATTAATAAAAAGTGAGTTTATAATAATTGTGATCCCAAATTCAAAACTCCAAACGATTACCGGCAAGTAGTTTTGGTCAATTGATATTGTAATTTGTGATTTATTAGTTTTTTGGTGCTTGTTTTCTGGAATTTACTACTTATTGGTATATGCTAACTGCAAAAACAATTCATGTTCAAAATTCCTTTAAATTTACGTCCCTAAATTAAGATGAACTTTGGGACATAAACGAACCATAATTTTACTATTTGTACTTACTTCCTTCTTACAGACATGGGGACAGGAATTTCCTGAAATAAAAACCCTGAGAAATGATCCCTATGCACGCTTCATCCCTTTTGATTCCTACCTTGGCAAAGATCATGGTCAGATCACTGATATTATTCAGGACAAGCACGGGTATATCTGGCTAGCCGGTACCAAGGGATTATTCCGGTTCGATGGTAACAATGTTAGAAAATACCTGAATGACTGGACACCCGGATCCCTGCCATCATCTTTTATCAGTTGCCTGGTTCAGGATAACCAGGGAAGGTTATGGATTGGTACCTCCAATGGCCTGTGCCGGTATAATTATGAAAATGAAAGTTTTATAAATGTATTTGACTCTTTAGGGAATAACAGCCATCCGGATACTTTATACGTACGGGCCCTGATGGTTGATGGGGATAGTTTGTTGTGGATGGAAACCCTGCAGGGTTATCTCTGGAAAATTGATCTGCAGACCTTAACTGTATTAAATCAAATTCGTCACGCAGTTAACAGGCAACCTTATTATTACTATCATAATATTTATCGTGAAGATGATGGCTTACTTTGGGTTGGTGGCCGTAATATTGGCCCTTACTACCTTGATGAGGAAAAACAAAAGTTGATTTCAGTGCTTACTACGTATGGTGTTTATTATAAAGGGAAAAAACGGGATGATGATGTTGCCTATTTCTATCATGATTCATATGACAATTTCTGGATGGGAGCACTGGACGGAATCTATGTGGTAGGGAAAGACAGCCTTTATTTTCACCTGTTTTATCCCTCATCCTCATGGGCCATGATGGAAGATAGCCAGGGATTACTCTGGTTTGGAATAGGCTCAGGATTAGCAAAATATAATCCGGAAACAGGAGAAATGATTTTATTTCAATCGAATGAAGAGGATGAGTTTGCCATTCCCGGAGATGAGATTTATTCAATATATGAAGACAGTTATAGCCAGATATGGGTTGCCACAACAAAAGGAGTAGCTATTTATAAACAGGAAATACCTGGTGTGGATTATCTTTTTCATATCCCTGGCATCGACAATACACCGGCATCATCTTCCATTACATCACTACTTGAGGATGAAAAGCGGAATCTATGGATTGCAACCTCTGAAAAAGGCATCGATAGATTTAATCTGCTTACTCATGAAATAACACATTTCAATTCGAACAATACCAGGGGATTGCCAACAAATAAAGTGCGAACCATTGAACTGGGAACAGATGGCAACATTTATTGCGGTTTGTGGGCAGGAATCGGTTTTGGCAAACTTAATCCCATTACCGCAAAATTTGAATTATATACCTACCGTAAATCAAATACCTATTCAGACTGGTACAATGATCTCGAGTTCGATGATAAGGGCAACCTGTACCTGGGTTTCTGGGGAGGCCCGGGATTAACAATATTTGATGTTGAGAGCAAGAACTTCGGAAGAGTCCTTACACCCAAATTTCAGGATTCATATATGTCGAGATTGATTACCTGTTTGCATTTTGATAAGCAGGGAAGATTGTGGATCGGGACAACACGAAATGGATTACATGTTTATTTGCCTGAGAATGATACATCCATTTCATATTTCAGTAAACATAACCCCATATCAGGAATTGATGAGGATTTGATTTATGATGTTGCCGAAGACAATTCAGGAAATATCTGGATAGGCTCAAACGGTTTATATTTACTGGAACCCGGTAATGATACAATTAAACCAGTAATATTCAGGAATTACAGTGAAACTCCAGAGGTATATGTTGTATTACCTGAGCATGAAAATTTAATCTGGTTATTGACCAACAAAGGTTTATTGAAGTATGCACATCGGTTTGGTAGTGTTACTGATTATTCAAAAGGTATCAAACTTGATTTTACTGGAGATGAAGCCTGTGCATTAATATTGAAAGATCAGCGCCTGGTTTTCGCCGGAAGTAATGGTATTGCTATTGTAGATCCCGACAGGCTTGATCCTGAAGTTTCAAAGCCAGGGATTTTCCTTTCTTCATTATCGGTTTTCGATGAAATTAAAATTCCAGGCCTGGGCAACGTAAGCTTTGTGGAATTGAATTATGATGAAAACTTCTTTTCTATTGTTCTTGGATCAGATACATGGGGGGATGATGACCCTTTCAGTTACTATTATAAACTGGATGCTTTCTCAAAGGAATGGACAGAGATCTCTAAAACAGACAGGGTAGCGCGATTTACCAATGTACCGCCCGGAAATTATAGTTTTAAGATTAGGGTTGAAGACCAGAATGGTAATATTTACGATGATGCGGCGTATTGTAAAATACGGATTATCCCCCCTTTCTGGGAGCGGTGGTGGTTCGTTCTGCTGGCATTATTTACTGGATTAACTGTGATTGCTTTGATCTGGTGGAACCGTATGAGACGATTACAGCTTTCCCTGTCAAATATGGAACTTAACCAGAAACTGCTACGGCTTCAGATGAATCCACATTTTATTTTTAATTCCCTTTTTGCAATCCAGAACTATATCTATGAGAACAAAACCCATCTCGCCGGAAATTACCTGTCTGATTTTGCCCATCTTATACGCCTGATCCTGGACAACAGCCGGCATGAGTATATCAGTTTTGAGAAAGAACTGGAATGTATTGAACTATACCTGAAGATGCAGAAACTTCGATTTGATGAAAAATTTAATTATGGCATTGACGTTGATCCGCAACTTAAAAATGGAGACTATGCAATTCCACCAATGCTTGCACAACCATTTATAGAAAATGCAATTGAACACGGGATAAAGAACCTGAACAAAAAGGGTGAAATAAATGTAAAGTATAAACTGGCTAATAAAGATATCCAGTTTACAGTTACTGATAATGGTATAGGACTTACAGCTTCAAAAGCAAAAAAAGATAAATCGGAACCAAAACATGAGTCGCTGGCCATATCGATTTGCAGGAGAAGGCTGGAGGTTCTTCGTAGTAAGGGTGGAGGTAATATATTATTTTCAATGAAAGAGATTAAGGATGAAGATGGCAGGGTAAATGGAACCATGGTTGCATTTAATATTCCCTTCCGGCAATAAACTAAAACAGCTATGAAAATACAAACTGTAATTATTGAAGACGAAGTAAACGCCAGAAAAGCACTGATGAATATGCTAAGCTTTTATTGCCCGACAGTGGAAGTGACTGGACAGGCTGACACCATCGAAAGAGGTACAAAACTTATTCAGGGGCTTTCACCTGATCTTCTGCTTCTTGATGTGCAATTACCTGATGGCACAGGATTCGACTTGATTAAAAAAATTAAAAAGAGAAATTTCAAACTTGTATTTATCACCGCTTATGATGAATATGCCTTGAAAGCCATTAAACTCAGCGCCCTTGATTACCTCCTTAAACCGGTTAAACCAAATGAACTTACCGGAGCAATCAATAAAGTGGCTGAAGCTATGGAGAATGAGGAACGGATCAGTCTGCAGCTTGAAACCTGTATTGAAAATGTGCACCATACGAATCAGAACAAAAAGATCATTTTAAATACAAGTGATAATATCCATGTGCTTGAAGTGAAAAAAATCATCAGATGCGAAGCAAGTGAAAACTATACAAATATTTTTGTAAAGGACAAACCAAAAATAATGCTGGCAAAAACCCTGAAAGAATTTGAGGAGATGCTGACCACCTATGGATTTTTCAGGATACATCAGTCTCATCTAATCAATCTCGATTTTGTTGATTCCTATGTAAAGAAAGGTGCAGGTGTGGCTCTTTTGAAAACCGGTGACCGCATTCCTGTTTCTACCCGCAGAAAAGAAGGGTTCCTGAAAGCACTGGAAACGATACTATAATGATTCATTCGTCTTTAGTCCTTGAATTGGTGGCCTTTCTCCAACTAACCAGGGCACAGCCCTTCCGCTAAACACATTGAAAGCCCTTAGCGGTTTGTCAACCACTTAACCACTCAAGCATTCAACTATACCCATCTTAGCATTCCATGGCTATCTCATTCTTTACCTTGGTTGCAGTAATAATCTAATTGACCGAATCTGCAAATAATAAACCATACTCTTCAATTAATAAATCACACTTTGCACTCGCAAACTAAACTTGAAATCCCTTCATTCCCTATCTACTTTTACCTTGTTAAATTGTGATATGGATAAATTTACAATAACATAATAACTTAAACCATGAAAAAACTAAACGTATTATTTTTTGGATTGATCTTTACCGGATTATTGATTACAGCAGGTTGCAACTTTGAACTAACAACTGCAAATATCGCCGATGTAAAAGTATGCAATAACCTGAATGGAAACCTGTGTGGGAATGATGTAGCTGTTTTTGGACCATCAGATCCACAGATTGTAATTAGTTGTAAACTTAAAAATGCCCCATCAGGAACGCTTGTCACATTTACCTGGAAATATGTGGAAGGAGATCCTATCATCATCGACCAGGTAACACTTGATTCAGAGGATAGAGGTACCAACCTCGATCTTCACAGTAGCCTGAGCAGACCCAACAATGGCTGGCCCACAGGAAAATATGCCGTCGAGATCAGTATAGGAAGTAATGATGCTTCTCCTGAAGTAAAAAACTTCGAAGTCAGATAATCGAAAACTATTTGATCATTGAGATAATTTAACCAGAAAACCATGAAACTAATTACAAGACTAATTACAGCAATAATTTTTTCAGTTCTCTTATTTGCACAGACTGTTCATGCCAAGTGGCACACCGATAACCAGTATAAGTTTAAAATCAATGTTCCCGATAATTGGTCATCAAGCTCCTATGTTGAAGGAACTGATAAGGTATATGATTTTATCAGCCCTGATGAGAATATTGTTTTACAGGTACGGGCGTTTGAGGCCAGCAGCGACTTTACTGTTGACCTGATCGCCAGTGTTTTCAAGGATGCTTTTCTTACAAATAACGGCAAAGAGCTTACCTATGGAGATTATGTACTAAATAGCACAAAAGGTAAAATGGGGGCATATACCACCTATTTTGACAACCAGGAAGTTGTAGTTGCATGCTTTTATGCTATCAGGGGAGGTGTTGGATATGTTTTGTGGACAGCTGTTCCAAGGGATTTATTTGATCAGAAAAGTGATGAAGTAGATCGGGTGTTAAATACATTCACAGTTACCACCACTCCTGCAAAGAAGATTGATATTGCTTCATCGAATAAAGTAAGCATAACTAAAATCAGGCTAGGTGATCAAATGACCGGTACAACCAACCTGACCAATGAGACCAGTGAGTTTAATACCAATACACAAAATTTTTATGCAGTGTTTACCTGGACAGGGAATGGTAATGGTAAGCAACTTGAAGTCAGATGGATATTCACCGAAGCCAATGTGCTTATCGACCGGGCTTACTATGATTTTCCAAATCAGCAAGGTGGCAGCACGAATGCCTCAGTCTCAATACCAACCGACGGATGGCCTGAAGGTAGTTATAGTGTGGAATTTTATTTAGATGGGAACCTTCTTAAGGGCGCTGACTTTAAAGTGGTTGAGAAGAAGAAAACACCCGGACTGAGCGGTCTGATAGGCTCGACCGGAATAAAACCAGAATCATCACCTGGCAGTACATATACCATTGAGATGACTTCAGACCATTACCTGAATATCCCTACCGGTAAAACATCAACAGACCTTCGCAGTTCTGGGCAGATAGGCTATGATGCTGCTATACTGGAACCATGGTGTAACCAGCCATATCCGATAGTACATGGTAATTATAAAGTGACCAATGCCGCGAGGTTCAGTGATGTTACCAGTCCCCCTTCAGGTCAATATACTGCTGAAGCAAACGGATACCTTTATGGTGAGGATTTCCCATTGAACAGGGTGGCAGTATTTCGTTTACAGGATGGTAGCTATGCGAAGATGATCATACTTACCCACCAGGAATGGAAAGAAAGTGGAAGTTGTAAACACCGTGTAAAGTTGCAGGTTGAATATCCTGCGTTTGAATAGTAATAGATAAATATTTCAAGTAAATATAACTATATGTATATGAAAAGATCAGGACTTTTAATCACTGCGCTATTGACACTGATTATACAACTGGCAACA
Source organism: uncultured Bacteroidales bacterium (assembly GCA_964468645.1). Lineage (GTDB taxonomy): Bacteria > Bacteroidota > Bacteroidia > Bacteroidales > JAIOZK01 > JAIOZK01. The sequence goes on from CAYXUU010000018.1 coordinate 14,340, forward strand.
GCTGATATTTATGCCCAGTGGCAGCAGGATAATACTTATGGTTTCAGGATCAAACTTCCAAACGATTGGAGTAAAAAATCATATATGGATGGTACTGACAAAGTTTATGATTACTATAGTCCTGATGAAAACGCAGCTGTGCAATTGCGTGTATTTGAAGCTGGTGGGGGAGTTACTACAGATTTGCTGGTACAGGTCTATGAAGAGAATATGTTGCCTCAAGGCACCCATAGGGAAAGCCTGAATGATCATGTTTCTGCTAATGGCATACCCGGGAAACATGGAATGTATATGTTGGATTACGATGGTAATGGCGTGTTCTTGAGCGCCTTTTACACCGTTCAAAATAATAATGCCTATGTTCTTACTGCTATAATCCCTTCAGTGATGCTGGAACAAAAAGGTGAAGAGGTGAAAGAGATCACCCGTTCATTTATCCTTGATGGTTTCAATGCACCCCAGCAAACAGAAGTTGAAACTAACAATGACAAACCCAAAGGACTCAACGGATTATTGGGTAGCACAGGATCAGATAAAGATGAACAACCTGATAAAAGCAGCTATGGGTCAACACCTGGAGACATCAGTGGCAGATATACTTTCATCAGCCGGTCCGATGGCCCTTCCAGAACCAATTACCATTACATCGATATCAGAAGCAATGGAACTTACAGTGAAAAATACCAGCCAAAAAATTCCGGGAATTATGAAGGAGGACATGATGGTACCTGGTCCCTCAATGGAAATCAACTAAGGCTGACACATCAGGGTGGGTCATACTCAGATTCATATGTCGTAAGCGGTAATGAATTGAAAAGAACCATCGATAGCGGGATTGTTATCACTTTCAGGAAGTAATATTAGTTGTTATCAGGCCATCATGAACCCATTAAAAAGGAGTTCAGTAAGAATAACAATGTTAATGAGGTTTATCAACTGCTCAGTAAATATGTCTTAAAATAAAACAAATGCTATGAGATTTATCGGAAATATCATCTGGCTGGTTTTTGGCGGACTGGCAATTGCACTGGAATATTTTGTCGCCAGTTTCCTTTTGATTATAACGATCATCGGAATACCATTCGGTTTACAAACAATGAAACTGGGTATGCTTGCTATCTGGCCATTCGGGAAAACGACCCGTCAGACACAAAGTGGTTCCGGTTGTTTATCAACAGTGATGAACCTTATCTGGATCCTTATTGGTGGTATTTGGATCAGTTTAACACATCTGGCATTCGGGATAATTTTTGCCATTACTATTATTGGGATACCATTTGCCAGGCAGCATTTTAAACTGGCCGGGCTGGCGTTGACACCATTTGGCAGGGAGGTGACCGCCGGTTAATTTCGGGCCAACCCAAAAATGAAAAACTAGTGAAGAAATATCGGATAACTCCACCAAATCCCTCTTAAGATTGTTAATCAGAGGACGAAAATCACAGTGAAATTCATAAAGGAATTATGACAAAATCACACATTTGGAAACAGCAAAAACCATCCAATCTTGCTATGTTGGTTGACCCCTCGACTTCGTTCGGGATGACATTTTCTTATCAGGTCATATGTAGTCTCGACTCCGCTCGACCTATGCGAAGAGAGTGCAACGAGCGGAGACGAGGGGCTATTATCAATGATAAAGTCTTATGTCATCCTGAGCGGGGCCGAAGGATGAAACTGCCTGTTTTTTTGTTGAATATCAAACAAAAGTTTTAGTATGAAGACCTTCTACTTATTTCTGATACTTTCACTCTTCAGCGGTACCGTTCACTCTCAGAAAAACCGCTTCCAGTGTTACAATGAAAAGCAAGTTGATTTATACATGAAGTCCATGCAATACACGCATTTTTTCAACCTGGAAATAAAGAAACCCAACTATGATCCTGCACAGTCGAAAATGTACCGTGAACAGGCTGTTTATTATCAAAACCTTTCCCATGACGAAAATGAACGTTGTTCAGCTCTACCTGATTGTACCGAGGAGTACACAGTCCCTTCCTTCAATTCTCAGCAGGAATGTGAAGAATACCTGCGTCCATATGAAGATAAAAAGAATGAGCTGGAAGAGCAGATCAAAGCCAATAGGAAGGAAGTATCTAAGTTATATGAGGAACACAGGTATACCGATGCCGGGGTGATCAATAAAGAAACCAATCTGTTATGTGCACAGGTAGCATGTTTGAAGAAACTGATCAACCAGGTCAATTGTCCGATGTATATGACAAGTGGTGAAACCGGGGAATTCTTTATCGACTGGGAAATGTGGGGAATAGCTGATTATATCAGTTTAAATATCGGAGGTTTTGAGATTTCAAAAGGTAATGAAGTGATCACGATCACTGAAGGAGAGAACCTGTCTATCTCAGGGGAATTAAAAAACTACAATAACTATTTGGCTGCCGGTGTACCCTATTATTTTCATTATGTTGTTGATGGCAACCACAACAACAATTCATCCTTTGACCTTCCTGCATCCGGAGTATTCCAGTCGGTTGTAGGATCTTTTGAACTAACTCCGGGAGAGCATATCTTATTTGTTAGCGTGACAAATGGCCCGGAGTATGGGGAATTGGCTGACTTCAACCTTGGCCCATTTACCATCATTGTAGAACCAGGTTATTCACCATCTTCCAGTGTGTTTGATCTGGAGGGGGCTGGATGGGGATTGAAATTGTTTGACTCAGGACAGGGCAATGTAGCTGACCAGGTCAATGCTGTGTTACAAAATGACCATTCACCGGTTGGTGTAGGATTCAGGGATATCTCTGCGGAAGGAATGATTTTTATTGCAGGTAATGCTCTTGGTATAACCAACTGGGACCTGCAATACTATACCGATGCAGAATCATTACAAAATGGTATAGCATCCTATATCAACGCTGGTTACTTACCCATGGGGATCTCCTTTACCGGTCAGGGTGAACTATATGTCCTTTATGTTCTATGTGATATTCAGGCATCCGGATGGCAACTTGTCGAATCACAACTTAATCTCCAATATGTAACCGGCGATCTCGAACAATGGATCAACCAGCAATATATCCCGGTAGGGATCACAGTTTTTGGAGGAATGTATTATACCCTTGTTGTTCAGCTTACTGATGCAGGTTTAAGCAACTGGTATATTGAAGGATATAATGATGATCAAAATGAAATACAAAGCGGCATTAACAGGAATATTTCAGATGGGATGGTGCCGTTTGGATATTTAAAAGAAGGAGAGGTTGTTAATGTTTTGTATGTGGGATTTTAGTTCTGGGTTTTGAGTTTTTAGTTCTGAGTTGGATCGAGCCAACTTAAAACTTCACAATTGATATTTACAGTATTGATGTTAAGTCAAAAAGATATCTGTGTCATCCCTGGTAGCTGAAGAAGATAGCCACAGAAGCCATGGATGGGATTTGGAGTGTAGTTGAGTAGTTACTTGGTCAGGAAAAAACCTGGAAACAATTGATCTCCATAAAAAGTGTATATTTGATCTTTCGTCAACTTTCGCAGCATGCTTAACAAGGATATTATTTATATTGTATTCTTTTTCCTTCCGGTATATCAGTTGCTGTTCTATTCCATTCAGCTTGTCACTTTTCGGAAGAAGAATGATCCCTCAAGACGCCCACTGGGATTCTTCATGTTGTTAATGCTGCTCTGGCTTGTTATTAATTCAAGTCTGTATTTTGGGTATTATAATTTATACAGTTACCTGAAACTGCTGCAGCTACCTGTCTTGCTGGCTATTATACCTACTTATTATTTATATTTTCATATCATTGGGCAGGCTGTTGAAAAGAAGATATCCTGGTACCCTCTATTGTACTATTTTCCTTCTTTAATAATTTTACTGCTTAATATACTTGACCATTCAAGTATTATTCCATTTCAGGCCAGCAGATTAATTCCCGAAGATGGTTCCGTATTCAACTATCCGGATGGTACCAATGGTAGTGCCGGTTGGATATTTCTATTAGGGAATTATATATTTATTACCGGACAACTGGTAATTATCTTCTATGTTTACCGGTCAGGAATTCAGCAGATAATTTATAAACGAAATCAGGATCCTACCCATTTGCCTTTTCTTCAAACAGGATGGTCCATTATCATCACGATTTCTGTTGTAGTTTTTGTAATTCTCTGTGCCCTGATGCATTTATTTGTTCCAGCGTATAATCATATTTCTTCTGTAATTTTCAATAGTATGTTGTTGATATCGGGAGGACTAACCGGCTACTTCAGCCTGAAGCAGGATAAGCTTTTTATTCAAGTATCGGGAGTAAAGTCCAGCGGATCAGGGATTAATGATTTTACCAGCACTCCCATGTCAATAGAAAAGATTAAACCCAACGGAACCCTTGGCAATGATGGTATAGAAGAAAAGGAAATCATATCACAGTTGAAAATTCTCTTCGAGAAGAAAAAACCCTATCTGAACAGTGATCTTAATATTTTAGATCTTAAAAGGGATCTGGGCATCAGTAAACGTAAACTAACTTATATCATCAATGATGTGATGGGAACCAATTTTTATGGCCTTATCAATAAATACAGGGTAATGGAAGCCAGGGAACATCTTAATAATCCACAGTATGATAACTATAAAATCGATGCAATCTCGGAGATGGTTGGTTTCAAATCAAAGACATCGTTTTACAGTTGTTTTAAAAAGGTTACTGGGTTGACACCGCTGGAGTTCAGGAAAAAGAAGGAGTGAGTTACTGATTTGAAGTTGCCAGTTCGAAGTTGCCAGTTTGAAGTTGGCATTTTGCATAACTTCGAACTTCAAACAGGTAACTTCGAACCAGTTAATTGAGATTAAAGTAAGGTTATCAGTTTGCTATCGTGCACTCTTTCGAAATACCGGATACAACAAATTATCCTTAATGATCAGTACCACTGCCACCACATAAAAACTGTCAAGCATGATATCATAGAACAATTGCTGGGCGGTGGAATCGTAATAGCCTGTCAGCAGGATGAGGAAGATCATCTGCACCAGCACGAAAATGACCACATTTACCCCGAAGGATTTCAGTGCTTTCTTCCATTGGAGAGCAAGGAATAAAAAGATCTGCCATGAGAGTATAATGACGAAGGGTTGCATGATACTACCGGTTTCCTGCGGATAATGTGCCCTTTTACCATTGATCAGTACATGTGCCTGAAACTCATACTTGCCATTGGTTTCTTCAAGCTTGATTTTTGTATGTTTTTTAACAATGCTGAGCCCGACATTACTTGTGGCCACCAGTACCCGGGCATAGGCTATTTCCATTCCTGCCTGCCAGCCGATAAAAACCAGCACCGAAATGAGCAGGAGTAAAATGATCTTGTTTCTTGTTGAAGATAATAGCTTCATGATATCTTGTATATGATTGTTAACTAATTTGTCTCCTGATCAGTTTTCTGTTCTTTGATCTCGCGCAAAGCTGGCCGGTATCTCCAGTACCAGATCAGGAATACCATGATCCCGAAAAGGATATTCCACAAATAATCGTGGATATAATGAAACATGCTGGCATCCCACTTTCCGATATATCCCATGGTGATAAAACGGAAGCTGTTGACCACAAAGACCGAACCAAGGAATATCAGCAGGGTGATCAGCCTCTGCTTCCAGCTTACCGGAGAGAAAAGACTGAGAAAAATAACAAAAATATAGAAATTATATGCTGTACATTCCATAATCACTTCCATGGTATAACCGCTTACCGTGATATATGGAAAACTGCTGCTGGTTATAGGGAAGAAGAGTAGCTTCCCGAATCCAACTGAAGTGTCGAGTGTGAATTTGACAAAGAAGTGTTGAACACTCTCCTTTAATGCCGGAAGGTGAAGGATAGTCGTAGCTGCAAACCAGAGAACCACTGCATATATTAATGGTTTAAAATGATGCATGAATTTACGGAATGCCTCTTTTCTCTCAAGCTTCTCATTTTGTTTGAGCTCTTCCTGTTGCTTTTGAGCTTCCTGTTGTTTAAATTTTTTCTGTTGTTTTCGTTTATTTCTTGCTGACATATCCCCGGATTATAAATTTTACGGCTAATATAAGAAATCAATAATGATGTTGGGCTATTGTGGGGATGTAATCTTGTTTTTTTTGTTGGTTAATGATTATTGGTCATTAGTCATTGGTCATACAGTGGTTATACAATAGTATGTCAATCGTCAATCGTCAATTGTCAATATCAATATCACTCTTTGGTCATACAATAGTCATTCGATTGTAATGCAATTTTAGCTACTTGGATACATCGAATGTTGTACTTCGACAATCGACAATCAAAAAAGCCACTCCCTGAAGAAGCGGCTTTTGATAAAACTTAGCTTATGATGGTTTCAGGCAAATACTCTCCTGAAGCGGTAAACAGTAAATGCCACAATTAATATTATACCAATATAAATTGCCCAGTTGGAAAGGGGCATGGGGAAAAACCCCGTGGATAAAGTAACCTCGTAATCGGCTCCGCTAGCATATCCGGAAAAGACAGGCAAGCCAACCCAGAAATACCAGGTTCCGGGTGTGCACGTATATGATACATGGCCGGTAGTACCTGCTGGAATATTAATATCCATGGCAGCAAGACTGACTAAACCACAATTTCCATCATCTTCAATAATGAAAATATCTAACGGACAGTTGGCTATACTGGTCCAGTGTAAATTGGTTGTTTCAGTTAACACGATCCTGTACCAGTCTGTGTCTCTGTGATCTGGAATACCTGCAACAGAATATGTGTTTGTCCTTCCACAGTAAACATCCCCGATATTGATGTCAATAAATACCGGAGGAATGCTGTTGCAACCACCGTCAACAACGTCTAAACCATCATCAGGAATATCTGGTTCGTTTTCATCAAGGGCGGTGGGCTGGCAGGTGAATGCGGGACCATCGGTGGGGGCCTCAAATTGAACTTTGGGTTGAAAATTGTCAGGTTTACTTGCTCCTGTATAAAATTCTTGTCCTAAAGAGGTGAATGCCAGGAAGAGTAAGCCTGTAAATGTTAATAATGCGATCTTTTTCATAGGCTTGGTTTTTTTAATTATTATAAATTAAAGGTACTGTCAATCTTAGGTCAAAGTCAAGAACTTGTTGTTCGTTTAGCGTTTAGACGAACAAATTGAATCATAAAAGGCAGTATCAGAGCTGGTTGCAAATTTGTATTTCTAAGAATCAAAGCACTTAGAAACACAAATTCCGAAGTAATAAATACGTACATTTTTGTGAGTGCCTTGCCAAATAGTTCAATGATTCAAGATTGGTATCCGAATAGGTATCCGGGCATAGAAAAGAAGATTACTTAATAAAACGATTTTTTATAAAAGTTATGCCGGAGCATGAATTAACAGAACAAGGCTAACGGCCTATGGAATTACCTGTTGATCTTCTTCGGCCTGATCACCATCCCTGTTTACCTTATCCTGAGCCGGAAGGTGGAAAGATGATAACCAGGGGAAGCAATATAGGTGAAGCCTGCCTTAGTTTCCGGGGGTGGGTGCGGGAAACATGGTTCAGAACTGAGATTGTCATGCCTGATTGGGATGAATAAATTGATGTAGGTGTTCAGGTATGATTATTCTTGTAAATTACCTCTTGACTTGCTATTCTTATGACCTGATTGTCAGAGAGAAACCACTGGTTGTACAGGTGTTTTGCCTTGTTTAAAACATATGCCTTTGGAGTTATCTGATTGCATGAGACAGGAGTTTAGTATGAGGGCATAGTAAGGGCTTAGGGTGAAAATTATTTGGATGTGAGGTGCTAAATGCGTTAATCTTTTATGCAACGGACTGAGTAACCCCTAGTATTTTCATGGTTGTCACGGCAGACCTTTTCGTAGTTAAAGAGTAAACTCCGGTACAGAGCGACAAGACTGTTGATTTCTGTGGATGACCAGAAATAGGCGCACTTCCCAATACCATTAAAATGAACAATTTGAAATTTGTAACCAGCTGGAAGAGCAGTAAATCCATAAACATCAATTCCATTACCACTTGAATACCAGAAATTTTTAGATTTCAGATTGTTCCCAGCGTCATATCCTCTCCAGTTATAGCCAAACCATTCATAATTTCCGATTCCATAACGGCTGTCAACTGTTCCTTCAAGCATCTTCCAATCATCATCACTTGGCAACCGCCAACCTGAAGGGCAGGCTTCCAGTGCAGTTTGACCATTATATAATCTACCAAAAGTATCACAGTTTGATGGATTGTTGTCATAACACCAACTATCACCAGTTTCATAGTTAAGGTTCTCCTTCAACCTTCAACCAGCATTGACTGAAGATTTGCACAGTATTGTATGTCTGTCCTTCGTATGTAACGGTAGGTATGCCAGGGCAAGGGATGTTTGTTGCAAACTGAAATGTAAAAGTTTCGCTAAATTCAGGGGTACTTGGTATACCTGATTCAAGGGTATCGAGGTAACCAATGTATAAGAGCTCATCACCTATCTCAAAGTTAAAGCCAGTAAGGGCTGAGGTTGATTTATAAGTATCACCACCTGTATTTGTATTCACGTATGATAACAAACAGGTATTACCAGAAGTCTTCCCTGAGTTAATCATCTTAACAGTTTCACCACTTCCAGATATAACAGAAAGAAAGTATAGCTGCTGCCCACCGGGTTTAAACACAAACTCATGTGTACCCTGTTGAAGGTTCAGGCTAATATCAGCTTGCTTCCTACCCACAACATCACTAACCAACATCTTTATATCTGCCTGCTTAGGAACGCATATCCTGATGGTGGCCTGATCAGTCATAGGATTTGGGTACACTGCCTGTACCTGTAACTTGCTTTCAGCCTGATGCTGATCGATGCCCACATAGTAAAGGGTAAGTACCGTATCAGGATAATACAGCGTGGTATCACCCCCTTGTGTGCGGTTCATTACCATGATGCTGTCCAGTTGTGTCCAGGTGGTGTCGTTAATGGCTGTGCAGGTTACGGAGATGGATTGCCCATTACTGAAATCAACCCAAGAAACCAGTAAAAACAAGATTAAGGAAATTTCAAATAATTTCATTTGTCATATGTGATGTTAACTAATCTTTAACACATCGGACTGAATATCCCATTGATGGTATTTCTTCTGTACGTGAGATTGTCTGACCAGCAGAAAAACGCCTAATCCAAGGTAGATGATAATTGTCTCCTGATGATGTCCAGAAACATGCTTGATTAAATATTTCTCTAAATGAATCACCCCCCAAAAAAAGATACCCACCTGGAAGAACCGTAAATCCAAATGCATCAATACCTCGATGGTTAACATTTGACCAACCAAATTGTGATCTCAATTGGTATCCTGCATCATATCCTCTGTTATCCTCTTTATCCCATTCTGGATCACCAACTCCATAATGACTATCAACTGTACCCTCAATCAGCTTCCATTCATCATCTGAAGGCAAGTGCCAACCTGGTGGGCATATGGTCAATGCAGTATCCCACTTATATAATCTGCCATATTTGTCACAAATTAAATTATCATTGTCATAACAGTAACTATCCTCAGTTTCAAAATTAAGGTTTTCAGCCATCCATGTTTGACTACCTATTGTTATTATATTATATGTTTGACCGTCGCGAGGATCCGTCATAGTCTCAATTCCAGGGAAATTTTCAACCGTAACACTACGAATTGTGCTATTTGTTAATCCTTCTGAATTTTTTATTTCCATCTTGATGATATATAGGCCTTCAAAGTTATATTGGTGATACATGAACATAGGATAAATCCATCCCGTATCCCATATTCCATCATTTTCAAAATCCCACCTGAATTGCCTTGGACTATAGTCGCCTTCTTCAAAGCTTTCCCTTGGATCTAATTTAAATAAAGTGAGTGTTGTATAGCCCGAAGAAGGAGTAACAATAAATGATGCTGTTGGTGAGTTATTTTCATCATTATCCTTATTACATGATCCACAACATAAAATAAAAATGAAAACTATTACGTAGAAAAGAATTTGTACTATAGGTCTTGCAATAATAATATTTATATCATTCATGTCATTAATCCAATTTGATCATTTTTCCCGTATAAGCCCTACCATTCACCCTTACACGATAGAAATAAATCCCGGTGGCATATCCATCCGTTTTCCATTGCGCCTGTCTCAGCCCAGGTGGTTGGTTCTCCTGGCATATTGTTTCTATATACCTGCCTGTTTGATCGAAGATGTCTATGGTTACCAGGGAGGGTTCGGTGAGTGAGTACTGGATGGTGGTGTGGGTGTTGCAGGGGTTGGGGTAGGTGGTAACAGGATTTATAATATGTAATGATTGGTATTCCTCAGTGCCAACTGTGCCACCATTGGATGTATATAGCAGTTCCCCTAACCAGCCAGCAATCCATCCGTTATTTGTATCCGTAAAAACAACATCAATGAATCTTGTATGTGTGTTGGCATATAGTTTATTCCAATTTTCACCACTGTCTTTTGAATAAAGAATAGTACCCAGATCACCCACAATCCAGGCATGTTCAGCATCAAGAAAATAGATTTTTCGTAATGATGTACCTACTCCCACATCTTTTGATTGCCAATTTATCCCACCATTTACAGAATGTAGCGCTGTTCCATACTGTCCAATTATCCAGCCTTCATTCTGATCGATAAAATACACTTCATATAAGTCTCGATTAACACCACTGGTTTGAGTTGACCAAGTTTCACCACCATCGGTGGAAGCCAATATTAATCCGTTTGTCCCAACAACCCAACCAGAGTTATTATCAATAAAAAACACGTTATATAAATCTTCTTCTGTACCACAAGAATGATCTTTCCATTTCTTACCCCCATCATAAGTACGTAACATGAATCCTGACTCTGCTACTGCCCATCCTTTGGCACTGTCAATAAAATATAAAGATTTTAATGAAATAAATAAACTATCATATTGAAGCTCCCATGTGTACCCCCCATCATCCGTGCGTTCAATACTGCTTGCACTCAGTAACCATCCTGTATGGGTATTGTAGAAGCACATATCATAAAAAGCATTGTATTGGAAACTATATAAAGTTTCCCACGAGTACCCACCATCAATTGTCTTGTAAAATTCATAATAACCCCTGGCATAGCCATTCTCATCATCGAAAAAGACAATATCCTGCAAACCAGCAAATGCATTACTATATTCAACATTCCACGTGTTACCACCATCTGACGTATTCATATTCCAACCCCTTAACCCAGTGACATAACCATGTTCCTGATCATGAAACTTAATTGCCTTATAAAACAGATTAGTAGAATATTGATGTTGTAATTCCCAGCTTTCGCCACTGTTTGACGTATGAAGTATTCCACCTCCTGCACTTAGTACCCAGCCACTACTATCATCAACAAAGTCTATGTCCACGTAGAACTTTATGTCTGAGCTGGTGTGTTGAATATCCCAGCTGACACCCCCATCCATAGTCTTATAAATGTTCCATGCGCCAACTACCCACCCCGTAAGAGTGTTAAGGAAGTAAAGATCGTATACCTGAATAAGATGAATAATTTGCAATTGCCAATCAATTCCACCATTGCTGGTGTGATAAACTTCACCCTCTGACCCTAACATCCAGCCATGAACTGTATCAACGAAATATAAACCAAAAATGAGATCATTTAATGTATATAGTGGATACCAGTTAATACCTCCATCGGTAGTGTGTAGAATCTTGCTAAGGTTATCATCTTCCCAGCAAAATGCCCAGCCAGTGGAATTATCTATGAATGTTATTCCTTTGATTGTTCCATCAACACCACTTACCTGATGTGACCACGTTGACCCACCATCACTTGTGTGTAGGATAATTCCTGAATCACAGGCTGCCCATCCATGATCTTGATCTGGGAAAGAGACATTATTTATGTCATAGGTACTTGCATTCCGTAATTCCCAGGTCTGACCACCATCATCGGTTATGACCATTTGTCCGGAATTACCAAACAATATGCAGTTATTTTCATCGAAGACAGCAATGTCGTATAAGTCATTCCCCTGCGGCAAGGGATTCTGCCACTCCCACTGTCCCCTAACCTCTCCAAAGCCAAACAGGCAGGTACAGGACAGCAGGAAGGTTGTGGTGCGCATTAGTTGTTTCATGTGTGATCTGGTTTGTGGTGTTGGTCAGTCACATATTCTTTCAATAAAGATACAAATATTTCCACAGATGGCAACAGGGTTTAGAATCAGCTTCAGGATTATCCTACCTGGAAACAGGGGGTGATGTCAGGGTAATAGGTGCAGGGGTGTGGTCATGGGTTAAGCATGGTTGATTTGCTGCTTGATGTTCTGTATCCCTACGGGGATATTTGCCAGAGGGATTTGCACCACATAATACATCCCCTAACAATTATACCTTCTTACCTTTTCTTTGTTCCTTCCTACTCACTTTAGTTAGGCTTAAAAAAAGTGCTCAACTACCGGTTTGAAGGTTCAGGCATTGGTATTGTTCATATTGAGAAAGAAGAACCCTGAAAGATAAGCAATTTCAGGGTCGTTGGGTCCAATTATATGATATGTCGTGGAGCTGGAGGGAGTCGAACCCTCGTCCAAACAAGGAACAGACAGGCTTTCTACATGCTTATTCTGTTATTGGTTTTCGAACAGGACAAGGGAACAAACACCCTGGATCCTGTCTTAGCTTCTTAATCTCGTCCTGATAGCGAAGCATTATCAGAACCAGCCCGAAATTGCGTGCGTCCCGTAAATCAGACCGGAATCAGGCATCTCCATCTGCGGAACGTCCCGTCCCGACACGCCGTGTCGGGAGAAGCTAATCTACTATTATTCGATTAGGCTGCGAGAGCGTAATTTGTTTCGCCATTTAAAAATGTTGCAGAAGTTTTTTACGGGTGCATCTACATTACCCGGCATGCTTACATGTCCCCTCAACTTGCTGTCAAAACCGGTCAGCCCCGGGGATTAAATTGTCGATTGTCGAGGCTAGATGTTCGATGTCGTCAATTATCAAGCGTTATAAGTCATTGGTCATTAGTTAACACATAACCACACAATCAGTTGCAAAGATAATCAATTTAAATATTTCACTGCGCCTCCTTCGTCGGCTTATGAAATATTGGTCTCAATAACTTTTGCCTTCTTCCTTTTGCCTTTTGCCTTGTATTCCCGTCACTTTTCCTTCTTCGTTCCGGCAGTATCATCCTTCTCCTCCATCACCACTCTTCCATTCATGTCTGTCTGTGTCCCTCTGTGATACTCCTCTGTGTCCTCTGTGGTTAATACATTTTCTTTTGCCGGTTCAGGTATTTCCGGATTAAAAACATACTCACCTACATTCACATTCATAGAATCCAGCAAAGCCCTCGAATCATCAATAAAGACATTCATTTTGTTAAACTGGTAAGAAGTAGAGAAGAAAGAGGTATCATTTTCATAGGTAGCAGCCGGAAGGATATAAAACCCCCTTTTCCCATTTACTTCCGGCCTATATACCCAGGTAAGGTAGTATCCGCTTTCTTTCAGAAAGATGCTGTCGGAACGATTCTCGAAAACCAGTTTCACCATCACCCCGCCATCTGTTTTTCTTTTGCGCTGGTTGGAGACAAAATTACCGAGTGAATAAGCAGTGTAGTTCTCTGAACTTCTGAGTGTATCTTTCTCCCACACCATCTTTTGTATCACATGTGGGTGTGAGCCGATCACATAATGGGCCCCATGTTTATGGCAGAAACCCGCTAGATCCACCTGTTTTGAATTTGGTACCGATTGGTATTCTATCCCCCAGTGAAAAAACACCAGGATGATATCGGGTTTTGCGTATCTGGCTTTGCGGATATCTTTGGCGATCTGGGCTGTATCTATCAGGTTAACAATGGTTGGTTCCGGAACGGGAATACCGTTGGTACCATAGGTATAATTCAACAGGGCAATTCTCCATCCCTTTTCATCGATCAGCAAGGGATAGGTCAGATCACGTTCTGTTTCATTTTTGAAAGTGCCTGTATGTGGTATATCCATGGAGTCGAGGGCACCGATTGTTCTTATAACCCCTTTCTTCAGCCGGTCACAGCTATGGTTGTTTGCGGTTGCCAGTATATCAATGCCTGCATTGTGGGCAGCCCGGGCAAGTTCATCAGGTGAACTGAAAGATGGATATCCTTTGTATGGTTCTCCTGCAAGGGTGACTTCGAGGTTTGCAATGGCAATATCCGCTTCGTTGAAGACAGGCTGCATGTAGTAAAAACAGCTGTTGTAATCATAGGTACCTGAAACAGAGTCGTAAGCAGCATTTATCTGTGTATCATGGCCCATGATGTCGCCGATGAAAAGAAAAGAGATTGACTTTGTCGTATCGCTTTCCTGACCGGAGGCTGAAATTAAAATAAGGTAAAATATGAGCGCTATCGTATATCGCATGGAGTTATAATTTAGTTTGCAAAATTAGGAATAATAAGTTAGTTGGGAGTTTGAAGTCTGAAGTTAGAATTCCAGCATACTTTTTCTATATTCTAACCTTTAACTTCCAGATTCCTGCTTCCAGCTTTTTCTCAACTCAGGATATTATTGATGAAACTATGGTAATTTGTTAAACCGCTTTCCATTCTCAAATGCCACCACAAACGCATCCGTTATACCATTATCGCTTCTTATTCGGTCACGATAGGAACGGGCCTCCTCATAGGTATTGAATTGACCTGAAGTATAAATGTTATAGCCTTCATGAAGGTGATGAACGATTTCACCATTAAACTGGTGTCTGTTCCTGAAAAGGGGAATATTCAGTACACCCTCCTGTTTGGCGATCAGCTGAACGCTGTAATAGAAATCCGGGATGGCTATCACCTCTTCAACCACCACCTTTTCTTCTTCGATTACTTCGGTTACCGGTTCTTCCATGGGCTCATGAACTTCCGTTAGTTCTTGCTGTTCCTGATCAGTTTCCTGCTGAAGGTCTTCCTGCTTTATCAGGGGCTGGTATGGATCTTCTGTTTCTGTTTCAGGCTCTTTTTGTTGCTCTTCCGGTTCTTCTTCCTTAACCGGTTCTGCAACAGTTTTCGGTTTGTCGGAAATATCTTTTTGTTTCTTCCTGAATTTATAGGTTAAACCCAGAGAAGTGATGCTGTAAATGTCGTAATCAAATCCACCTTTTTTATTATCAAACCAGTCTGTATTAATAGGGTGCCATGATGTTTCAAGGTTGATACTTAGCTTATTGCTCAGGCGGAAATCCAGTCCCAGTCCAGCAGGCACAGTCCCGATGATCTTGCTTCCGACAAGGTTGAAATCACCATCGTAGCCCTGCTTGTGGATCACACTGCCTGTATTTAGCTCCATCAGCTTGCTTTTGTAGTTGGTGACTCCCAGCCCGATAAATCCATAAACCGATAAAAACCGTTTTTCTTTGTATTTGAAAAGATTGATAATGTCAATTGTTGCGCAGGCATTTGCTTCAAGGAACCCTGCTTCGAACGACCTGTTTAAATCCTTACGTTCACCGGCGATCTGTCCGTATATGGCCTGGCCCCTCAAACCAATCACCGGGGTGAATTGCCATTTAAAAGAAAGGGCGCCGTTGCCCCGTATAAGGTTCTTGTATTTATCAACTTCATAAAACTGGTAGGTTTGAAGGTCACCCCAGAAAAGGCCGAAACCAACGGCGATATTAAGTTCAGCATAGGGTTTAAATCCTGACCTGGTATTTTGGGCACGGGAATCCAGAAAAGAGAGTTGTAAAATTATTATTGTAAAACAAAGAACAGATACTCGTTTCATAGCCGGTTGATTTTACAAACAGTATATTCATTAAATGTTGAAAAGGAACACATAATAATGTTTAATAATCATATCGATCTAATGCATTTCATTCGATCGCTTATACTATTTTGTTTGTATTTGGTTACGTTATTTAAAATGTTATCCATAGTGTATGCAGAGTATGAACAAAAAACACAGAGAAACATTTTTGTTAACTTCATAAAGATAAGTATTGAAAAAGAGAAAAAAAGGTAAGTGGAATATAGTTTTCAACATGGAGGCCTTAATAATCAAAGAAATGAATATTTAGGAGGGCTGGAAACAGACACTGGAAGTTAGAAACTGGTAGCTGGACGCTGTATCAAAACCTTCCAGAGTCCGACGATAGGAGAACCTGGAAGAGTTTTATTCGTGCATTCATGGCTAAAAAAAGAGATGCCACGAATGACCGAAATAAAGACGAATAGGAAAAATAGTCACCCGGTGAATTATCATAGAAAAGTTTAAAATGCATGATATCTTTAATAAAATCACCGGGTTACTTTTTTGCACCTATCTTGCCCTGGCGGCTAAAAATCATTTATACAACGGCATCGCATACAACTTCACATCCTCACCTGTCACTTCAGTATCACAAAGTATAGCAAGACGTTCAACAACATTGCGAAGTTCACGGATGTTCCCGGTCCATTTGATTTTCTTTAACTCTTCTATTGCTTCGTCTGAAAATGTTATGATGGACTTTCCATCATTCTCACAGGTTTCCGCCATAAAGTGGTTTGCTAACAATGGGATATCATCTTTACGTTCACTTAATGGAGGCACATGAATAAGGATTACTGAGATACGGTGGTAGAGATCCTCGCGGAAATTTCCTTTTTCAATTTCTTCCTTGATATTCTTATTGGTGGCAGCAACCACCCTGACATCCACTGGTATTTCCTTCTCCCCGCCAACCCGCATGATCTTATTCTCCTGCAAAGCCCTGAGAACTTTAGCCTGGGCTGAAATGCTCATATCCCCTATCTCATCCAGGAATAATGTCCCGCCGTTTGCCAGTTCAAAATCCCCTTTCCGTTGTTTAACGGCTGAGGTAAAGGAACCTTTTTCATGGCCAAACAACTGGCTTTCGATCAGCTCTGCAGGAATCGCAGCACAATTAACTTCGATGAACGGGCCATTCATACGCTTGCTTTTATCATGCAGCCATCTTGCGACCAGTTCCTTACCTGTACCATTATCCCCTGTAATCAATACCCGTGCATCCGTGGGGGCAACCTTGCTGATCATCTCCTTTATCCGGATAATGGCATCAGAATCACCAATGATATCATAGGTTTTGCTGACTTTTCTCCTGAGTCGTTTGGTTTCCTGTACAAGATTGGATTTGTCGAGGGCATTGCGGATAGTGATCAGCAGACGGTTAAGATCAAGAGGCTTGGCAATATAATCAAAAGCTCCCAGTTTTATTGATTCAACCGCTGTGTCGATATTCCCGTGGCCAGAGATCATAATTACAGGTACATCGGTAATGTCAAGGATCTTGTCAAGCACCTCAATGCCATCCATCTGTGGCATCTTGATATCCAGTAATACCACGTCATATTTATTTTGTTGAATAAGCTCCAGGGCTTTCATTCCGTTTTCCGCATCATCAACCTTAAATTTCTCATATTCGAGGATTTCCCTCAATGTATTGCGGATGCTTCTTTCATCATCAACCACCAGTATTTTCCCCATAATGTTAATATTTATTAGAAATCAAAGATACGAAGAATAGATTTTGTCTGTTAGATAGGTAGGGTTTATATGTATATTAAATAAAAAATGTGAAAAACACCAAATGTCAAACTCCAAAAAACAAATAATAACCAATATCCAAAATCAAATGTCTGCAACACTCCTTAACAACCTCAGATTTTTCATGTTTAGGATTTTGTTTATTGTTCATTTAAATTTATTTCTTTTTTGTAATTTGTAATTTGATATATACAAAAGTCTATATGAGAAGCTTCATTATTATAATATTACTTGCAATTGTTGCAGTGATTCAAAGCCAGAATCTTGATAAGGGAATAGTTGTTAATGAAAGGAACAATGAAGCTTACAGGTATCCCTGGGCGGGTGGCCTTAACTCCTGTCAGTTTGGTGAAATCGACCTTGACTTTGATGGTGTTATGGATCTTTTCGTTTTTGACAGAGCTGGTAATCGTATTTTGACTTTTATTAACGAGGGAATACCGGATTCATCATCTTATATTTATGCCCCCCATTTTGCAGAAAGATTTCCCGTATTGTACGACTGGGTTATCCTGAAAGATTATAACCTGGATGGAAAACAGGATATATTCACCTATTCCAGGGGGTTTGCCGGGATACTGGTTTATAAAAATACCTCTGACGATATCGA
Organism: uncultured Bacteroidales bacterium; assembly: GCA_964468645.1. Taxonomy (GTDB): domain Bacteria; phylum Bacteroidota; class Bacteroidia; order Bacteroidales; family JAIOZK01; genus JAIOZK01. The sequence goes on from CAYXUU010000018.1 coordinate 32,474, forward strand.
CCTGGAATTTGAACTTATAATCTATCCATTCCTATTATCTTACCAGGGAGGTGGATATACTAATATTCTTACCACCTATGCAGATTATCCGGGAATAATTGACCTGGATAATGATGGTGACCTGGACATTCTTACTTTCTGGGGATTGGGATCTTTTGTTGAATTTCACAAAAACCAGGGCATTGAAAAATACGGTACTCCCGATTCCCTCGATTTTATTGAAGTATCGATGTGCTGGGGTGAGTTTGCTGAAAGCGATGAATCCAACCAGTTATTTCTGGACACCTGTTTTGGGATTAAAATGGAAGGGGATAATTCATTGAATAAATTGCCACACACGGGATCAACATTCCTGGTCACTGATCTGACAGCAAACGGGGTGGTGGATCTTCTACTCGGGGATGTAGATTATCCTGACATCATGATGCTGGAGAACGGTGGGACATCAACAGATGCAAAGATGATAAGTTATACAAATGAGTTCCCTGCCGGTACAAAATATGTTAAGCAGTTTTCGATGCCTCTCTGCGGATATCTTGACCTTAATAATGATGGGTTAAAGGATCTTGTCGTGTCACCCTTTGACCCGTCAATTGTGACATCGGAGAATTATAGAAGTATATGGTTTTATAAAAATGAAGGAGAGAATAACCATCCTGATTTTGAATTTTATACCGACAGGTTCATACAGGATGAAATGATAGACCTGGGTTCCGGTGCTTATCCGGTGCTATTTGATTTCACCGGCGACGGGCTTGATGATCTCCTTGTCGGGAATTATGGGTATTATGATTCGTCGTGGTATGATGAATGGATGATACTGCATTCCCATTATACCGGCAGACTTGCTGCTTTTGCAAATACAGGTACAGACAGTGAACCGGCCTTTCTATTGATTGATGATGATTATGCTAATATCTCACACCTTGAATTAACAGGTATTGTTCCTGCCTTTGCCGATCTTGATGGAGACGGTTCAAAGGATATGCTTGTGGGCAATATTCATGGAACACTGGCCTATTACAGGAATATCAGCACACCTGGCGATACATGTAATTTTATATTGGAAGATCTGCAATATCAGAATATTGATGTTGGTGAATACAGTGCACCTCAGTTTGTCGATCTTAACATGGATGATAAATTGGACCTGGTAATAGGTGAACGTAAGGGGAACCTGAACTACTACCGGAACACAGGGGATGTATTGCCCACTTTTACTTATGTCACCGATAGTCTTGGTAAAGTTAATGTTACAGATTATAACCTGTCGTATGATGGATATAGCGTCCCTAACTTCTTCATGAACAGTGACAAGTTAAACCTGGTTGTTGGTTCGGAGCAAGGAAAGATCTTTTATTTTAAGGATATTGATGATAACCTCAACGGAAAGTTCACTGAGTCAGATTCACTTTATATAATCCTGGACACCCTGGAAATGCAATTTGATGAAGGATTGAGAAGCGCCGGTGTCATTCACGATATCAATACCGATGGAAGACTGGATATGATTGCAGGGAACTACTCGGGAGGATTGAGGTTATACAGTAATTATTCTCCGAAAGTAAATCCTGGTTTTGATGAGAATCCCTTATCAGAAAAGCCTCTCTGTAGAATTTATCCAAATCCTGCTGACGATCAGGTTAATATTGTTTTTAATAAAGAAATGACTTCATCAATAATTCAAGTTTCAATCTATGGGATTACAGGTAGTAATATATTAAGCCTGGTTAAACCTGGGGCAAAAGAGATACCCATAGATGTCTCACAACTTGAAAATGGCATTTATTTTATTAATGTTTCTTTAGATCAAGACCATGGACAGAAATTAATAAATAACTGTAAACTCATTATTGCAAACAATTAATCCATCTCTAATTTGTGCTTTCGTGGCATCTCATAAAATTTACAATAACCACGAATTCCCGAATACCATTCACACAGGCCATCAATGAATAAATCCATCTGAGATATCTTTGGCTGATCTTTTATTTTGCCACAGATGATTCAGATATTTTCTTCACTATTGATAATGAAAAAATCTGAGGATTGTATCAATAATATAGCTTCAGGATCTTCTCTTTATAATACAGGGCTGCATTGTATTTCTTAAGGATGTCTCCACCGATGACTCCATCTATTTCTGGAAGTTTAAGTTTTGTATATGATTCATTCACATGTTTCATATCAAGTACCACTGCTTGATAATATTTAATTCTGAGGTCTCCGAGTTTAAATCCTGATAGAACGATAACTTCACTGGCAAGGGTATTTGTTCCCAGGCCTGTAGAGAGCTTTTCGTTTTGTTCAAATTCTAGATCTTCCTCACCCAGAAATTTCATGATCCTGGTTTTATCAAAAACAGTTCTTGATGCACCGGTGTCGATCAGCAGTTTAGCTTTCTTTCTGTTGATTCTGGCCGGTATCATCAGGTGGTAGCCATCGTTTTCGATGCTGATGATTTTAAGTGGTATTCTGGTGATGGATTTTTTCATTGGTTAATTAGTCATAGGTCATTAGTCATTAGTCATTCAGTAGTAATACGATGGTCGTTCAGTAGTAATACGATGGTCATTCAGTAGTAATACAATGGTCATTCAGTAGTAATACAATGGTCATTCGATTGTGCTTAAGATATTTATTTTCATAATTCACATTTCGTAAATATCCAGCATCCGGTTTCTAATTTCTAGCTTCCAATTAAAAGTTCGGTTTTAATGCATACTTCTTATAAAATTCCTCGATCACATGAACCGCTTCCTCAGCAGTATCGACGATTTTAAAGATTTCAAGGTCTTCGGCACTGATATTCTTTTCTTTCAGCAGTACTTCATGTATCCAGTCCATTAAACCTACCCAGTATTTTTTAACAACAAGGATAATGGGGAAATGAACAAGTTTATCGGTCTGGATAAGGGTTATTGCTTCAAATAATTCATCCAGTGTGCCGAATCCGCCAGGAAGCACAATATAACCCTGAGCATATTTCATAAACATTACTTTGCGGACAAAAAAGAAATCAAATTCAATGAGCTTATCAGGATCGATAAAGACATTGGCTTTTTGTTCATAGGGTAGTTTTATATTTAATCCAACCGACTTCCCTCCAGAAAAATGAGCCCCTTTATTTGCTGCTTCCATAATTCCGGGCCCACCTCCGGTAATCACTCCAAAGCCTTTCTTGATCAGGAGATAAGCAATCTCTTCGGCAAGTTTGTAGTATCTGTCATCGGACTTAACCCTCGCTGAACCGAATATGGATACACATGGCCCTATGGCGCCAAGCTTCTCAAATCCTTCAACAAATTCCGAAATCACTTTAAATATCTGCCAGGAGTCGTAAGTTTTAATTTCATTCCAGCTTTTTCCCTTGAACGCTTTCCTTATTTTATCTTCTTCTTCTTTCTTATTATGCATATTCGCTAATTATTAACGAGTGCAAATTTCGGTATTTTATTGGTAGGACAGACATCAGGCGTTCAAATATCATCACCATCCCCCGCAATCCGCTGAGGGCTAATATTTATACACATTTCATCTTAATTGTACTTGAATCCATATACCGTTGATTAAATCACCAATCTTTTGTCAATCGTGAAACCGTGAAACCGTGAAACCGTGAATTCGTGAAATCAAGAAAGAATAATGCATAATTTAGATGGCCCCATCACCTCCGGCGGGATTTCCCGATTTAATGATTTCACGTCTTCATGATATTCGAAGTATCATCATGCAGGGATCTTACCCGGGTTTATCATGGTAAATTAAAATTAATTGGATTCAAATTCCCCAAATGTCTAATCGACCGAGAAGTCTGCCCTCCGGGGGGATTGAGGGGGATCATTTTTCCTCTAACCTAATTTTGATCTCATCGGCCGGTGCCTCCGAGATCATTTGCCAGTTACCATCGATATAATGTACCCTGTTGTTGCCCGTAATCCGATATCCTGTATCTGTTTTCACATTAACTGCATAGAAGAATCCAGGTTGCCCGGATTCGACAGGATACCAGCTCGTGTTGTTGTTCAGTTCAAAATCTTTTACGCCATCAGCTGATACATCGGCTTTTGTTATTTTATCCAGTCTGACATCCAAATCAGCACTGATCCTAATGTATTCATAGGCTTGCAGTGGTGGATCAAATAGTACCCTCAATGTTGTGGCCGACGGATGCCCGGGGATACTATCATAATCAAGGGTGTCGAAATGATAGATGATCAGGTTTCTCCCATAGAAACTCCTGATATTGATATTCCTGTTGAGGTAAAATACAAGCGTATCAACGATGGTATCAGAGGCGTAGTTAAGACTCAGATTATATTCCAGATGGTTTAATTCAGGGCTGGCAACAACACTGATCTTATAAAGGGGGAAGATGTCAGTTTCCTGCTGGGAACAACCCAGTAATAGTGCCAGTATGATGACTTTGATTATCAATCTCATTTCTTTTGTGATTTGGTTACATTAAAGGTAGGTAATAATCATGAATAGTTTGAGGTTACCAGTTTGAAGTTTGAAGTTATGCAGAATGCCGGCATCGAAATGTAACTTTAAACATAACTTAATGGCATTGAACTCGATCTGCTAACATCAATTGGTAACTTCGAACAATGACTTGATAACCTGAATGCTTAATTACCCTGATAATTCCTTGTTTAAGAAATACCCTGTATAACTCCTGTCGTTCCTGCAAACTTCTTCGGGTGTTCCGGTGGCAACAATCTCGCCACCCCTGTCACCTCCCTCGGGCCCAAGGTCGATGATGTGGTCGGCAACCTTGATCACTTCCAGGTTATGCTCTATCACCAGTACGGTATTTCCCCTGTCAGCAAGACGGTTTAATACATCAAGCAATACTTTGACATCTTCAAAATGCAGGCCTGTGGTTGGCTCATCGAGAATATAAAGGGTTTTACCTGTATCCCTTTTCGAGAGTTCTGCAGCCAGTTTTACCCGCTGGGCTTCACCACCCGATAGGGTTGTGGATGATTGCCCGAGGGTGATATAACCCAGGCCGACATCTTTGAGGGTTTTTATTTTTTGAATTATGGCCGGAATATTTTCAAAGAATTCCACCGCCTGGTTAATGGTAAGGTTCAGTACATCATTGATGGTCTTTCCCTTATACCTTACTTCCAGGGTTTCACGATTATAACGATGCCCGTTGCAGGTTTCACAATGAACATATACATCTGGAAGGAAGTTCATTTCAATAAGCCGCAATCCTCCTCCTTTACAGGTCTCGCATCTTCCCCCTTTTACATTGAATGAAAAACGGCCGGGTTTATATCCACGGATTTTGGCTTCAGGAAGCTGGGCATAAAGTTTTCTGATCTCATCAAATACTTTGGTATAGGTTGCAGGATTTGATCGTGGAGTGCGGCCAATAGGTGATTGATCTATTTCAATAACCTTATCAATACTGCTAAGTCCTTCGATGGATTTATAGTCAAGCGGGGTTTTTACAGATTTATAAAACTTCTGGCTGAGAATCGGGTAAAGCGTTTCATTAATGAGGGTAGATTTACCGCTTCCGGATACACCTGTTACGCAGATCAGTTTACCAAGGGGAAGATCAACATCCACTGTTTTAAGGTTATTTCCTGCGGCCCCTTTCAAAGTTAATACTTTCCCATTTCCAGGTCGGCGTTGGTCAGGAACAGAAATCTCCTTTTTACCACTGAGATAAGCACACGTAAGAGTTTTACAGGTTTTCATCTCTGATGGATTCCCCTGTGCAACAATCTTCCCACCATGCCTGCCTGCCCCGGGACCGATATCAATTACTTCGTCAGCAGCAAGAATGGTTTCCTTATCATGTTCTACAACAATTACGGAGTTCCCGATATCACGCAAATCCTTTAAAGAGCTTATCAGCCTGAGGTTATCACGCTGGTGAAGTCCGATGCTAGGTTCATCAAGAATATATAATACATTGGTTAGTTGTGAGCCAATCTGTGTTGCCAGCCTTATACGTTGAGCCTCACCACCGGAAAGACTTCGGGTAGGACGGTTCAGGGTGAGGTAATCAATCCCGACATCCAGCAAAAACCTGATCCTTGTTTTGATCTCACGGATGATTTCATGCGCAATCAATTTTTGCTTTTCAGTAAGTTTTTCTTCAATTTCTTCAAACCAGTTTCCCAGCAGGATCATATCCATGCTGGCCAGCTCGGCAATGTTTTTGTTCTGTATTTTGAAATAAAGACTTTCCTTTTTCAATCTGTTCCCATGACATTCCGGACAGTCTTTTCTGTTCATAAAACTGTTAGCCCATGTCCTGATGCTTTTGGAGGTGTTGTCGTTAAACTGGTTGCTGATGAAATTGACGATGCCTTCAAAATTCAGGGAATAGGATGAGGTTACTCCCAGGAATTCCTTTTTAATAGTAAATGATTCATTGGAGCCATAGAGTATGGTTGTAATGGCTTCATCAGGAATGTTCTTTATCGGTGTATCGAGAGTGAAACTGTACTTATGACCAATAGCTTCCATCTGATGAAAAATCCAATTATTTTTATAACTCCCGATCGGGGAAATACCCCCATTTCTTATACTTTTTAGCTTATCCGGGATGATCTTGTTCAGGTCAATCTCTGATATCTTTCCCAGCCCGTTGCACCTTGGGCAGGCGCCATAAGGGGAATTGAATGAAAAAGTATTAGGTTCGGGTTCATCATAAGATATTCCTGATATGGGGCACATCAACATCCTTGAAAAATGATGCGTGGCATTGTTATTTTCTTCCATAACAAGCATGGCTCCTTTCCCATGCCTTAAGGCTGTCTGTACCGATTGACTGATGCGGGATCTATCCTCTCTGTCGGGGATTACCCTGTCGATAACAATTTCAATATCGTGAACCTTATACCGATCTGTCTGCATGCCAAAAGTGATCTCGCTGATTTTTCCATCAATCCGGACCCGCAGATATCCCATCTTTCTAACCTGTTCGAATAATTCCCTGTAATGCCCTTTACGTCCTTTCACAATGGGCGCCAGTAAAATTATTCTCTGGCTTTCATATCGCTCAAGAAGTAGATTAATGATCTCTTCTTCCGAATATCTGACCATTCTTTCACCGGTAACATACGAATATGCCTCTGCTACGCGGGCATAAAGCAGCCTCAGAAAGTCATATATTTCTGTAACAGTTCCAACAGTAGAGCGGGGATTCTTATTTATCGATTTCTGCTCTATAGAAATAACTGGGCTGAGTCCGTTGATCTGGTCAACATCCGGACGTTCAAGATTGCCAATAAACTGACGGGCATAGGCTGAGAAAGTCTCCATATACCTGCGCTGCCCTTCAGCATAGATGGTGTCAAAAGCCAGGGAGGATTTTCCTGATCCGCTTAAACCGGTGATAACTACAAGTTTATTCCTCGGAATACTCAGGCTTATATTTTTTAAGTTATGCTCCCTCGCACCGAAAATTTCGAGTTTCTGGTCCTGTTTGGCGATTTTGATCGTTTCGTCTGTTCCGGGTTCTTTCTTCATCAGTTTCCTTTGAAAATCAAAAAAGGGGTGCAAAGTTAAGGTTTTGTTTCGAGAATAACGGGTAAACATTATATCCAATAGATTGGATCAGGGCTGGAGCGGTATTGCTTCTTTATGCTCAGGGCATTTTAATAAATTTCGTCACATTAACCGATATTTTATTATCGATTAATCTCAGAATATAGGTTCCTTCATCCAGGTCTGAAATATCAAGGTAATTATCGTGGATTTTTTCAATATTTTTTACACATTTCCCGCTGAAATCAAATATCATGATCCTTTGGTATTTATCTTCACAAGGTAGTTTTAGTATATCGGAGGACGGGTTGGGGTATACCGTGAAGTATTCAGAATTATTTTGTTCTGATCCGTTTTCATTGATGTTTGTATACACACCATAGTATCTTTGAATTCTTCCGTAACTTCCTGTAACCCATCCTTCCTGTGGTGTCCTGAAGAAGTTTTTGGCAGCGTAGGCTGAAGAGCATATTGCTTCATATTCAATAGTCCAGCTTTCCCCGCCATTAACTGTACCGGCAACAACCTGATCTGAATAAGCCACCACGCCGTTCAATTCATCAAAAAACCTGATATAATCCATATCATAATTTTCAATTTTTCCGAGGGATAACCATGTTTCCCCGCCATCATTGGTTTTTTTAATTCCCACCTGTTTTATACTGATGAAACCATTCTGAGCATCAATAAAATCCATACAGAGAATCCGGTAATTTAATTTATCCTGATAATTTAATTCTTTCCACGACACTCCACCATCAAGGGTTTTAAGCAGTTTTCCTTCATCATAACCTTCAATATTGTATAATGTTAAATATCCGGTTAACGGATCCGTAAATAATAATTGAAAAATATTATAATCTTCCTCTGTTAAACTGATATCTGTCCATGAATTTCCATAATCGATAGATTTAATAAGTTTTCCCTGCCAACCCCCTGCCCAGACGTAATTTTCGTTATAACATTCAATATCATTCAGGCTGAAGGTATGGCCTGAGTTTATATTTAACCATGTCTTTCCACCGTCATTCGTGTTAAACATTATTCCGTTAATCCCTGCTATCCAGCCGGTATTCTCACCTGAGAAATCAATTGAATATAAATACCCGTAAGGATATGTTGATCCAAAGTCAAAGTTATCCCAGGTCAGTCCGTTATCTGAAGTTGTATAAAGGGATGCATTACCATTTAAATGTCCGATGGCGTAACCATGCTGTTCATCAGAAAATACGATATCATGAAATGAGGTGTGTCCTCCCTGTGATAATTCCTCCCATGAATAACCTGAATCGTTACTTTTAAAAATATAGCCATTAATTCCCACCGTAACAAACTTGTTCTCATCTATCCAGTCTATTTCGTTCATATGCGTGTGATAATCTAAATAATTATTCTCCCAGTTTTTCCCGCCATCATTGGTGATAAACATCATATTACCGCATAAAACCCTTCCAACCGAATCAGGGAAAAATTTAATTCTGCTGACTCCTGCAATATAATGCCCGAGTGTAATCGTATCCCAGTTTTTACCTCCGTTTAGGGAATGATATAAAACCACAGCCCGGTTCCATGGAACAATTTGATTTCCTGAGCCTATCCATATTTCATTTTCTTTTATTACATCCAGCCCATCAATAAACTCAATTTCATCGGGGGTGTTGATGTTTTCCCAGTCTTCACCGCCGTTGAAAGTCCGTTTTATTAATCCATTGCTGTTACCCGAGAAACGATCATCGCCAACCACGTATCCGGTATCCCGATTAATGAAATCTATGTTGTACCATGTTTCGGGGCTGTTCAGGGAATGGCTTAAGACTTCCCAGTTGTTTCCTCCATCCCGCGTACGGATAATAGTATTGTATGTTCCAGCGATCCATCCATTCAGTTCATCATAAAAACAGATGTAAAATAAATCGGTAGGCACCGGCTGAGGCAGCTGGATCCAGGTTTCCCCGGCATCAATAGTTTTTAGTATCGTACCAACATTTCCAACGGCAAATCCTGTATCTGCATTGATAAATGCTACAGACCATAAATGTTTGCAGGTCGTGCTTTCTTTTGGTTCCCATGTTAAACCGTCATTTTCGGTTTTGAAGATTTCTCCATAATAGCCACATATGATGCCTGTGTTGTTATTTATAAAATCCACACCTTGTATATATTCATAGGTAGGGTTGGGATTAATTAAGTCCCACTCCTGACCAATTGTTGCGTTGTTGCTTGCTAATACTACAATTAAGAGTAAGGAAATGAAGTACGAAAAGGATTGCATTTTATGGAAGTTTATAGTAAAAAATAAAGGGTAAAATTAGAGAAAAAAACAATTACCAGGGACGTTTTCCCTCTCGTCTGTGGCGGGATGGAATCCCTCCCTTATTGCCGACAAATGACCAATAACCAATAACCAATAACCAGTAACCAATAACCAATGACCAATGACCAATGACTAATATTCTAACTCTTCCTTCTTCGGAATTTTGATGTTATATGTTTTACCCCTGGGATTCTTCAAATAAGCCTGCCTGAGCCAGGGATTGAACTCTTTAAGTATCCTGTAAGTGAGGTCAAACTGTTTTGCAAAATCAGCCCAGTTGGATACTGCTGTGTCAACTTGCATATCATAGGTTCCAATAGGTGGATAAAGATGTTCCTCCTGGATGAAAAACCCATATTTTTCCGGGTCAAGGAATATCGACTTCATGGCAAGGACCCTGAAAACATATCGCTCTGTTTCATCATAAAGCAGGAGATCATAGTAATTATCTTCTTTTTGTTTTTCGATCTGCCTGTCAATTCCTCTTTTACCAGCATTGTATGAAGCAGCTGCCATGGTCCAGCTTCCATATTTTTCATAAGCATCAAGGAAATATTTACAGGCAGCCTCAGTAGCTTTTTCAAGATGGTATCTTTCGTCAACTTCGTTGTTGATCTCAAGACCAAATTCTTCTGCAGCTCCTTTTCTGAATTGCCAGAAACCTGCAGCTCCCTTTGGGGATACTACATTCTCAAAACCACTTTCAATCAATGCAATATATTTGAAATCGTTAGGGACTTTGTTTTTCTCAAGTATAGGTTCAATAACAGGGAAGTATCTCGAAGCTCTTTTGTAATATAGCAGGGTTGAAGAGTGCCAGTAAGTATTGATCAATAATTCCTTATCCAGGCTTTCTTTTACATAAAACAAATCCAATGGGGCTTCTTCACCTGCAAAATCTATATTGTCTGGCAAATCAAGTGAAGAAATGGTATAACTTTCCTGGGTGGATTTATTCTCAAGGGTAACAGTATCTTTATTTACCGTGCATTTATAGAGTATTGAAATTGTTATTATAATTAGGAATGCAGCAGCAAACGTAATTGCGTACTTCTTCATATTAATTCATTCTTTAACTAAACTGAATACTGAAAATTGCTTTTAAAATCCTTGAACAGTGGGGAAATTTTATCCTTTTCTGATAAAATCGGATATTCAAAGCCCCAGTCAATATTGAGGTCGGGATCATTCCACATGATGGAACCTTCAGAAGCTTTGTTATACAGGTTGGTACATTTATAAAAGAATATTGTATTGTCCTCAAGTGTTACAAAACCATGTGCCATACCCGGTGGCACCCAGTACATGATCTTGTTTTGTTCTGATAACTCCACCGATTCCCATGCGCCATATGTCGGGGAGTTTGTTCTGATATCAACTGCAACGTCCAGAACAGAACCTTTGATAACCCTGACCAGTTTGCCCTGGTCATATGGTGGATTCTGGAAATGCAAACCCCTTAGAACTCCTTTTTGAGATTTAGATTCATTATCCTGAACGAATGTATCGGGAATTCCTGCATCTACAAACTTCTCACGGTTATAGGATTCAAAAAAGTAACCTCGGGGGTCTTCAAATACATCAGGTTTGATGATTAGCAAGCCTTTTATTTTAGTTGTAATAATCTCCATAAAAAGGTTTATAGTTTATAGTTTAGGGTTTAATGTTTAATGTTTAATGTTTAATGTTCTATTTTCTAACTTCTATCATCTAACTTCTAAAGATGAATCACCTCATCATAAGCAGCTGCCACTGCCTCCATCACCGCCTCCGACATGGTTGGATGAGGGTGAACCGATTTGATGATCTCGTGGCCTGTTGTTTCAAGTTTTCGTGCAGCGACCACTTCAGCGATCATTTCAGTTACATTTTCCCCGATCATATGTGCACCCAGCCACTCACCGTATTTTGAGTCAAAGATAACTTTTACAAAACCTTCTTTAGCCCCGGCAGCACTGGCTTTACCTGAAGCGGTAAAGGGGAATTTCCCGACCTTGATTTCGTAACCGGCTTCCTTCGCCTGTGCCTCTGACATGCCAACAGAGGCTATCTCCGGATGGGTGTAAGTACAGCCAGGAATATTTCCATAATCGATAGGTTCAGGGTCAAGGCCTGCAATTCCCTCCACACATGTTATGGCTTCATGAGAAGCCACATGGGCAAGAGCGGGACCCGGAACAATATCGCCTATGGCGTAATAGCCCTCAATATTGGTTTTGTAAAACTCATCAACCATTATCTTATCTTTTTCTACAGCGATACCTACATCTTCAAGCCCTAAATTCTCAATATTTGATTTTATTCCAACTGCAGATAATACAACTTCAGCTTCAATTACCTCTTCCCCTTTTTTCGTCTTTATCGTTACTTTGCAGTTTTTGCCTTTCTTATCAACCGACTCAACACCAGCGGCCGTATATACTTTCATCTTTGCTTTTTTGAATGATCTTCCAAGTGTTTTCGACACCTCAACATCCTCCAGCGGCACCAGTTCAGGAAGTAATTCAACAAGGGTAACCTCCGTTCCGATGGTATTGTAAAAATAGGCAAACTCACTTCCGATCGCCCCTGACCCAACAACCACCAGTGAGGCCGGTTGTTTGGGGAGTGTCATGGCTTCGCGATAGCCAATGATCTTCTTTCCGTCCTGTTTGAGGTTTGGCAATTCTTTTGACCTTGCTCCTGTAGCAATGATTATATGATCCGCTTCATATTCTGTTGTTTTTTTGTTGTTATCAGTAACAACTACTTTCTTGCCGGTTTTTATTTTACCGGTTCCCTGAATATGATCAATCTTATTTTTCTTAAACAGAAATTGTATGCCTTTGCTCATACCTTCTGCTACCTCACGGCTGCGCTTAACCATTGCGGTTAAATCGGGTTTTACTTCTCCATCGATGCTTACTCCATAATTGGAAGCATGTTGGGCATAGTCATATACCTGGGCACTTTTTAACAGGGCTTTGGTAGGGATGCAACCCCAGTTGAGGCAAACACCACCAAGCTCAGATTTTTCAATAACCCCTACTTTTTTTCCTAATTGTGCAGCCCGGATAGCAGCAACATAACCCCCGGGACCGCTGCCTATAATAAGAATATCGTATTTCATATCTATGTTTATTTATACCAGATTAATTTAATGCGAAATTATAAAATTCTATCTACATGAAGTCGCGGGCAGATAAATATTTTTAGTAACTGAATCTGGTTATCGAGTGTAAGTATTAATATGCAAGGAATTTAATTGTTCCATTGTTTGTTTCATTGTTTTTAGCTATTATTCATACCCCCCTAAATCCACCAAAAAGGGAAATGTGCAATTAGCATCGGTTATCAGATAATCCAGTATCCAATCTTCAGCATCAAGTTTCCAACTTCGAATTCTGAACCTTCAACCCTCAACTCTCAACCTATTAACTACTCAGCAGGCAACTGCCTTATAAATCCTTCTTCAAGTGACAAAAACGTTTCCGTACTGGTAATCTCATAAATAGACTGTATTTTACTGACAATGGTCCTTTTAAGATGTTCGTTGTCTTTTGCATAGATCTTAACTAGCAGCGAGTATTTGCCGGTGATATGATGGCATTCTACTATCTCAGGGATCTTTTTGATCTTACCAAATACCTCTTCGTGGGTGGAGGTTGATGTGAGGTTTACCTGCAGGCCAATAAAGGCACATGTATTATATCCCAGCCCCTTGGGATTGATATTGACCTGTGAGCCTGTAATCACTCCGGACTCAAGCATGCGGTTAATTCGCTGGTGTATGGCTGCGCCGGAAACCTTGCATTTTCTTGAGATCTCAAGATACGGAATTCGGGCATCAGCTGATAAATAAGTGAGTATCCTTTTGTCCAGGCTATCCAGTAAATATTTAGTGTTCATCTGATTTTGGTTATAATTTTTGCGAATTTACAAATGAATACTGAGAGTTTTTAAATAATTCATCTGTTTTACTGTTAGATTGTAATAATTTGTATAATGAGCAGTTTTGAGTATTATTTTTGTATGTTTCCTGTAACACCATTCTGAAAACTAAACATCAAACAAATATAAAAACCAAATAATTATGAATGCAAAAGGTTTAGAACATTATGTTGAAGCTGCCAAACGGTCGGCAGGATGGCATAAAGAAAACATCCGGCGAATGAAGCAATGCCGTTTCGATACAATTGCAGTACATGGCATTTATTCCATGCAGGAAGCCCTGGATTTCAACCAGGGTTCCATTATTGAACCTATCTACATGTCAACATCCCAGGCTTACCGCGATTCTGATGAAATGGAAGCTGCCCTTGGATATATGATCCCTACCTGGTGTTATTCAAGGATTGCCAATCCTTCGATATATTATCTTGAAGGTGCGCTTGCTTTACTCGAAAGTTATGGTGCAGATATTGAAGCTTCCTGTTGTGCTACTTCTTCCGGTATGGGCGCCATACAGAGTGCCTGTGATACATTCCTGGTTGTCGATACAAAGAAACCTGACCAGAAATTAAATTTTGTTGCCACCAGCCAGGTTTATGGTGGAACATTTCAGCAGTTCGCGATTCGTAAGGACCAGGAGAAAAACTTAGAATGGCGCAAGATCGTCAATTCAAATAATATTGATGAATGGGCTTCAAAGATCGATGAGAACACCCGTTTCCTTTATGGTGAAATGCCGAGTAACCCGGGGCAGGCTTTCTTCGACCTGGAAAAGGTTGCTAATCTTGCCCATGAACATGGTATTCCGATGATTGTTGATGCTACGGTGGCTACTCCCGCCCTGATGCGCCCGCTTACATTTGGGGCAGATATCGTTATTCAGTCAATCTCTAAAACAGTTACATCAAGTGGTTTTGGTATTGGTGGCGCTGTCATTGCCCGGAAGAATCTTACATCCAACATCGATAATGATCAGATGAAAGAAGATTTTGGTGCATATATTAAATTATTGCCCAATCGTGACAATGGACCAAATATCTCACCATTCAATGCTATCATGGCGCTCAATGACCTGAGGACTATCCGCTCAAAGGTTGACAGCTGGAGCAGAAGTACCATGCAGATAGCCAATTATCTTGAAGGGCATAAACACATCGAACAGGTGGATTATCTCGGAATTGAAAGTCATCCACTACATGAACTTGCGAAAAGATATATGGTCCTTGTAGATTCTGAATATGATGAACTGTACAATCAGAAAGTTAACCGGTATGGTCATTTGATGTCGTTCAGGATTAAAGGTGGTGCACAGGCTACCCGTGATGTATTTGATGCTTTCAAGATGATATGGAGGGCTACCGACCTTGGCAGGGTTAAATCAGTGGCGACAATACCGGCAATTTCAACACATTCGCAACAGGGCGAAGAAGGGCGTAAACTTGCAGATATTCCCCCAAACCTTATCCGCCTGTGTGTCGGGGCTGAACATCCTGATGATATTATAGCAGATATTGAACGAGGGCTGTCAGTAATTGAAGGTAAAAAATATACAATAACTTCACCTGAATACTCTGCAGGTGGTGCATCATCTGCAACATTAATCAGATAGTTAATATATTATTAAAAGGAAATATTATGAAACACAGAATTGCATTGATAGGATTTGGTACAGTTGGCCAGGGACTATGTGAGATATTAATTCAGAAGAAGAATTATCTGAAGAAAAAATATGGATTTAAATTCGATATCGTTGCCATTGCAGATTTTGCATATGGCAATGTTTATAATCCGGAAGGCCTTGATGTCGATTACTTTCTTGATATGGCGAAGAATAAACAAAAGTTTGCCAGGGACCTTAAGGATTGGGACACCCTGAAACTGATTAAGAAAAGCAATGCCGATATCGTATGTGAGCTTACCTATACCGACCTGACAAGCGGGGGACCTGCTGTTGATCATGTG
This sequence comes from uncultured Bacteroidales bacterium, assembly GCA_964468645.1. Classification (GTDB taxonomy): domain Bacteria; phylum Bacteroidota; class Bacteroidia; order Bacteroidales; family JAIOZK01; genus JAIOZK01. Next base: position 48,198 of record CAYXUU010000018.1, read on the forward strand.
AATACTGCATTGAAGGCAGGCAAAAACGTTGTGACCAGCAATAAAGGCCCGGCTGCATTGTTGTATCCTGAGATGAAGAAACTTGCTGATAAGCATGGGGTGAGATTTTTGATTGAAGGTACTGTGGTTGCCGGCACACCGGTTATCAACCTTGCTGAAGGCCCGCTGGCTGGATGTGAAATTTCAAAGATAAGGGGCATCCTGAATGGTACAACAAATTATATGCTGAGTGAAATGGAAAAGGGTATGGGTTATGAGGATGTATTAAAAATAGCCCAGGAAAAAGGATATGCTGAAGCCGATCCTACCGGAGATGTGGAAGGTTATGATGCAAGAGGTAAAGTTACCATTCTTGCCAATGTTGTTATGGGGGCTTCAATGAATATCAATGATGTTCCATGTAAAGGAATTACTGGCATATCACCAGAGGATATCGAAAAGGCAAAAGCAGAAAATAAACGATGGAAACTGATCGGTTCGGTGGAGAAATCAGGGGATAAGGTTACCGGATCGGTATCACCGGAAATGGTTGATCTGTCACATCCCCTTGCAGGTGTAATGGGAGCTACCAACGCACTAACATTTACCACTGACCTTTTAGGGGATGTAACTATTGTTGGTCCCGGGGCTGGACGAATCGAAACCGGATTTTCGATACTTACTGATATGCTGGCGATACACAGGGGTGGATGAAGAGTAGGCAGCAGGTAAGACCTTACAGAGTCTGATGAAGGAAGACCTGGAAGCGTCGGTTTTGGTATCCGAACACCTATTAACAATTGAACCTGCCTGACAAGCAGTCATGGATTTAAAATATATTTTGGATTATCGACAATTTGATTTGAGATTTAACTAACAATTTTCTTTCCTGTCTTAAATTTTCAATGATTGGTCGATATTAGGATATCAAAACAATTCAAAAGATACCGGAGCCAGGATAAACATAAAAATGATCATACATTGTATTGATTATCTTTGTATGACTTTGTGATTCCTTTGTGTAACTTTGTGGTTAAACTATTAATCTTAGATCATCAATTATAAATCGTTATGTCTTATACGAACAAATGCATTTACATAGATTTATCCAGCGGGAAAATCGAAACAAAACAAACCGAGAAAGACCTTATCACCAAATACATCGGTGGTAAAGGAATGGGTTTTGCCCTGATGGAGCAGCATGCACCAGATCCGGATCCATTCAGTCCTGAAAATCCAATGATCTTTGTTAATGGCCCATTTACAGGGACAAAAGTTCAAACCAGTGCAAGAACCACTCTCGTAACCAAATCGCCTTTAACCAACGGACTTCTCGACAGCCATTGCGGGGGTTATTTTGGCCCGGCCTTGAAGCGTGCTGGTTATGATTATGTTTTTATATCCGGCAAATCAGAGAAACCTGTTTACCTGTATATCACCGATAAAAATGTTGAGATTCATGATGCTACAGACTTATGGGGGAAAGGTATTTTCTATATTGATGATGAACTTAAGAAGCGTCACCCGGGGAAAGAACCAAGGGTAGCAGCTATCGGTATCGCAGGGGAGAATCTTTCAAAAATGGCCTGTATCGGTGTTGACAAACACAGGCAGTATGGAAGGGGGGGCGCCGGAGCGGTTATGGGATCCAAAAATCTGAAGGCTATCATTACTGATGGAGAGCAGGGGATAAAATACTTTGATGAGGATAAATTTCTGGAACTTAACAAGAAGTTCACAAAGGATATACTTGTGCAGGATGGCATTAAGTTTCGCAGGAAAAAAGGTACCATGAAATGTGTCAGAAGTGGCCAGGAATTTGAAATGCTTCCGGTCAAAAACTGGCAGGAGGTAACTTTTGATGATTTTGAAAAGGTTAGTTCTGAAGCTGCCAGGGAAGAATTGAACTGGGAAGACACCAGTTGTTATGGTTGTAATATCCGTTGCTCTAAATGGGCAAGATGGGATGGCCATGAAATTGAAGGACCTGAATTTGAAACAACGGCATTCTTGGGTATAAACAGCATGGTAAACAATATTAAAGATGTTGCCTGGGCTAACGAAATGTGCAATGACCTTGGTTTGGATACCATCAGCACCGGGGTTACCTGCGCATTCGCCATGGAGTGTTATGAAAAGGGATTGATCGATGACTGGAAGGGATTGATGCTTGATTGGGGTAATGCGGAAGAGCAGAGAAAATTCATTGAACTTCTTGCGAACAGAAATGGTGTTGGGGAAATTTTTGCTGATGGCACACGCGATGCTGCAAACAGAATAGGTAAAGACAGTAAAGACTTTGCCATCAATACCGGAGGGATGGAGCTTTCAGGGGTGAATCCCAAGGGATCCCTTACAATGGGTGTTGTTTTTGCTGTTGCTGATTTTGCATCTCATACAAGGTTATGGATGACGGAAGCAGAAATGGGTGAGGATTTCAGGATTGAAGATATTCCTTCAGCAGTTGTTGAGGGCATCGATACAATTAATGCCCGTAATTGTCTTGTAATTTGTGATTTCGTTCCGATGGGCCTTGACCGACTTGCTGAGATCCTGAATGCGGCTACTGGCCTGGCTTTTGATGGGGAATCATTATTAAAGGCAGGGGCTGAGATCACGAACCTTGCCAGAAAATACAACCTGAGAAATGGCCGTACAACGAATGATGATACCCTTGCAGAAAGATTTTTTAAAGAAGAATCGCTGGCAGGTTTCATGAGAGGTAAAAAGATCGACAGGGAATTCTTCCGTTCACTGGTTGAGGAATATTATAACCTCAGAGGTTGGAGTAAAGATGGAATTCCACAGTAGGATTGACAATCGACAATTAAACTGTTTACTTAATGGCTTTAATCCCCATTGCAAAGCCCTTTCCTCATCTCATACTGGCTGATCTCATACTCAAAACCATTCTTAAGCAGGAATGATTTGAAAGCATGATCTTCCGGTGATACGTTAACAACCTTCAGGCTTTTTATATGATCGGGTAGGAGAGTGGTCAGATGATTCAATAAGGCTGATCCTATACCCTTTCTTCGAAGTTCAAATTGTACTGAAAGATGCATGATCCAGTTCACGGTAGGATAATACAATAACAAGCCTATGAGGGTATCGTTCAGTTTTGCACAAAGTGATATTACCTCATTTTCTATTCTTTTAATGGAATTCATGCTGTTCTCCCATGAAGGTTCCCAGTCCATGAAATGTTCATAATGATCAATCTCATTTATATCAAATGTCGAAATCTCAATTGGTAGTGCTGTTTTCTTATTTATGTTAAGATTATCAATTGTACCAAGGTAACAGTCAAATTCCCTGGTAATTTCAAAGCCGGTTTTATGGTAGGCTTTAATAGCAGGTTCATTGACCTGCAAAACCTCGAGATAAAAATTTTTAACTCCTTGCTTTTCCAGATAAGGAATTGCATAATCGAGCATTTGTTTTGCCAGTCCTTTACCCCTGTGTTCCTTAATGATTCCAGTGGCAATATCAAATGCTGATTTTCTGCCCTTTACAAAATCGATACCGGTAAGGGTAAACCCGACCATCTCATTTTTATAAAATGCTCCCACCGAAGCATTAAAATCAATACCATTCTTGATGGCCCTGTTGTGGATGACAGTTTCTGACATATAGCTCATATCAACAGCATAATCAGCGAATGCTTTCAGGTTGGTGAGATATACTACAGTAATATCAGTTGGGGAAAGGAAACGGAAGGTATAATTCATTCTGAGTTAATTAAGTTGATGCTTTATTCAATCTATAATTAAAACTTTAGCACCGAAGTCAGAGGAAATAATGTGTGGATTCTGCCTGTCATCACCAACAACAAAACTATCAGCCTCACCAAGCTGGTATGTTTCCCCATTCTTCATTTCAATTTCAATAACCCCTTTCAGAACATAAAGAAGGTGACCTTTCTTACACCAGTGGTCTGCTTTGAAATTCCGCGAATATTCAACGATTCTCATCCTGAAATTCGCTATCTCCTTTACTTTCCAGAAAGATGTACCTGTTTCACCGATATGCTCAACCTTTGGAATTGAATTCCAGTGGGTTTGTTGGAAAGGAATATTAATTATCTTCATGGTATGAACGCTTGAATAGTACAAAGCTAAATAAATATCCTGAATACAAGTACGGAACGTTGAAAACTGACTATCAACAATTTTATGATAATAAAGCACCATATTTTCATTGTTGTTGAGAAAGTATAGTAAAATAATATTTCTATTGGTTGACATTATGATGTATTCTAACGACCTTTGCGAAACATATTAATAAAAAATAGATTTAAAAATAAAATGATGAAAAAAGGAGCATATACCTTATTGGTTACACCCTTTAAGGATGATTATTCTATTGATGAGGAAGCCTTACGACGCCTTGTCAGGATGCAGATTGAAACAGATATAGCAGGAATAGCACCATTGGGAACCACAGGGGAGAATTCATTATTGTCGCATGATGAACTGGGAAGGGTAGTTAAGATTATTGTTAATGAAGCAGCTGGGAGAAAACCAGTTCTCCCCGATATTTGTGGTTCGGGGACGTTAGAATCAATAGAAAGGGCGAAAATGTTTGCTGACAACGGGGCTGACTATGTTGTTGCTTTTTCACCGTATCTGGCATTACCGCAACCACCTGCGTTAATGAAATATTATGAACAACTTGCTGATGCTATACCGGTTCCATTAATTCTGCATAGTTCAAAAGGCCGTACCGGAGTGGAGTTATCACCCCAGATGACAGCAGAACTTGCCAAACATCCTAATATCGTGGCAACAAAAGATGGTAAAAAAGAAATTGACCACCTGGCCAAAACCATTTATCTGACCAGAAACGATGATTTTTTGGTTTTTACAGGTAAAGATACCACAGCATATCCAACGGCAGCGTTTGGAGGGGCAGGATCATTCTCAGTTATTGCCAATGTGATTCCCGATGTTATGAGTAAGATGATTAACCTTACACTTGATGGAAAATTTGAAGAAGCTGAAAAACTCCATATTGATTATTATCCAGTGTTTGAGGCAGGCAGGTTTGAAACCAATCCCATGGGGGCCAAGAAAGCCCTGAACCTGATGGGGATGATCAATGGCACACTACGTCCGCCGTTGACTGAACTCAGCGCGGGTAAAACAAAAATTCTTGAGCAACTGCTTAAAGAAAGGAACCTGATATGAAAAGTATCCTGATTAAAGCCCCGGCAACCAGTGGTAATGTAGGCCCGGGATATGATATCTTTGCCATGGCCTTACATGAACCATACGATGAAGTTTTACTTAGCCTTAATGATTCAGGATCGGTTAGTATTGATATAGAAGGGGAAAATCAGAATATTCCACTGGAACCAAAAGATAATACTGCCGGTCTTGCCATTTTAGAATTTCTGAAAAGAAAGAATCTTTCTCTTGGTGTTCATATAAAGATCATCAAACATATGTGTTCAGGAGGAGGGCTTGGTACTACCGGGGCATCAGCAGCCGGAAGCGTTTATGGCCTTAACAAATTACTGAACCTCAAGCTCTCGGATAATGAACTGATTGATATTGCCCGTATGGGAGAAATTGCCTCGGGTGGATCACCTCATGCCGATAATGTGGCAGCGTCAATGATCGGTGGTTTTGTACTTATTAAGAGTTATAATCCCATGGATGTTCTGCGACTTGAAATTCCGGATTTTCCGGTTGTACTTGCCAACATAAAAAAAACGCAGCGGACTACAAGAGGATTTATTACTTACGAAATCGGGGAAGAAAAACTTAAGGATCAGATGGCACGTGTAGCAAGAGTGATCCATGCCCTGCACACCAGAGACATTATAGAGTTTGGAAAGGCAATCAATGTTGACCATATCCATGTGCCTGTCAGGTCTGCTGCTATTCCGGAGTACAAAGAGGTGCATAATAAAGTCATTGATGCAGGGGCATTTGGTTTCACTGTGAGTGGGGGAGGTTCATCGGTCATCGCTGTTTGTTCACCGGATAGAGTTGATGAAATTGCCGATATTATGGAAAAAGCTTTTGCCTCCAATCCCTATTTCGTTAAAGTGATAAAGACAAGAACCTGTAATAAGGGGGTGAGTGAGATTGGGAGTTAGATGCTGGATACAGGAGACTGGATACTGGATGCCGGAAATGGGATATTGACGATTGATGATGGATGATTGACGGTTGACGATTGAATAGAATAACAACTAAATAACAATCGTATTACAACTGAATGACTAATGACTGATGACTATTTTTCAATGACAAATTTCGAATTTTCATACTAATTAAAAGCCTAATATAATACGCAATGGAACTACGATTTGACAACAAAACAATCATTGTTACCGGAGCATCACGTGGTATTGGAAGGGCCATTGCCCTGATGTTTGCCGAATCAGGTGGCCAGGTGATTGCCCATTATCATAAAAATAAATCCAAAGCAGAATCTCTTCTTGAAGTGCTACCAGGGAAAGGGCATACCATGGTTCAGGCAGATATCGCCAATGCTGCTGAGGTTGCCGGTATGGTCAATCAAGTTACGGAGCAATATGAGAAAATTGATGTGCTGGTTAACAATGCCGGTATTTATGAGGAGATTGATTTTATAACCATGAATTATAATGAATGGCAGCAAAACTGGAAGAGGACTATAGACACCAACCTGACCGGTACTGGTAATCTCTCCTTTCTTGTTTCCAAACACATGGCCGCACATGGTGGCGGGAAGATCATCAATATTTCTTCACGTGGTGCTTTCAGGGGGGAACCTACAGCTTTTGCCTATGGTGCAAGTAAGGCTGGATTGAATGCCTTTGGCCAATCAATGGCTAAAGCCCTGGCACCTGCTGGTGTTTTTGTTTATACCATTGCCCCTGGCTGGGTGGATACAGATATGGCTGCGGATGGTTTAGCCGGTAAAGATGGGGATCATATCCGTGCTCAAAGTCCACTTAACAGAGTTTCTGAACCGGAAGAAATAGCACGGGCAGCTGTGTTTCTTGCTAGCGAAGGTACCGAGTACCTGACAGGCTGTATTGTTGATGCTAATGGTGCATCATACCTGAGAACATGACTTGAGCTCTTTCACTTTTTATCAACAAACTCATAAAATCCAATTTCCACATCATCTACAAAAAACGTCTGTTGCTCCTGATTCCAGAGGTAAAAACTGAGTTCATCCCGGAGGTTGTTCATTTTGGGTAATTTGAACTCGATGGTGTCTGCAATCCAGAGGTGTGAAGTATCTGAGGGCATTTCAGCAAACCTGAATGTTTTGTAGAAGTCTGTATTGCCGCTCTGGTCAATAACCTGGGCTACAAAAGTAAGTTTCAGGGAGGCGTCTGGGGTAAGATCATACCGCTGGAGTACACATCTTACAAAAATGGGTTCATCACCAACAAACAGGGAATCACTGGTAATTTTAATTCCTGCATTGTAAATGATGGCACTATCGAAAGGGCAAACATAGTCACCTGAGTATGCTGTATCGATTACCTTCTTTATAGCGTTTACAATCCAGCCATCATAAAGGGTGTCGAAATCAATATGATATTGTCGTGAAGGTGCGGAATTCAATTCCTCAAATTGGCCTTCCTTATTTCCCGATAGGAGATCTTTGAAGTCCTCACCTCCTTTCATAAATACATACCAGTATTTTTCACCGGTCATTGAATCATGGGTGATAATGCGGTGTTCATACTGATATATCTGGAAAAGATTGAATATTATCAGGATGAAAAATATAATACCCAGCAAATAGGAATATATTCTGTTTCTGAACCAGGTAAGAAAGAAGGCCAGTAAGATGGCCAGAAAGGGATAGAAATCAATCAAAGGCCGCATACCAAAGCTGTCCCCATAAAACCAGCTCCACCATGATGACAGCACATAGAACACCAGGGTGAGAAATATGAAGGCATTGAAAAACTGGTATAAACTTTTTCTTAAAAGCGGAATCATTCCAAGGATTGCAAGCAACATCACAGGAGTGTAAATAAAAAATCCTTTGCGATAGGAAAAAAGGAAATTGGTTATTTCAGGGGCATTAAACCTGAATCCTTCACCCTGATAGGTCCAGATATATAACTCTCCGGTTTGCAGGTAAAAGATCAGGAATTGAATCGATATAATTAAAAGGAATACCAGGACTGAAAACAACAATGTTCTGCCTGACCTTATCCACAGGCTTATAGTGTTTAGAAGATTCCTGGAATCAGTGGCTAAGAATGGAATCAAAAGAATTATTAATCCGTTCACCGGCCTTATTAACACTATCAACCCCAGTGCTATGGAAGATATCATACAATTGCGTGTTGTGAACTTCAACAAAGCCTTTCTGCTGAAGTATAAAAACAATGACGCAGCAAAGAAGGAATAAACATGGGAGGCAGCAGGATTTAAAAAGATGTAATAGAACAGGTTGGTGCCTGTTATTAAAATGATGATCGCAATAAATGACTTCCTCTCAGGAAAACTAAATGACCTGAGCAGTCTATAGGTAAAATATGAGCCATGAAATCCATAACAGATACTGCCCAATAAAATGAAATACTGGAATAACATTGAATAACCTGTCATCTCAAGTCCAAATATCCAGGTGAAAAACAATGCAAGCAGAAAAAATGGAAGCATAAGCAGAGCAACTCCTGAATAGTACTTATTGATTTTGATATCCTTATGATCAATAAAATAATGACCGAGATAATCTTTGGATAAAAAGTCTTTTTCAAAATCATAAACCGGGGTAAAGTCAAGGGTATGGTGAATGAAAACTGCAGGTAGATATGCATAATATCCTTTACCATCACCATCGATCAAGCGCTCTTTCATTCCTCCAAACCTTGAGCTGGTGATAACAGCAAGGGCAAGGATGATGACTGCAATAAGATAGATACTCAGTCTTTTTTCTCTTCTGGTGTAATCTGAAAAGTCCATGTGTTTCTGGTTCAGTTTTCAAATTTCAGGAATTTCAGTGAGAATGCAAAATTGGTTGAGTAAATAAGCAGGTAAGCAGGGAAGGGAAGGATTCCGTCACGCCGAAGGTGAGAGGGGACGCTTCCCTGTTTAGATAATTCCTTTGTATCACTTTCGTATGTACATTGAGCCCTTTGTGGAATAGTTATTGTACAGAGGTGCAAAAAGAAATACAGCGTTTAACGAAGAATAATCAAACAGCCGATAGTACTATGAAACCATGACTTCAGCGACTTTAGCGATGTGAGCGAACGAAGCGAAAGAGATCATCATAACAAATCATGATCCTCATGAAAATCTGGGTTCTATCAATACATTTCAGTAATTTAGACGAGATTTTAAATAAAACTATGTTATGGATCACAGTATATTCATGGATAAATCAGTAATACCGACACAGGATGAATTAAAGAATGCCCTTGGGCAAACCTGGCCATTCTGGAGTCAGATCAGGGAATATGTTTACGAGATTTACCCTGATGGTGTGGAAGAGTGGAATTTCCCCGGTAAGAATTATGGATGGAGTTTTCGAATTAAAGATAAAAAGCGCGCTATTCTTTACCTTTTACCCCGTGACCAGTTTTTCTATGTGGCCTTTGTTTTCGGACATAAGGCCACTGATAAAGTTTTAAAGAGCCAGGTTTCAGAAAAGATTAAAACCGACCTTGAATCCGCCAGGGTATATGCTGAAGGTAGGGGAGTAAAGATCGAAGTGAAGAATCAATCGGATATTAATGATATCAAATCCCTTGTTGATATCAAGATGGATAAGGTTTAGTTATTCTTAGTTAAGCGGTTCGGAATTCCTTTGTGTCACCTTCGTGTGTACATTGAGTCCTTAGTGGTTAGATTTTTTTACCACAAAGGGCTCGAAGGGAAGCACAAAGTTACACAAAGGGAAGTATTAAATGAATAATACAAATCCGTGGATATCCGAGTTCGAAGATCCGTGTCATCAGCGTTCCAAAAGATCATTAAAAATTATGATAATTCATGCCTGTAGCAGGCAGGTGCGTTCTATCAACTTCAAACTTCTAACAATAGAACAATAAAACAATAAAACAATAAAACCATGAAACAATGAAACCATGAATCAATGAAACAATGAAACAATATCCAAGGACGCATTCCCTTCCTTCGTCAGGGTACTATTCTCACGAATGAAGTGAGTAATTCGTCCCTTCAGATACTACTCAGAAATGTAGTCTTCAATCGGGTTACACGTACACATTAGGTTGCGGTCCCCATACGCATCATCAATTTTGGTCACCGGCGTAAAGTATTTATCCACGATCTTAAACTCAACCGGATAAGCAGCTTGCTGACGGGAATAGGGTTTATCCCAATCATCCCCTGAAACCATTTCGGCTGTATGGGGAGCTTTTTTCACAACATTATTATCAAGTTCAGCTTTTCCGTCTTCAATTTCTTTGATCTCTGCCCGTATGCTTACCATGGCATCAATAAACCTGTCGAGCTCTGCCAACGGTTCACTTTCGGTTGGCTCAACCATTAACGTACCATGAACTGGAAACGCAACGGTAGGTGCATGGAATCCATAGTCCATCAATCTTTTGGCTATGTCAACCGGGGTCAGGTTAGCGGTTTTATGAAACTCGTTGCAATCAAGTATAAACTCATGGGCTACCCTGTCGTTCTTACCTGAATATAATATCCTGTAGTCTTTTTCGAGTACCGATTTTAAATAGTTTGCATTTAAAATTGCATACTTTGTAGCTTCAGTCAGTCCATTGCCACCGAGCAATTTTATATAAGCATAAGAGATTGTAAGTATCAGGGCACTTCCGAATGGAGCTGCAGCTACAGAAGTAATGGCTTTATCACCTCCTGTATTTACATAATGATGTCCTGGCAGGAATGGTTTCAGGTGTTCTGCTACGCCGATGGGCCCGACGCCGGGCCCGCCGCCACCATGAGGAATGGCGAAGGTCTTATGCAGGTTCAGGTGACACACATCTGCGCCAATTATTCCCGGATTGGTTAAACCAACCTGGGCATTCATATTAGCGCCATCCATGTAAACCTGTCCGCCATGGCTGTGAATAATATCCATTACCTCCAGGATGCCTTCTTCGAATACACCATGGGTAGAAGGATAAGTCACCATCAGTGCGGCAAGGTCATCCTTATGTTCCTCTGCCTTCTTCCTGAGGTCTTCCAGGTCGATGTTACCATGTTCATCACATTTCACAACTACCACCTGCATGCCAGCCATTACGGCGCTTGCAGGGTTGGTGCCATGGGCCGATGAAGGGATAAGGCAAATATTACGGTCTCCTTCCCCCTTGCTTTTCAGGTATTCCATAATCACGAGCAAACCGGTGTACTCTCCCGATGCCCCCGAGTTGGGCTGGAATGATATGGCCGCAAATCCGGTGATCTCACAAAGGTCTTTTTCCAGTTCACCGATCAATTCGTAGTATCCTTTGGCCTGGTCTTCAGGAACAAAGGGATGTATAGAACCAAATTCCGGCCAGCTCAGCGGAAACATCTCTATGCCCGCATTCAGCTTCATGGTACAGGAGCCGAGGGGGATCATGGTCCTGTTCAGGGCGAGGTCACGGTTCTCAAGTTTCTTCATATAACGCATCATCTCCGTTTCAGAGTGATAACTGTTGAAACATTCGTGCTGCAGGTAGGCTGACGTACGGATCAGATTCTCCGGCAAGCAGTGCGGAAGCTTATCAGGGTCTTCTGTGAGTGAAACAAATACTTCATCCTTTGCAACCATAAAAGCATTGGCAATATTCTGGATGTCAGAGTAAGTAGTTGTTTCATCCACGCTGATACCGATCAGCCGGTTGCTGATATACCTGAAGTTCATCTTCATGATCCCGGCATTTTCCCTGATTTCTTCAACAGATACTCCTTCTGGTAGTTCAATCAGGACAGTATCGAAAAATGTATTGTTCAATTGTTTAAAACCACCCTGTTTTATTTCTTCTGAAAGCAGGCATGCCATTTTATGGATATTTTCAGCGATGGCTTTGATCCCTTCCGGCCCGTGGTATGCTGCATAAAATCCGGCCATATTAGCCAGCAATGCCTGGGCAGTACAAATATTTGAAGTAGCCCGTTCGCGTTTGATATGCTGCTCACGGGTTTGCAATGCCATTCTCAGGGCAGGTTTTCCATTTGCATCTTTTGATATGCCGATGATCCTTCCGGGGATATGCCTTTTAAATTCTTCCGTGGTGGCAAAATATCCTGCATGGGGACCACCGAATCCCATCGGGATACCAAGGCGCTGACTTGAACCAACTGCTGCATCGGCGCCCCATTCCCCAGGAGGGGTTAACAATGCCAGGCTCATAATGTCAGCTGCAACAGCGATTTTAGCACCCTTTTCATGGGCTGTTGCAACCAGTTCCCTGTAGTCTTTTATTTCCCCCTTTTCATCAGGATATTGTACAATGGCACCAAATACCATATCATTGAAATCAAAATCTTTTTCATCACAGATATTCAACTCAATGCCAAGCGGTAAGGCCCTGGTTTTAAGAATTTCAATACTGTGTGGAAACAATCCGGAAGAAACATAAAAGATATTGGTACCTCTCTTTTTCGCATCCCTTGAGCGGGCGTTGTAGAACATGATCATCGCCTCGGAAGCGGCGGTACCTTCATCGAGTAGGGAGGCATTGGCGATGGGCAGGCCGGTCATATCCACGATCATGGTCTGATAGTTCAGCAGGGCTTCCAGGCGCCCCTGTGAGATCTCGGCCTGGTAAGGAGTGTAAGAAGTATACCATCCCGGATTCTCCAGGATATTACGCTGGATAACACCCGGTAATATGGTATTGTAATATCCAAGCCCGATATAGGAATTAAAGATCTTATTCTTAGCCGCAATCTCCCGGATATGGTTGAGGTACTCATATTCATTCATCCCTTCAGGAAGATCAAGTTTCTCTTTCAACCGGATAGCAGCCGGAACCGTCTGATCGATCAGCTCATCAATGGAAGCAATACCTATCTTTTCCAGCATCCCCTGAACCTCTTTCTCCCGGGGGCCATTATGCCTTGCTACGAAATTATTCTTTATCATATCTTAGTGTAATAAGGTTTTTAATTTTCAGATGGCAAAATTAAAAATCTTTGTTCAATGTAGACACAGAGGTTGAAATATTGTTAACAAATTAACAGTAGAAAGAAAATAATTTGTTTTTCGATATTGGATATATGTGTTATATTTGATTGGTTGGAATGTAAAACTTGTAAGCACTTGTTTTAGATGGGGCTAATAACATTTACTTAATGACCTCAGGTAATACTACAATAAATGAATTCTTACGTGAGGGAGAAACTATTATTTCTAAATTAACAAAAACGGTTGGATTGACTGGATGAAACCGACAAGTATTAAGATTGATGAATTATTCGCAGGTATGATAAATAATACAGTTATAATGAATTCTGATAAAATAATAATATTGTTCTTGCAGGGACATATGTTAACGAATTCTGGATAGATAGCTTGTATGTTCCAGGAGATCCTGAGACAGGAGTTAAATTGTTTGTTACTAGATTTCATAATATAACGGGCAAGTTAATCGACAATAGCATTCAAGAAGAAATAAAAATATATCCTAATCCTGTATCTAACATTCTTTATATTGATGTTAATCATTTTCATATTATTTTGGGGAAATTATAAAGAATAGAAGAAAAGAATTAAAACTAAGTCAGCAAGACTTAGCTGATCTTATTGGTAAAATACGACCCTGCATTTCCAGAATTGAAAATGGTGAAGATATTCGTATTTCAAATTTTGCTGAAAGATTTAAGGATCTGAATTTGGGTGTTGAAGTCGACATCCACGGAGAAGTATGGGATGAATCCCATCACTATGCTCTTCAACATTCCAAAGAAATAAATGCTGTATATGTCTCTCCTTTTAACGATCCTTTGTTATGGAAAGGACATTCTACAATTATTGATAAATGCGTAAATCAAATAGAACAACCCGATACTATCATCGTATCGGCAGGTGGTGGCGGCTTACTTTGTGGTATTCTGGAAGGGATAAAAAATAACGGATGGGAAAATACTAAGATAATAACTGCCGAAACGTGGGGAGCATCATCTTTCTATCAAAGCTTTCATGCTAAAAAAATAGTTGAACTGGAAAAGATTTCTACAATTGCAACAAGCCTGGCAGCAAAAAAAGTTGCGGCAAAGGTGCTGGAACGGATTAAAGGTTACAATGTCGTTCCTTTTATTATGGATGACCAGGATACCATTAAGGCTTCTCTTAAGTTTTTAGACGAGTATAGTGTTCTTGTCGAACCAGCATGTGGAGCATCTCTTTCCGTTCCTTATTTCCATGCTCATTTAATGAACAATGATGAAAACATCTTAATTATCGCTTGTGGAGGAGCTAATACCCAGATAGGAAATTATTTGGTTTAAACCAGGATGAACCACACCAACAATTGCACTGTCAGGATATTTGGGTTAAAGCAATGTTTATTATTCCCATGTATTAACGATGATCTGGGATTCAGATATAGGGGAGTATGGCTTAACATTATTGTCAACAACCCGAGACCACACAATTATTGCCCGTGAGGCAGGCGGGGCTTTATCGATCATGATGGTTATCTTCTATAATTGCAAGGTATTATTGGTACTGGTTCACCTTTCAATATGTTAGGTGTTGCAGGACATGTTAACTTTGTGGGTGTTGTTGATACAGATACTTCAAATCATGATTTATACATAATATAAAAACAAACCAGCATTGCCACAGGATTTTTAACACTACGGCTGACCGCATCAAAATTAAAGAATTAAATAATTAATTATACAAATCTCCTCCAGAGCCTGAATAGGAGAAATACGGCAATCAGGAAAACACCGGTATATATTGCCCAATCGCCCAGGGGAGCCGGATAAGTATCGGTATAAATGCAATAAGCCAGATCGAAAGGTGCCGGACCCATTAAATTATGATAACATGAGCCATTTCCATCCGGAGATAATTGCCAGAAAAAAATACATGAGCCAGCGGGGTAGCCTTCAATGGAGAGCCATCCGTCGGACAGGCCAGACAGGGGAACCGGCAGCTTGGCAGCATAAAACAAAACCGGGAAGCTCGAGCCTATATTATAACCGGTTTCAACACCTTTCACTGAAACAGTAAAGGTATATACTTCGGTTCCGGGAGTTCCTGCATTGTTTTCATAGAATGAAATACGGAAGCTCTTAGGGTTTTCATTGCAGGGATCCCAGTCGATAATGCCATCAATGGCCATTAAACCCCACCAGTGGATTGAAAGTATGTTGCCGGCTATCCCTGAAAAATCATCATACGACCTGGTATCAATCAGAGTATCTGAGGTCATAGCATTGGACAGATCGGGATCCTGTCCGTAAAAAGCACCGGCTGTACAGGCGAAACTTCCGGCAGGGCCATCAATCATGGCGCCATGCCCCTGGCCCTGCTCCAGGAGCAGATAACGCCCCTGATCCTGTCCGTATAAACGTGATAACATCAGGCCAAGCGTTAGAAGAAAGATCAATTTTTTCATGACTAGTAATTGAATTAATAAATTGGTTTGGTCTTCTCTCTAAAAGTATAATAAAAATGTAAATATATTAAATTTTCTTATGTTTTAATCCCAGCCCGTGTTTTGACCGTCAGTGGCTGCCCGACCTTCCACCTGCCTGGCAAACCTATACTAATGCTCTGCAAGATATCAATTTCACGACAGCCAAATATTTCTCAAGCCAGGGTTTAGAGTTATCATGTAACAAAGAAAGCATTATACAAGTTTGGCCATGTGAAAGGGAAATATCAGGTAATTCATTGCCCACCTTCCGGGCAAAAGCTTCATCGTTTTTACAATCTGATAAAAAAAGACCTTGTCAGAAAGAAATAATACGTATCTCTTATAAATTTATCACCTTTACACAAAATTCGAAAAACTTATAAATTATTTATATGGAGAATACAATCAAGACCAAAAATGTTGGTTTTCCTCGAAGTTTCTGGACGGCCAATTTAACGGAGTTACTTGAAAGAGGGGCATATTATGCAATGGCAAGTTTTGTTGTTTTATATTTAGGACAGCTTGGACTTGGAGATTACTGGCCGAGTAATTTGAATGGAATTTTATGGGCACTGGTCTTTTTCCTACCTATTCTTTCAGGGACCATCGCAGATCAAATCGGTTTTAAGAAATCCCTGCTCATCGCCTTTGTATTACTTGCTATTGGATATTTTATTATGGGCTATCCGGTTTGGTTTGGTGATCAAACACTGAATCAAACCATCGGAAGCGAAATGACGGCAGGGATAGGTATCCTCCTTCCGATCATAATGGCGATTATTCTTATCGGTGTTGGTGGATCCATTATAAAACCCTGTATTGCCGGAACCGTTCAGAAGACAGCCGGTGCGAAAGTGACCCTTGGTTTTGGGATTTTCTATATGATCATTAATGTTGGATCACTGGTTGGTAGAGGTGTGAGTTTTGTGGTTAGAAAACAATTTGATCTAAGCTATATTTTTGCTGTTTCTGTATTCTTCTCTATCCTTGCCTTTTTTGCAGTCCTGTTTTTTTATACAGATCCAGATAAAGCATCCGGGCAGAGCGCAACAGAAAAAAAACCTCAAAAATCCCTGCTCAGGATACTTGCAGATATGATCCTGGTTCTCAGGAATTCCAGGTTCGCGTTATTTTTATTAGTGTCGAGTGGATTTTTCTTTATTTATGCCCAGGTTTATAACGTACTGCCTCTTTATCTGCAAAAAGTGGTAGAGCTGGATCCGGCTGTTGACCTTGTTACCATGGCAAATCCTTTTGTTATTGTATTCTTTCAACTTTTAATAACGAAGATGTTCGGCAAGTTGAGGCCTATAAATTCAATTATCGTCGGTATTGTCATCATCGGTATATCAATGATGATCAACCTGATTCCGATATTTATGAGTGGTGGAGTAAGATCAATGACATTTGGTGATTTTATTCCACTGGGAACACTTTTTATTACTTTGACGGTGGCTTTGATCGCTTTTGGCGAACTGTTTACATCAGCCAGAACCTATGAATTCATCGGGGCACTCGCTCCAAAAGGACAGGAGGGTTTGTTCCTCGGCTATGCCAACCTACCACTGGCTATTGGAGCATTGATCGGCGGGCCTGCCGGTGCCTTCATCTTTCATGAAGTTATGTGTAAAGGTGCTATCAAACTTGAATCAGGATTGTTGGAGCTAAATCCTTTCTGGAATTCGATGGGATGGACAATTCTCATGGGAATTGGCTTTGTATCTGCATTTTCGATGTGGCTATATAATAGATGGCTGCAAAAGCATCCTATATAAAGAAATCGTTTTAAAGGCAATTCTGGATTGTTCTGATATAATAATTTGTGTAACAATGCCGGGGTAACAAACGGAAGGATCGTTGAACTGGAATGTGTGAAAACAATAAGCAATACATTGATATGCGCAACCATGGAGAGAACTTACGATTCAACAGGTCAGAACCTTCACAGGGTAATGATCCACAGAAGTACAAACTCTGCAGTATCATGGGTCCCTGTTGATACCATCCCGGGAGAAGGTAATTTCTACGATCCTGTCCTATGTACCGATGACGACGGTAGTGTGTACCTGGTTGTGATGCATGGAATTACATTTACCCAGTGGGACCTCCTTGTTTACAGGTCGGATGATGATGGGTTGTCATGGAAACTGGTGGGCACACCACATATAAACGACGATCTTGCAGATTATCCACAAATAATTTCTGCCCCCGACGATCATCTGTTTCTTGTTTATACCCATTTCGACCTGGTTGATAAAAAATATGAAGGAAAAATTATTTTTATGAGATCAATTGATAAGGGAGCAGGTTTCGGGTTACTGGTTACATGTTAAAGTAAACCAGGAACCTACCATCTTCTATCTTCTTCTGATAGAATGCTGATGATACACCTACCTGGTGGTATACGGGAAGCTTCGAAATGGATAATACTTGAGGACGGATTACTCACTTCATTCTTGAGATGAGTTCCATCGAGCTGAAAGCGCGAGGGAACATATCCCTGGTTAATGTTCAATTGTTTGATTCCTCTCTTATTTCATGATACAATTCAACGATTCAACAATTCTTTAATTGATCAATTAAACCGTGAGTAACATTTCGGAGATAAAACCGTCCTACAAAAAATTAAAACCCTGATAAATCAATGAAACTATTCAAATACTATGGTAGAGCTGTAGTCTATCCGTCAGTATTCATACTGTTTTTCAGTATATTAAATTCGTTATTTGCTAATTATGGTACCGATGGCCTTTCAGACAAATCAGCGTTTGTAATATCAATTGTTACTTCCTTCATCTTTTGCTTGCTAATGAGTGTCCTTTCACTGACAATATTTCTCAACAAGCTCAAAAGGGTAAGAAACAATTTGACCTGGAATTTACTTTCATGGTTTCTTCTTCCTATGTTTTATTTAACAATTGTATTTATTCATGATTTTAAAATCAGATTTAAATATGACTTTGGATTTGGGAATGATTTTTTATACCTGTTGATAATGACGATACCCTTTGTTATTGCATTAGTCTGGACGTTTATTAAATACAGGCAAAAAATATGCAGTTCTGAAATTGTATAGATTATCAGGAAGTATAACGATGAACATACGAGAATTGTTAAAGGTGAAAATATGAAAAACAATCGTAAAATTAATCGACGCAGATTTTTAATGTTATCAGCAGGAGGTTTAACCACGGCAGGTGCTGCTGCTTTCTTGCTGAATTCCCGAAAGTTTTTTGACACGACAACCCCCACAGTTATCGGCACACAAACGATCCCGCAGGATGCAAAAAAGTTATTTTCCAGATGTGGTACCTGCTCTAAAACTTTCTATACGCTTTTAAACAATGAATTTGGTTGTCCGAAAATTAATGAGGAGAATGCTTCTGATCCATTGGCTGGTGGATTGTTAAACACACAAAATCAATGTGGAATGCTGTGGGGTTCCGCATTGGCAGTAGGGGCCGAATCCTATCGCAGACATAGAAATAACAAACAGGCGCTGGCAATGGCTGTCAATGGAACACAACACCTTGTGAACTCTTTTAAGAAAAGGACAAATACCGTCAACTGCAGGGAAGTAATAGGTGTTGATATTTCTGATAAAATTGGTGTTGCCGGTTTCATGCTGAAATCACTACCCGGTGGCTTTTCAAACATGCTATGTATGAATCTGGCAGGGAAATGGGCTCCTGAAGCTATTGCATCAGCAAGAGAAGGATTGTCCGATGAACAGAATGATATTCCACAAGCGCCCATGAGCTGTGCATCTGAAGTCGTAAAAGCAATGGGAGCAGGGGATGAGGAGATCATTACGGTAGCCGGTCTTGCAGGTGGTATGGGACTTAGCGGTAATGCATGCGGTGCTCTTGGGGCAGCAATATGGATGAATACCCTCTCATGGTGTAGAAAAAATCCCGGACAATCAGGTTATGCCAACCCGGATGCTAATAAAATATTCGATGCATTTACTACGGCTACTGATTCAAAGATGTTATGTTCCAAAATATCAGGTAAGAAATTCAAAACGATAGGCGATCACACCCAATTCATAGAAGGTGGTGGTTGCGGTAAACTGATTCGTATACTTGCCCAAACATAAATTGCTACCTTTTTCTTCCTTTAAAAGTATGCTCCTGGCTACAGGCGGCAAGGGTTCTAATGCTTTATAATGATTAGTTTATGCGAGCTAATTTCTTGGAATACATTCTTCAGCATAAATCAACTTGGCAAATTTCATCTCAATAAACCGATTATCCCAACCTTGTTTAAATCACCAATCATCAATCCATCAATCACCATATCCCAGAATATTCTTATTTTTAACTGAAAGAAAATCTCAAAATCAATTAAATCACCTAACAACTATTTATTATGAAAAAGTTTTACATTTTATCGATTCTTGCAGTTTTGTTCATAAGCGGGTGCTCCAAAGATGATGATGAAGACATCGTGGATATCAATGCGATAAAGGCGGCCATTGAACAATTATCAGATCAGTACCTGGAGGCTTGGAATAACAAAGACCTCAATAAACTTGATCAGCTTACAGCTGATAATGGCGAATATTATGGTTCCGACCCGTCAGAGATCATGGATAAAGAGGCCTTGCTGGCTATGTATTCCCTGTTCTTCGAGGATACCACGAGTTCTTACCTGTACACTGTTAATTTAAGAAAGGTAAGAGTATCACCCGATGGCAATTCGGCGATTATCATGGAGAGGATTACCTTCCCGGAATGGAGCCCTAAAATGCCCATGTGCCAGACAATGCACCTGGAAAACTCAGGCGGCTACTGGAAAATTGATTTCATCTGCTGGGGATTCATTATTAAGAATGAGGATGTGCCAATGGTGAATGATATCCTGTGAAGCTGATTTGGATTTATTTTTACCGCAAAGCGCGCTAAGCCCGCAGAATTTCTTTAGCGTTCTTCGCGCACTTTGCGGTTAATATTTACACCTTCCTCACTTCGAAGTATCAATTCAACGATTCAACAATTCATCAATTATTTCACATATGTGAAATTTTTTTCACTTTTTTGTTCGTATTGTTGTTGTATAAATTTGGCGACATATGAAATACAGGTGAACAACATTCCCGATTTCAAAAACTGGATAGATTAATAAATGAAAGAGATATATCTTGAAATACTGAACAAGAACCAGGAACGATCACTTATCATTGAAGGGGATGCCTATTCTGTCTGGGCATATTTGCTGTTGAACAGGGAAGACGGCCATGAAATTGAAATGGAAGGCTTCATTTGTTCAAGAGGCACCGTCCTTGAATCGGATGACCAGGTCATGGACTTTATCAGGAACGGGTTGTCAACACCCCTGGTAAAAGAATATCAAAGTGAGTTTTCAGTTCAGAAAAATATCAGTAATGAGGATTTCTCAGTTGAATGGTCCGATGAGGTGATTACCATACAGCTGAAAGAGGAAGTCTTTCTTATAATGGATCTTATTAGAAACATAGCCTGCTCAAAGTCAGTTTCAAAAAAGGGAATATACGGAACCCCCCTAACGAAATTCTAAATTCATAATTCGGGGCATTAATAGAATTAATAATGAGTCACAACGAGGACACCAGGAAACACGAAGTGATCATAACTATTCCTTAATATCCTGGTGAATTCTTTGTGCCCTGGTGCATGGTGTTAAATATTGTTTTTGCAATTTCTTGAAATGCCATGTGAGGAACCCGAAATCCTGCCTGGAATTCAGCTTGATAAGATACAATACTTTAGTTGAGAATATTTTAATATTTTAGCATCTGGTTTTGTATTAAATTTGTTTAGCAGGAGCTTTAAAATAAATAATAATACAGTATTACGCACGCCGGAGAATAACATATGAGTGACATAAATGAACTGATGCCTTTGTTTTATGAGAGACTATCTCAGGAGAACAAGATACTTTTAGACAGGGTAACAACACCTAAGCGTTATAAAAAAAATGAGTATCTGTTGCAGCCCGGACAGAATGCAGCCATCATATTCACCATAGAAGAAGGCATAGTGCGTAATTACATATTCAAATCTGACAAAGAAATTACCACCCAGTTTCATTTCAAAAACGATTCCAGTTTTTCAATAAATAGTTATATACCGCATGGCATTTCGGATGAATATATCCAGGCAATTACCGATACTGAAGTACAGGTAACCAACCTGAATGAGTTCAATAAACATAAAGCAAATGATATTGAACTCATGAGATTTGAGATGCACTTTAACGAACTATTTATTCTGAAACAGGCAGAAAGGCTAAGGGATTTCCAGGTCCTTGATGCAAAAGAACGATATTTGAAGCTCCTGGAAAAAGAGCCTAACATCATACAAAAAGTGCCACTTACCTATATTGCATCTTACCTGGGAATTACACTTGGTTCCCTAAGCCGTATTAGAAGTATGGTTTCATAAAAGTGAGAAGTATTTGATGGTTTCATTATTTCATTGTTAGTTTTTAAAAATCTGGAAGCATTGTTTCGCTCTGTGTATAATCTCTGTGCTCTCTGTGGTTTGTTTTTCTCGAACCACAGAGAACACAGGGGGCTTAACAGAGGAACACAGAGAAAAGTCATTATATATCATAGCATGTGTGGTGGTAAAATGTAATTCCTGTCGCAATTCCGGATACTATTCAATCCCGAAAATCTCAAAATTTTCATAAAAAATTTTGCAAGATTTTCGAGGATCCTCGGTCCGACTCAGTCGGATCGGGACAATTCAGTAATTATTTCACATATGTGAAATGTTTTCCGCTTTTTTATTCGTATAGTTGTAGCATAAATACGATCATGTGATGAAAACAATCAAAGTATTATTCCTGACAATCCTTGTTGTTGCAAGTTTCAGTGTTACCGCCCAGGTAGCCATCAACACCAATGGAAGCACTGCTGATGAGTCATCAGTCCTGGATGTTCAATCAACAGAACATGGTTTACTTATACCACGCATGACACAAATCCAGCGTGAGGCGATCAGCAATCCCGCCACTGGTTTGCTTGTATATCAAACTGACGGCACTAAGGGTTTCTATTATAACATGGGCACACCTGCATCCCCCAACTGGATAGGCCTCTCCTCAACCCTGATCACCCAGATTTCCGATGCTGATGGAGATACCAAAGTTCAGGTTGAAGCAAGCTCCGATGAGGATACAATCCGTTTTGAGGCGGCCGGGGCAGAAGTAATGACACTAACTTCAGCGGGTAATCTGGGAATTGGCACAACAACTCCTGGCTCCAGGCTTGTTACCATGGGGGGTACTTTAATGCATGTGCATATCGGGGCAAACCTTCCGGGATTATCCTATGACTGTCCAACCATCGGATTGTCACGCTTAACATGGCATCCCTCTGAAATGGTGTTTAGCTCTCACGTAATAACAAATATTTATAATACAGATTTAGGCGGATGGGGTTTGGCTTTTCAAACAACAAACGGGTTACATCCGATAACAGACTGGGATGCAAATGGGGCCCTGTTGAACAGGATGGTTATTGGCTATAACGGCAGGATTGGTATTGGGACTATTACTCCTTCCAGTTTATTCAGTGTTAACGGGGATGCTGACTTTACAGGTAGTGTTGGGATAGGAATTGACTCTCCAAATAACAAATTAAGCGTTGCAGGTGATGCTGATTTTACAGGAGACGTTGGGATAGGAACTGACTCTCCGAATAACAAATTAAGCGTTACAGGTGATGCTGACTTTTCAGGGGATGTCGGTATTGGAACCACAAACCCCAGTGCTTCTGCAATATTGGAATTAAGTAGTACTGATAAAGGTTTTTTACCACCCCGGATGACAACTTCACAGCGTAGTATTATTAGTAATCCTGTAGTTGGGATGATCATATTTAATACTACTACCAATCGACCAAACTATTTTAATGGATCATACTGGATGAATTTTGATAATACATCCGCTCTGGCGATAGGGGATCAATATCAGGGAGGAATAGTCTTTTATCTTGATGGTAGCGGTGGTGGATTTGTTTGTGCAACAGAAGATCAGAACGGAGGAGATGCAATTCATTGGTGGAATGGATATTATATCAATATTGGACTTACTCATACTGGAATTGGATTTGGAGCAGCCAATACATATGACATAATATACGTACAAGATTCAGGAAATTATGCGGCAACTATATGCGACAACTACACTGGTGGCGGTTATTCAGATTGGTTCCTGCCTTCAAAAGATGAGCTCAATGAAATGTACCTGAATAAAGTAGCAATAAATACAACTGCAACCTCAATTGGAGGCACAGCTTTAGAGGAGAACGATTATTATTGGAGTTCATCCGAGTTCAATGAAGTCACTACATGGCGTCAGATATTCAATTCTGGTAACCAGACAACTGGTTTGAAAGATTATCCATACCTCGTTCGTGCTGTACGGGCTTTTTAACCCTATGAAAAGTTATGAGGCTTTACACAATAGAATAAAGAATCAATACTTTCCATAGCTTTGCAAAAAATACAATTCTATGCTCAGAAATAATGAATATTTTGGTGGTAAAGTAAAATCAATAGGATTTGAAAACCAGGATGGTGTTGCAACAGTTGGTGTTATGGAAGCCGGTGAATATGAATTTGGGACTTCAACGGATGAATACATGACGGTAACAAGTGGCAGCATGAAGGTTTTGCTTCCCGGTGAGGAAGAATGGAAAACTTTCAATAAAGGAGAGGAGTTTTTTATAGGAAAGGATAAGAAGTTTAAGCTGGAATTGAAGGCACCGGCTGCATATCTGTGTATTTATAAGTAGTGTAGCCGGGCCCCGGATCCCGGATCTTCTCAGCTATCAGGGTCTTTTAAAGTGTAAAATATCTAACATGAGGTTATATTAGAAGCACCTTATGCTTGAGGACAATTGACCATTTGCCTTTTTTAAGATCCTTTACACTGACCCGATGGCCCAAAGTCATCGAACCAATATCAAAGACAACGTAGAAATTTCCTGAATCGCAAGAATTCATTGAGTATTGATTCCTGCTTGGTGGTTTAATATCATACATGTCTAAATTCGGGAATCTATTCAACTCTTCAACCTGCCTCGTTAAAACTACGGCAGGCGAAGCATTATTTAACATATGTGAAATTTTTTTCACTTTTTTATTCGTATTGTTGTTGTATAAATACGGAACTATGAAAACAATCAAATTATTCTTCCTGACATTTATTATGACGGCAAGCTTCAGCGTTACAGCCCAGGTAGCCATCAACACCAATGGAAGCACTGCTGATGAGTCATCAGTCCTGGATGTTCAATCAACAGAACATGGTTTACTTATACCACGCATGACACAAATCCAGCGTGAGGCGATCAGCAATCCCGCCACTGGTTTGCTTGTATATCAAACTGACGGCACTAAGGGTTTCTATTATAACATGGGCACACCTGCTTCTCCAAACTGGATCGGACTTTCCTCAACGCTGATTACACAGATAGCCGATGCTGATGGTGATACGAAGGTGCAGGTTGAAGAGACTCCTGATGAAGACACCATCCGTTTTGATGTGGCCGGAACAGAGAGGATGACCATCACACCATCCGGTAATGTTGGCATAGGTACAACGACTCCCGAAGGAATGCTTGAAGTCGGAAACCCTTCAGGTGGAACCATTGTTATCAGTAATACAAATTGGAAGTCACCGGGTTCCAACAGGACTATACCATTAAAGTTTAACTCCGGGGGAAATGTATCAGAAAGAACTCAACCTGTTGCCCAGGTGGTTGGAATAGATACTTATGCAGGAGGTTCATATTTGGGAGAACTCGCATTTCATACTTTGTATGGTACCTCTCAGGAGCGTATGAGGATAACAAGTTTGGGCAAAGTTGGCATTGGCATCGCCTCCCCATCTAACCTATTCAGTGTAAACGGTGATGCTGATTTTACGGGTGCTGTTGGGATTGGAACTTCATCCCCTGACAATAAGTTAAGTGTTGACGGAGACGCTGACTTTACGGGTAATGTAGGCATAGGTACTACAGATCCTGAGGCTTCGGCACAAGTAGAGATGAGTAGTATTTCACAGGGATTTTTACCGCCTCGTATGACCTCAGCACAGCGAGATGCAATATACTCACCGGCAGAGGGCCTGGTAATTTATAATTCTGATACAAAGAGCCTCGATATTTTTACTGGTACTGAATGGCAGAATTCGAACCAGTTTGTTTGTGGTAACCAAATGACTGACACAGATGGTAATATCTATAACACCGTCTCCATAGGAACACAATGCTGGATGAAGGAAGACCTGAGAACAACCAAATACAGTAATGGCCAACCTATACCTAATGTGACAGATTCCGCAAGCTGGATTGCTTTAACATCAGGAGCTTATGTCTGGTATGATAATGATATTTACTGGAAATATAGATACGGGGCATTGTATAACTGGTACGCAACAATAGATCCCAACGGCCTTTGTCCAACTGGTTGGCATGTGCCAACTGACGCTGAATGGACTGTGCTGACTGATTTCATTGGTGGAACAGGTTCACCCCATGGCAACGAACTGAAATCCTGCAGACAGGTCAATTCCCCGGCAGGTGGTTATTGCTATACGAGTGTGCATCCACGGTGGGATTATTGTTTCCCACCATGCCCTTATGGTACAGACGATTATGGCTTTTCGGCCCTTCCTGGTGGCTTACGTGACTGGCAAAGTGTATTCTACGAAATCGGGCTAAGTGGTTACTGGTGGTCAACTACTGGAGAAACAACCTGGACTGCCTGGTGCCGACAACTGAACTGGCATGACGAAGTGATCTCGGATTGGAAACCAAAGGAACACGGATATTCTGTCCGGTGCCTCAAGGACAATTGACCATTTGTCTATTTTTTGAGATCCTCAATACTGATCGGATGAATTAAAGTCATCGGATCAATAACAAAGACAACAGAGAAATTTCCTGAATCACAAGAATTCATTGCTTATCGATACCTGCTTGGTGGTTTAATATAATACATCCCTAGATTCGGGGAGCCCTTCAACAACTCCACTCTTCAACGATTCAGCAATTCAACTCTTCAACGATTCAACAATTCAACGATTCAACCATTATTTAACATATGTGAAATTTTTTCCGCTTTTTTATTCGTATAGTTGCAGTATAAATACGATCACATGATGAAAACAATCAAAGTATTATTCCTGACGATCCTTGTTGTTGCAAGCTTCAGTCTATCAGCCCAGGTAGCAGTAAACACCGATGGCAGCCCTGCAGATGGATCATCAGCCCTGGATGTGCAATCGACTGAACGCGGTTTGCTTATTCCACGTCTGACCCAAGTCCAACGCGAGAATGTCAGCAATCCAGCCACCGGTTTATTAGTATATCAAATCGATGGCACACAAGGATTTTATTATAACATGGGCACACCCTCATCCCCCGACTGGATAGGCCTCTCTTCAACCCTGATCACACAGATCGCTGATGCTGATGGTGATACGAAGGTGCAGGTTGAAGAAAGTCCTGACGAAGACACTATCCGTTTTGATGTGGCCGGAACCGAGAGGATGACCATCACACCATCCGGTAATGTTGGCATAGGTACAAAGAATCCGGGTACCAGGCTTGTTACCATGGATGGTTCTTTAATGCATGTCCATATAGGGACTGGCCTGCCAGGGGTAACCTGGGGTGAACCAATCATAGGTTTGTCACGCTGGTCGGGGATAGGTGATGCGTATAGCTCGCATGTGCTAACCACCTGGTGGGATCCGGCCTTAGGCGGCTATGGTTTAAGCTTTCAGACGACAATAGGAGAACATACAATAGCTGATTGGGATAAGAACGGAGCATTATTGAACAGGATGGTTATTGGCTATAACGGGAAGGTAGGTATAGGTACTGTTACACCATCCAATTTGTTCAGTGTGAACGGGGATGCTGATTTTACGGGTGATGTTGGTATAGGTACTTCAGATCCTGATGCTTCGGCACAATTAGAAATGAGCAGCACCTCCGGTGGTTTTTTACCACCCCGTATGACTGCCATTGAACGGGATGCCATTGCCAATCCTGCTACTGGTCTGATCATATATTGTATCGATTGCATAGAGATGCAACAGTTCAATGGAGTATCCTGGACCAATATGATCGGAAAAGCGATCAAGCAACCATGTGGTCATTCCTTTGTGGATCCGCGCGATGGACAGTCTTATGGCACTGTACAGATAGGTACCCAGTGTTGGATGTCAGAAAATCTTAATACCGGTACGAAGATAAACTATCCCACGAACCAACTCAACAACGGTGTTATTGAGAAATATTGCTACAACAATGATTCAACTAAGTGTGATGCATATGGCGGTTTATATTCATGGGATGAAGCGATGCAATATGTAACCATTACTCGGGGTATTTGTCCTGATGGTTGGCATATTCCAACCGATGATGAATGGTGTACACTTGAAAATGAGGTTGACTCCGATACAGCCTATTGTAGCTGGGTAGGGTTTATTAGCACAGATGCCGGGGGTAACCTGAAAGAGACAGGCACTACGCATTGGGATCCACCTAATGATGGAGCAACGAACTCGAGCGGTTTTACTGCTCGGGCCGGTGGTTACTTGGCTAGTGGCATGTTCTATTATTTAAAGTCAAGTGCTATGATCTGGTCGTCCACCGAAGCTGGGGATTATGCATGGTACCGGTCAATGTCGAAATCTGATGCATCTACAAGGAGGAGTAAAATGTTCAGGCCCTACACAATGAGCGTACGCTGTATACGCGACTAATCTAGTTTGTAATAATTAGAATCAGTATATAAATCTATATATATCATGAAAAACATAAGGTTCATATTAGCAACAATAATTTCAATTGTTTGCTTCGGTTTAACAGCCCAGGTAGCCATCAACACCGATGGCAGCACCGCCGATGAATCATCAGCCCTGGATGTCCAATCAACGGAACGCGGTTTGCTTATCCCGCGTATGACACAAACCCAACGGGAGAATATCAGCGATCCGGCCACCGGCTTATTAGTATATCAAACCGATGGCACAAAAGGATTCTATTATAACATGGGCACACCTGCCTCACCAGACTGGATCGGCCTCTCCTCAACACTGATCACACAGATTGCCGATGCTGATGGCGATACCAAAGTGCAGGTTGAATCAACCCCTGATGCAGATTCTATCCACTTTGAGGCCAATGGTACTAAGGCAATGACCATAACACCAAATGGTCACGTTGGTATTGGGACATCAGCTCCAGTACAAAAATTAAGCATTGAAGGTGGGAACCTCCTCGTGGATGCATACCAGACTGAAGAAACCGGTATATCCTTTCGTAACGGTCATAGCCTTTATAATTTGGGTATACTTACTTATGATCACGGCGGTAGCGGTTTAACTCCCGATGGTCTTACAATTTCTGGATTTGATGGTGTGAGTTTCTCAACAGGATCAAACTATCGAAATGTCAGGATGATTGTTGATGCCGCCGGTAATGTAGGCATTGGCACGACGAGTCCTGTTGCGGCACTCGATGTTAACAACCGCATTATTGCTCGAGGATGGGGAGCAGAGCCCACCTCAGGAATCGGCCTTGAACTAGGATATGTTAGTGGCGCCGGTAGAATAATGGCCTATAACCGTGCTACCCATCAATATAGTTCTATATATATTGGTGGTGGTAATCAGTTGGTTGTTCATAGCGGCGGTAATGTAGGTATCGGCACAACAACTCCCGAAGGAATGCTTGAAGTTGGTAACACTTTCGGTGGAACAATCGTTATCAGTAATACATATTGGAAGACACCGGGTTCCAACAGGACTATACCCTTAAAGTTTAACTCCGGGGGCAATACAGCAGAAAGAACCCAGCCTGTTGCCCAGGTAGTTGGAATTGATACTTATGCAGGAGGCGCATATTTGGGAGAACTCGCATTTCATACTTTGTATGGTGCCTCTCAGGAGCGTATGAGAATAACCAGCATGGGCAAGGTAGGTATTAATACTGTTACACCATCCAATTTGTTCAGTGTGAATGGAGATGCTGATTTTACAGGTGATGTGGGCATAGGTACCTCAGATCCCGATGCTTCGGCACAATTAGAGATGAGTAGTACCTCCGGTGGATTTTTACCACCTCGTATGACCACAGCTCAACAGGATGCTATAAGCGACCCGGCAGAAGGCCTGATAATTTATAATACAGATACCAGGTCCATCCGGGTTTATAATGGTACAAACTGGCAAAGTATTAACAGGCAATCATGTGGAGACCAGATCATGGATGTCGACAGCAACATTTACAATACTGTTTTAATTGGCACCCAGTGCTGGATGAAAGAAAACCTGAAAACAACCAAATACAGTAACGGCACACCAATACTTCAATATGACCCTGTTAACTGGTCAAGTATATATGATTCAGGTATGTATGCCTGGTATGACAATGATATTAGCTGGAAGGATAAATATGGTGCATTGTATAAATATTACACCACGATTGATACCAATGGCCTGTGCCCCACGGGATGGCATGTCCCATCATTTTATGAATGGACGATTTTGATTAACTATATTGGCGGATCAGATTCTACTCATGGTAATCAGCTGAAGTCATGCAGACAGGTTAATTATCGATGGGGAGGTGATTGCGATACAACTGGTCATCCACGGTGGGATGAAAACTATTGGAATCCTGGCTCAGACGATTATGGCTTCTCCGGCCTGCCAGGTGGATATATGGGCACAGCTGGGAACTTTTATGAAATGGGCCAGAAGGGTATGTGGTGGTCTGCAACAAGCGATTGTGGTAGCGGCTGTTACAGCCGGGGTCGCAGTTTGCAATACTACAACAACAAGATTGGTTATCTATATATTGATCGGCGATGTGGCCTCAGCGTTAGATGTATACGGGATTAGTTGAGTAGGTTGAGTAGGTTGAGTAAGTTGAGTAAGTTGAGAAGAACAGTTATCTATTGGTCAAAACTTTTTATTAAAAGAATATTGATATCTTTAATATGATAAAACATCAGGGGATGCTTACGAGGAAAAGAATGCATCCTTAACCAAAGCCTTAAACCATGAAAATAGCACGCTTATTATTCTTTGTCATTATTTTCAATACCAGCAATAATCTATTGGCTCAGGTAGCCATCAACACTGATGGTAGCGCTGCTGACGAATCATCAGTCCTGGATGTTCAATCAACAGAACGCGGTTTGCTTATCCCGCGTATGACACAAACCCAGCGGGAGAATATCAGCGATCCGGCTACTGGCCTGCTTGTATATCAAACCGATGGCACAAAAGGATTTTATTATAACATGGGTACACCTGTCACACCCGATTGGATAGGCCTCTCCTCAACCCTGATCACACAGATTGCCGATGCTGACGATGATACAAAGGTGCAGGTTGAATCAAGCCCTGATGCGGATTCTATCCATTTTGAAGTCAATGGTACCAGGGCAATGACCATCACACCAAATGGTCATGTTGGTATTGGGACATCAGCTCCAGTACATAAATTGAGTATCGAAGGTGGGAACCTCCTCGTGGATGCATACCAGACTCAGGGTACCGGTATATCCTTTCGTAACGGTCAAAGCCTTTATAATATGGGCATAATTTCTTATGACCACGGCGGTGGTGGGGTGACACCAGATGGTCTTACAATTTCTGCATTTGATGGTTTGAGTTTCTCAACAGGATCAAACTCCCGAAATGTCAGGATGATTATTGATGCCGCCGGTAATATTGGCATTGGTACAACTACACCCGAAGGAATGCTTGAGGTCGGAAATGCTTCAGGTGGAAGCATTGTTATCAGTAATACAAATTATAAGTTATCGGGTTCCAACAGGACTCTGCCATTAAAGTTTAACTCCGGGGGCCCCGGAGCAGAAAGAACTCATCCTGTTGCCCAGGTGGTTGGAATAGATACTTATGCAGGAGGGGTATATCTGGGGGAACTCGCGTTTTATACTTTGTATGGTAGCTCTCAGGAGCGTATGAGAATAACCAGCCTGGGTAAGATAGGTATTAATACTGTTACACCCTCTAATTTGTTGATTGTGAACGGAGATGCTGATTTTACGGGTGATGTGGGTATTGGAACCTCAGATCCTGATGCGTCAGCGATATTGGAGTTAAACAGCACCACACAAGGTTTTTTACTTCCACGGATGACCACCACAGAAAGAGATGCTATTGGTTCTCCTGTCAATGGATTGGTAATCTATAATACAACATCCGGCTGTATGAACTTTTACCTTGACGGTGCATGGGAAGAGTTCTGCGAGAGCTCAAATTCACCCAATGCTGGTTACACCATCGGTACAGGTGGTTCTTGTGTTAGTACTACTGTTAATGGTATCTTTAATATCGGGGCAGCACTTGACGCAACAAACACCGTTACACTTGATGCCTCAGTCATTAAAACAGGTTACTGGGCTATCAATACCGACACCATTAATGGATACAGTTTCAGCGGTACCGGTATTTTCGGATCAACTGGAACAATACAGGTAACACTTTATGCTTCAGGTACACCAATAACCGCCCAGACCGATAACTTCACTACTGTTGCTGAAAACAACAGTGGCACCTGTACATTTTCGGTTACGATAGGCACATGTGGAGGATCGATACTATATAGCGGAGAAAATTACAACATCGTACAAATTGGCACACAATGCTGGATGGCAGAGAACCTGAATGTCGGTACAATGATACCTGGTGGTACCGATCAGGGCAACAATGGCAGTATTGAGAAGTACTGTTACAACAATTCATCTGACAGCTGTGATAAGTACGGAGGCCTGTACCAGTGGAACGAGATGATGCAATATGTGACTACAGAAGGCGTAATGGGAATCTGCCCGCCAAACTGGCATCTGCCTACCGAAGCAGAATGGAAAACACTGGAAGGTTATACTGATACGCAGTATGGTATTGGTGATCCGGTTTGGAATGCTTTATATTTTCGTGGCTATGATGTAGGAAAACGTTTGAAATCAACAACAGGCTGGGTGATCAATACCGGTACCGATGCTGTTGGTTTCTCAGCACTTCCGGCAGGAAGTTACCATTACTTATTGTATAATTTCCAAAAATTGGGTGAATCAACCACTTTCTGGACCTCAACACAAGAAGATTCGTTTAACGCATGGGTCCGTATTTTTGGCCATGACAGCAATCAATCTTACCGTAACAATTATACAAAGGAGTATGGATATAGTGTCCGTTGCCTCCGGGATTGATATAACAGCAATGCCTGCCAAGAAATCCAGAGAGAATTATTGAGCAAAGTGGTTGAGTGGTTAAGTAGTTGAGTAGTTTAAGTTGGTAGAGTCGGTGATTGAGTTTTAATTCTGTTTGCTCAGTTTGACAAAGTTTAAATGTTTAATTATCTTTAATACATTGAAAACAATCCCGGATGCTCCCCACGAAATAATAGCATCCCCAACCAAAACCGGAAACCATGAAAACAACCAGATCACTTTTGGTAACCATTTTCTTATTTACTGTTACTATATTATCCGCTCAGGTAGCTATCAACACCAATGGCAATCCAGCAGACGAATCATCAGCACTGGATATACAATCCACCGGGCATGGCTTGCTTATCCCCCGCATGACGCCAGTCCAGCGCGAAAATATCAGCGATCCGGCCACCGGCTTATTCGTATATCAAACCGATGGCACGGGTGGGTTTTACTATAACATGGGCACACCCGCCACACCTAACTGGATCGGGCTCTCTTCAACCCTGATCACACAGATTGCCGATGCTAAAGGTGATAAAAAAGTTATACCTCCCTGTTTATCTCTCCGATTCAATAATTCTGTAGTTCAATGATTTCCATATCAAAGAACTTTCCTATCTTTAAAAATTCAAAACCAAAACCAGGATGCTCCCCATTTAATACATGCATCCGAAACATACAATCACCATGAAGTATGTCAATTTCTTATTGATCGCTTTAATTTTTTTTTCTGGATATGATTTAACAGCCCAGGTAGCCATCAGTAACGATGGTAGTACAGCGGATGCCTCGGCTATTTTAGATGTGCAGAGCACCACAAAGGGCATGTTGATACCCCGTTTAACCAATGCCGGGCGTGATGCCATCACCTCACCTGCAAACGGCTTGTTAATATATAATACAGATATTCAGATGCTCCAGGTCTTTAACGGAACGATATGGAAAAGTGTATTGCCCGGATCATTATGCGGAATTCCTGTAACCGATGTCGATGGTAATATATATCCTACCGTCCTTATTGGTAATCAGTGCTGGATGACAGAGAACCTGAAAACAACCACATATAGCAATGGCACACCCATACCTAATGTGACGAATAATACAACCTGGTCAAGTTTAACATCGGGTGCTTATGTGTGGTACGATAATGATAATAGTAATATGGATAAATATGGTGCACTGTATAACTGGTACACGACTACAAATCCTAATGGGCTATGTCCGACAGGTTGGCATGTACCGGCACAGAATGAATGGGAAACCCTGTTTAGTTTTATTGGAGGAATAGATCCTCCGCATGGGAATATGCTTAAGTCATGCAGGCAGGTAAATTATCAATATGGCGGCTATTGTTCCACAACGGACCATCCAAGGTGGAACGAGCATCTGGTACAGTTAGGTTGGGATACCTTTGGTTTTTCAGGCCTTCCGGGTGGCTTACGTACAGTGGGTGGATCATTCAGCGAACTTGGTCTTAACGGGTACTGGTGGTCTTCAACGGCTAGCTCATCGACCCAGGCATATAGCCCGGCCCTGTATCTCTATTTCAGCTATGTGCTTTGGAGCACCCTGATTGATAAGAAAAAAGGTAATAACATTCGTTGTATCCGGGATTAATCCCGCTAACCAAATACAAACTTTTAAGAAATGTGGAATTATGTTTATGTGATCAGTTTTAGTGTGTTATTCATAAACTGTATAATCGCTTATTCGCAACATGTTGCTATCAATACCTATGGCAGTGTGGCCGATTCCTCAGCCATCTTAGATATCCGGAGCACCACACAAGGTATGTTATTACCCCGTTTAACCACTGCCGAACGCGATGCCATTGGTTCACCTGCAATCGGCCTGGTGATCTATAACACCGATGCGGATGGATCATTTCAAAATAAAAATTATGAGGCTGCCTGGTGGTATTTATCAGAGGTGTCATCATCTCATGGCTTAACACTCGATTTAAGATATAATCAAGGCAATATTGAAATTAATAATGAAGAAAAGCAGTGTGGCTTCAGTATACGTTGTTAGTGATTAAAAAACATATGAAAGTAATCAGAATCTTAATAGTTGTTGTTTCCTTGCAAGCGAGCTCTTATGTCACCGCGCAGGTAGCCATCAACACGGATGGCAGCAACCCGGATGGTTCAGCTATCCTGGAAACAAAAAGTAACTCGAAAGGTTTGCTTCTACCACGTATGACTACAGACCAGCGTGATGCCATCAGCTCGCCGGCAACATCATTAATTATTTACAATACAGATGATAGCCAGCTTGAAATATATGATGGCACAGCATGGTCTCCGGTTTTAATGGAATCCTGTGCACCTGGCCAACCAGGCACAATAACGGGGAATACCAGCCCATGTGAAGGCCAATCAGGATTAAACTATTCTATTGTGGCGATAACCTATGCTACATCCTATCACTGGACTGTTCCTACAGATGCAACGATTATCAGCGGACAGGGTACAACTGCTATTATCATGGATGCCGGGGCACAGAGCGGGAACATAAGTGTCCGTTCCGAAAGCGGATGTGGTAACAGTGAATACAGGAACCTGGCAATATCAATTATCCCGAACCTGTCACCACCAGGAAGTATCAGCGGGGAAACACTTGTTGATGATAATGCCATTGGTGAAAGTTATTCCATTGCAACAGTTAGCGGTGCTACATCTTACACCTGGGGTGTGCCTGCTGATGCAATCATAACCGACGGACAAGGTACCACAGATATTACTGTGCACTTCGGAACGGCGTCGGGTGATATCAGCGTTTATGCTGTTAATTCATGTGATACCAGCGATACAAC
Source organism: uncultured Bacteroidales bacterium (assembly GCA_964468645.1). Classification (GTDB taxonomy): domain Bacteria; phylum Bacteroidota; class Bacteroidia; order Bacteroidales; family JAIOZK01; genus JAIOZK01. Next base: position 83,800 of record CAYXUU010000018.1, read on the forward strand.
AACACTGGCCGTACAGGTATTCGGCTGCGGGGATGTTTTTATCGATGTGGTGAATAACAACAAGAATTACAATACGGTATTGATAGGCACACAATGCTGGTTCGCTGAGAACCTCAATGCAATAAAGTACAATGATAACACCAGTATACCCTGTGTCCCCGGGAACCCTGACTGGGAGAACCTGACAACCCCCGGATACTGCTGGTATAATAATGATTCGGCAACTTATGGAGGTACCTATGGTGCACTCTACAACTGGTATGCCGCCGATACGAATATCCTTTGTCCTGCCGGATGGCATGTCCCGTCTGATACAGAATGGGAAACACTGGTAACATATCTCGGAGGTGAGAATGTTGCCGGGGGCAAACTCAAGGAATCAGATACTGCTAACTGGTCGCCGCCCAACACAGGGGCTACCAATGAATCCGGGTTTACAGCGCTTCCCGGAGGCATGCGGCTCGGTGGATTTTTTATGAGTATGGGTGATTATTGTTTATTATGGTCAGCAACTGAAAAAAATGACAACACTGCCTACTACAGGATGTTGTTTTACCTGACAGTTGTTGTTGAAAGAAATTATGTGGGTAAGAATGCTGGCTATTCTGTACGCTGTTTGAAGGATTAAGGAAGGAACAGATAAGTTTATGATGATTGAAAGGAGTGTCCTTGAATTGAAGGGATACGGGTAAAAGATTAAGATTTGGAAACAGATCACAGGTGTCTCGCTGAACACTCCCAAAGACTCAAAGTACACACAAAGGTTTCACAAAGTTAAATTACAATGTAACCATGAATCCTTGAATCCATTGAATAATGGTCTTAACTCTTAGATATTTTTTTATCTTTAATACATCAAAACCAAATCCGGATGCTTCCCACAAAATAAAGGCATCCTTAACGAAAACCTTAAACCATGAAAATCACCAGATTATTATTCATTGTCATTATTTTCATCACAAGTAATAATTTATGGGCGCAAGTGGCCGTCAATACTGATGGTAGCAGCGCCGATGGCTCAGCCATGCTGGATGTCCGATCCGATACCGCTGGCTTACTAATCCCACGCATGATACAAACCCAGCGTGAGGCAATAAGCAATCCTGCAACCGGTTTGCTGGTTTATCAAACAGATGGCACAAAAGGATTTTATTATAACATAGGCACACCCTCATCACCCAACTGGATTGGCCTCTCCTCAACCCTGATCACGCAGATTGCCGATGCTGACGGCGACACTAAGGTGCAGGTTGAATCAAGCCCGGATGCAGATTCTATCCATTTTGAAGCTAACGATACCAGGGCAATGACTATAACACCAAATGGTCATGTTGGTATAGGTACATCAGCACCGACACAGAAATTAAGCCTTGAAGGTGGAAACCTCCTCGTGGATGCATTTCAAACCCAGGGTACAGGTATATCATTTCGTGAAGGCTATGGATTGTATAACCTGGGCATACTTTCTTATGATCATAACAATTTTGGATCAACACCCGATGGTCTTACGATAGCAGCATGGGATGGTGTGAGTTTTTCAACAGGATCGAACAGCCGAAATGTCAGGATGATAATCAATGGCGCCGGTAATGTTGGTATCGGCACTGAAAATCCTGATGCAGAACTGCACGTGGCGGGAAACATCAAAATGACTGACGGCAATCAGGGAGAAGGTAAACTCTTTGTTTCTGACAGCAGCGGAACAGCAGGCTGGCAAGGCATGAATATTTTTTTTGGCAATAAATTAACCGATGATCCCGATTTCACATGTCTTTCAATATGCAGCGATGTGGAAATAGGATCTGTTCCACTATCAGTCGCCGTATCCGGAGATTATGTATATGTAGTTGATGTTGTTGATGATGACCTGAAAGTCATCGATGTGAGTATTCCTGAAAGCCCGGTTCTTTGTGGAGATCTTGGAATAGGACCATATCCGATGTCAGTAGCCGCAAACGGGAGTTATGCCTATGTGGTTGATACAGATAGTGATGATCTGAAAGTCATTGATGTGAGCAATCCCGACACTCCGGTTCTTAGCGGAAGTCTTGTTATTGGACCAAATCCATTGTCAGTAGTCGTTTCCGGGAATTATGCCTATGTGGTTGATTCGGAAAGTGATGACCTGAAAGTCATTAATGTGAGCAACCCTGCTCTTCCTGTTCTGAGAGATAGCCTGGAAATTGGAAGTTATCCCTGTTCAGTTGCGGTATCCGGGAATTATGCCTATACAGTTGACTGGGATGATGATAGCCTGAAAGTCATCGATGTAAGTAATCCTGACACCCTGGTTCAAAGAGGTAGTCTTGCAATACCAGATGGTCCCAGATCAATAGCCGTTTCCGGGAATCATGTCTATGTAGTTATAGAGAATAATGATTCCCTGAAATCCATTAATGTGAGCAACCCTGACAACCCCGTTCTCAGCGACATCCTGGAAATAGGAAATAGTCCGGTTGCTGTGACCGTCTCAGGGAATTATGCCTGTGTGATTTATTCAAGCGATAGCCTGAAAGTTGTTGATGTTACCAATCCAGACAGCATGTTAATCAGAGGCAGTCTGGGAGGGTTTTCTAATCCATTGTCAATTGCATTATCAGGAAATTATGCTTATGTAGGCAATTATGCGATTAATGACCTGAGTATTATTCAATTAAGTTGCACTTCATCCATTACCTATAATCCCATAAGTGGTGAAACCAGTAGTTCACAACTATACTGGTATGAATCAGGTACAAATATACATGCCGGTAACAATGGTAATGTTGGTATAGGCACTTCTGCTCCAACAGCAAAATTATCTGTAAATGGCAGTGCCAACAAACCCGGTGGAGGTACATGGGATGTGTTCAGCGATATACGGTCTAAAGAGAATATACATGACTATAAAAGAGGGCTGACAGAATTGCTGCAACTCAGACCGATACATTTTAATTACAAAAAGGAATTTGACTGGGGTAACAGAACTTATGTAGGGCTTATCGCCCAGGAAGTCGAAAAAGTAGTGCCTGCCATGGTTTCAGAAATCAAAGTGAATGACATTGGTGACTTCAAGGAGATCAATCCCAATGAGGTGACCTATATGCTTATTAATGCTGTGAAAGAACTTAAGGCCGAAAACGATGCCTTAAAGGCACGGATTGAAGCTTTGGAGTGAATAGACAGATGACCGGAGCGTAGGAAGTAAGCAGTCCATCAATCGCAAGCGATATAACCAATTAGCTAACTTATTTTGAATAACGAATATCCATTAACGCCTGTCCCGACCCTGTCGGGGATATGTGATATACGATTCGATTTACGAATAAATGATTTCAAAATGGTAGCTGTTATTTATTCACAAAATCTGTCAATTGCGAAGCGATATTACCATTGATCTAATAGAGTCCTCAGTTTACAGTTGGCAGTTGGCAAGACCTTCCAGAGTCCGAGGGATGAGGACCTGGAAGAGTCGATGGTAATTATTTCACGAGTTAGTGATTTCACGAGTTCACGATATTCGATGTTCTCTGTTCTGCTGCGGTTTAATTCTCTCAACTCCTGACTACATTCAATCCCGAAAATCTCAAAATTTTCATAAAAAATTTTGCAAGATATTCGAGGATCCTCGATCCGACTCAGTCGGATCGGGACACTTCAACAACTCAACACTTCAACCATTATTTAACATATGTGAAATTTTTTCCGCTTTTTTATTCGTATAGTTGTTGAATAAATCCGGCAACATGATGAAAACAATCAGATTATTCTTCGCAACATTTCTTTTAATAGCAAGCTATAGTGTAACCGCCCAGGTGGCCATTAACACCGATGGCAGCCCGGCAGATGGATCATCAGCCCTTGATGTTCAATCAACAGAGCGTGGATTGCTAATACCCCGCATGACACAAACCCAGCGGGAGAATATAAGCGATCCTGCCACCGGCTTATTAGTATATCAAACCGATGGCACAAAAGGATTCTATTATAACATGGGCACACCTGCATCACCCGACTGGATCGGCCTCTCCTCAACCCTTATCACTCAGATCGCCGATGCTGACGGGGATACAAAGGTGCAGGTTGAGGAAAACGCTGACGATGACACGATTCGGTTCAATACCGCCGGTACCGAGGCAATGACAATTACACCATGGGGTGGTGTGGGGATCGGTACTTCAAATCCAACAAGAAAATTAAGTATCGAGGGTGGAGATATTCTCGTGGATGCATTCGAGACGCAGGAAACCGGTATATCATTTCGTAAAGGGTATGGTCTGTATAATATGGGTATACTTTCATATGATCATAGCAATTTTGGAGCAACACCCGATGGCCTTACAATAGCAGCCTGGGATGGCGTGAGTTTCTCAACAGGATCTGACTCGCGAAATGTCAGGATGATTATTAACGGGGTTGGCAATGTAGGTATCGGCACAACTACTCCCGAAGGAATGCTTGAAGTCGGAAGCGCTTCCGGTGGAACCATTGTAATCAGTAATACAAATTATAAGTCATCGGGCTCCAACCGGGCCATACCATTAAAGTTCAACTCCGGGGGCAGTGTATCAGAAAGAACCCAGCCTGTTGCCCAGGTGGTAGGAATAGATACTTATGAAGGAGGCGTATATTTGGGGGAACTGGCGTTTCATACTTTGTATGGTAGCTCTCAGGAGCGTATGAGAATAACAAGTTGGGGCAAGGTTGGTATTGGTACCATTACCCCAGCCAGTTTGTTCAGTGTAAACGGAGATGCTGATTTTGCAGGTAATGTAGGCATAGGTACTACAGATCCTGTTCCTTCTGCACAATTAGAAATGAGCAGTACTACAAAAGGCTTTTTACCTCCCCGTATGACCCGGGATCAGATTGCTGCACTCGAAAACCCTGCAAACGGCTTGATGGTAATTGACGCTGATGAAGGAAAACTGTTTATATTTGATTCAACGGGATACACGTGGAAATCAGTTGAATATGGTACAGAGAGCATTGCCGGTCAATGCACTGGTACGATATCAGACATTGATGGTAATATATACAATGTCCTACCTATAGGAACCCAGTGCTGGATGAAAGAAAACCTGAAAACAACGAAATATCGTAACGGCACACCAATACTTCATGTTGAGGACAATACAACCTGGGAAAGTATTACAGATACTGGTGCCTATGCCTGGTATGATAATGATATAAGCTGGAAAGATAAATACGGGGCATTATACAAATGGTACACCACGATTGATACCAATGGCCTATGCCCCACAGGATGGCATGTGCCATCAGAACAAGAGTGGACGATATTGACGAACTACATTGGTGGTACAGTTTCGCCCCACGGCCAGAAGCTGAAATCGTGCAGGCAGGTAAATTCCTATCTTGGAGGTGACTGCGCAACGACTGAACATCCCCGCTGGGATGAATACATTTCGGGATATGGTACAGATAATTATGGTTTTTCCGGCCTGCCGGGTGGAATTCGTGGCCTGGATGGGGGTTTTTTCGGCTTAGGGACACGAGCATGGTGGTGGGCTACAATAACACCCTATAGCGGTGGTTACACCCCTTGCCGCGAGCTTTTTTACAACGACAACACGATCCAAACCAATTATTGGGATGCGCGATGTGGCGGCAGCATCCGCTGCATCAGGGATTAGTTTGTTTTGGAGGATGCAACCAGGGCAGATAATTTCATGATATCAAAGCAAACAACGGGATGTATGGGATTTTATTAAGTTAAGTAGTTGAGTAAGTTGAGTAGGTTGATTACGGACTTTGATAACTGCCGCAATTCTTTAATTCTTTAATTCTGTAATTCTACAACTCAACAATTATTTAACATATGTGAAATCTTTTTCACTTCTTTATTCGTATTGTTGTAGAATAAATCCGGCAACATGATGAAAACAATCAGGTTATTCTTTGTAACATTTCTTTTAATAGCAAGCTATTATGTAACCGCCCAGGTGGCTATCAACACCGATGGCAACCCAGCAGACGAGTCTTCAGTCCTGGATATACAATCCACTGAACGGGGATTGCTAATACCACGTATGACCCAAACCCAGCGCGAGAATATCAGCGATCCGGCCACCGGTTTGCTGGTTTATCAAACCGATGGAACAAAGGGATTTTATTATAACATAGGCACATCTGCCTCACCAGATTGGATAGGCCTCTCCTCAACCCTGATCACACAGATCGCTGATGCCGACGGTGACACAAAAGTGCAGGTTGAAGAGACTACTGATGAAGACACCATCCGTTTTGATGTTGCCGGTACAGAGAGGATGACCATCACACCTTCCGGTAATGTCGGCATAGGTACAAAGAATCCGGGTACGAGGCTTGTTACCATGGATGGTTCTTTAATGCATGTCCATATCGGGGCTGGCCTGCCGGGGGTAAGCTGGGGTGAACCTATCATAGGTTTGTCACGCTGGTCGGGGATAGGTGATGCGTATAGCTCGCATGTGCTAACCACCTGGTGGGATCCGGCCTTAGGCGGCTATGGTTTAAGCTTTCAGACGACAATAGGAGAACATACAATAGCTGATTGGGATAAGAACGGAGCATTATTGAACAGGATGGTTATTGGCTATAACGGGAAGGTAGGTATAGGTACTGTTACACCATCTAATTTGTTCAGTGTTAATGGGGATGCAGATTTTACAGGAGATGTGGGGATAGGTACCACAGATCCTGTTCCATCAGCACAACTGGAAGTGAGCAGCACAACACAGGGATTTTTACCACCCCGTATGACTACTGCACAATTGGATGCAATAAATGATCCGGCAGAAGGCCTGGTGGTTTATAATACAGATAGCAAGACCATCCGGTTTTTCAATGGTGTTTTGTGGCGTAATATCACAGGATTTAATTGCGGAGACCAGATCATGGATGCAGACAGCAACACATACAATACTGTTTCAATTGGAACCCAGTGCTGGATGAAAGAAAACCTGAAAACAACCACCTATCGCAGCGGAACACCAATACCCTACGTGTCGGATAACACAAGCTGGGAAAATCTAACTACAGGAGCTTATGCCTGGCATGGACATGATAGTGGTTGGAAAGATAAATACGGGGCATTGTACAATTATTATGCATCTATTGATACTAACGGGCTGTGCCCTGCCGGTTGGCATGTACCAACTTATGATGAATGGATCATAATGACGAATTTTATCGGTGGAACAGCTTCTCCCCACGGAAACGAATTAAAATCCTGCAGGCAGGTCAACTCTCCGTCAGGAGGAGTTTGCAATACAAGTGAGCACCCCAGGTGGGATGAAGATGTAAGCAATGGAAATTATGGATCTGATAATTATGGCTTTGCAGGTCTTCCGGGCGCAATGCGCGATTTTGATGGTGCATTCTCTTATGCTGTTGGCATATCAGCCTGGTGGTGGTCTTCTACCACCCTTTACCCAAACGCTTGTCACCATTGTAATCTATATTACCAAACTGGTGGTATAGATATTGGTGGCCTTACTGCATTTCCAACATGCGGTATGAGTGTCCGTTGTATCCGTGATTAGGGAAGTGGTTGAGTAAGTTGAGCAGGGATTTAAGCAATAATTAAATAACTCAATAATTCATAAAATTCAGACTCAGTAATATGAAAGAATTCACCCAATGGACCGTTGAATGTGATAAGGTTTTATCTTTTTTAAGAATTACTCCGTGAGTTAGTCAGGCTTTATCCTCACCTGGAGGCTGAGAATCCTCATAGGTATTTGCTTTTTTAAAACACGCCTTGGCTTTGCTGTGGTTTTGCCTCAATCGGTGTATCTTGCCTCTTAGTTTCCAGGCCTCCGCCTGGAGTCTGTCAACCTCATGGCATTTGTCGAGCCATAACCTGGCAGCAACTTCAACGGCATCATTAAAATCATAGTTGTAATTGACCTCCTTGATGGGATAGTGCGAGAAATCCTCGGAGAAGAAACAGCTTTCCTTCCCGGACATGCATGCAAGAGCCAGTTGGTTATTCGTTTCCCTGAATTTCTCAAAAAAGTCCATCGCTGCTTTTCTGGTGGGTTGTTTCCCTTTCCGCGGAAAATGATTCTCCATAAGCTGGTGAATATCCTGTCTTGTAGGTGTAAGCTTGTGCTTAACAAACAATGGAACATGTTTATTGAATTCAAGTAAGAATTCCTGGGCAAGTGGCGAAATGGAAACATTGATATTCTCAGGTTCAATATAGGATGAATCCTGATTTATATCACAGGCATCCAGGAAATCGTGGATGAGATTGTTATTCACAAGTTTATCTTGCTCAAGTTTTCTTATGATCATGTTCTTATGACCAAAAACACCTGCCCAGTTTTCAAAGATCTTATAATAGTCATAATAATACGGTATCTTGTTTTCGATCTCAGGTAAAACTTCGTTCCTGTTGCTATCTCCACCTTTTACTTTAGTCGAATACAGGCTGACCGCCACCAGATCCTGCCTCCGGAAATAGATGATAACTTTAATATTATCTGTTGCTTTGAGTAATAGTTATTTTAACCTGTTTATCTCACCAGGCTTCTCAATCCGCTGATGACAATACTCATTTGATAAAACGAGTTTGCTACAATTCGCATTTTCTATCCCGGAAAGAAAATCTTCTTCAAATTTCTTGCGAAATGTATGAAGTGCAGTTGGTTCTGATAATTCAAGCCATCTTTTAATATCATGATATTATCATCATCCTGTGTATAAATGGTAAGATGGAGATTTCGTATATCATTTTCCGTTTTAGGACAGTAAACAGAGTTGGCCTTTAACAGTTTACTGTTTTTAGCCAGAAAATTCTGTATGGTGGATGTGCCTGTTTTTTCAAGCCCGATATGTAAGTAGAAGGTTTTATCCATGTTTTACTACTGGTTTTCTGCAAAGGTTAAAATGTTTCATGAACTAAATTACAACTTTACAAGCTTGCCTGACCAGTAAATAATTTAATTAAAATCCATTTCATCTGGTTTTAACCGAAAAAAGTGATTTATCTTTGAAATCAATATTCCAATATCAATTTCAATATATAAAAATGAAGATACTACATAAGATTGCGGGTATTGTGATTATCCTTATTCTGATACATGCCTGTAATGGTGATTATAATGCTGATAATAATGATGATGATGACAATGGCCCTGTCATTCCGGAAAAACCATGCCCCGGACTAGCTACGATAGATTATGAGGGAAAAACCTATCACACCGTACTTGTCGGTGATCAGTGTTGGTTGCGTGAAGCGCTGGATGCAGGTGAGATGATAAATAGCTCACAGGCTCAGACAGATAATGACAAGATAGAAAAATACTGTTATGATAATAAAATAGAAAACTGCAATAAGTATGGTGGTTTATACCAATGGGATGAAGCCATGAAATATACCATTGGTGAAGAAGCACAGGGGATATGTCCGCCCGGTTTTCACATACCCACCGATGAGGAGTTCAAGATACTGGAAGGTACAGTTGATAACCAGTATGGTGTCGGAGATCCTGTATGGAATCAATTGGAGTGGAGAGGATATGATGCAGGTGGCAACCTGAAAATTACTGGAACAGAATACTGGGGTACACCAAATACAGGTGCCACCAACGCAAGCGGGTGGACGGCACTACCACATGGCTATAAAGAGAATAATGCCAACACTTTTAGTGGTTATGCGGCATATCTCACCATGTGGACATCACAGGAGTTTAATAACTTTATGGTCTGGAGAAGGGCATTGAGCTATTACTATGCCCAGGTTTTCAGAAGTTATCATGATAAGAAGTTCGGGTACTCTGTGAGGTGTATCAAGGATTGATCTTGAGGTTGGAAGATAGAAAATAGAAGATAGAAGATAGAAGACAGATAATAGATACTGGTTGTTGATAAACAACAGGTTGGCAACCGAATGACCAACGACACCCAACTAAATTAAAGATTCATGGGGTAAAAATGATTATTAACAATTGAACAAAAGCCGAATTATCCCAAGGTGTGCTAACCGAACAGGAACTGTTCGGGATTAATGCTGCAAAATTTCCCCTTATGTTTTAAATGCCTCGTATCCCTGAAGTTTTTAAGATAATGCAGGTATGAATCAGAGCCAAATAAGAGACACATCGGAAAATCGGAACCAAACAGTATTTTGTTCTCAAGTCCTGGAAAATCCTTAACCAGCTTTTTTATTCCTCGTCCCAGTTTTCGGTACTCATTCAATTTCATGGCCAGGCATGCAAAGTCGGTATAAACATTGTTAAAATCACTGGCAAGTTCAGCCACCTTTTCATACCAGTCTTCCTGATGCTTTTTGTCGATTATATCACCACCAAAATGGGCAAAGTTTATTTTCAGTTTTTCATATTTCTCCTGAACCAGAACTTTTTTCCATTGATCTGGTGAAGTGAATTTTTTGATATTCTCCGGTGTTTCTATTCGAAAACCACCATCATTACAGTGTGTAGTTATGGGTATCTTGTGCTTAATACAAAAATCATAAACGACCTTTGCTTTTTTTCGCTCCAGGATATCCTCAGGCCATGGATCATAGCTTAAGGGCGGATATAGTTTGATGCCCGCAAAATAGAAAAACCGTCTGTCGATAATTGTCCGGTTTTCTCCGGTTGAGGATTTTATAAACTCCTGCCTTAATTCATTAAGAATATTATACCTGCCGTTTGTGGGATCTGTATTTCTTTTTTCGATATAGTTTCTGAACTTGCTGTTAAGCACCCTCTCAACCTCATCATCTGCTCCATATAGTTTCGTGTTGATCCCCAGGAAAGGGTAAATTTCAAAGATGTGAAACAGATGCCTGTTGTTGTAATAATCCTTGATCCCGTTAAACAAATCGAATGTCTGATCAATAACCTGTTTCCTGGGTCTCATATTATAATGGATATCATCAAGGTTTGCTTTTGTAAATCCTTTGTATCCAAAATCCATTACCAGGGGTGTGAGAATAACTTTGTTGTAAACTTCCTTGTCTATGGTAAATGATGGATCGATGGATAATTCATCAAAAACAGATTGCAATTCCCTTCGGATTACTTCCGGTTCTTCGTCATCCCTGAAGGTTCTTGTCTTTTCGTAAAACTTTTTGTTCAATGAAAGAAAATCCAGTTCTGCATAACGAAACTGCCTTCCATCATCATTTTCAAAAACGGAAAGTGTATTTACTACTGCTCTTGTTTTGCCCGATAATTTCTTTCTAAAAATTATATTGCCCAGGTATAGAACACCTGTAATCAAAATCAGAATAATTAAAATTCCCAGGCTGAAGAACAGGAAATAATACCAAGGGAAAGTATTCATACCAGGTTTCATATCAGGAGAAATAAACCTGGCTCCAATCCATGCACCAGTTCCCAGTAGCAGAATGAGAATGATTGAAACCAGCTTTCCTGTATATCCCCTGAATAGCAGCCTCCTGACCATTTTAAAATAATTCCCTTTCAGGAGGTCTTCAAAACTTAATAAATTGTTTTTCAGAATCCTGTTGAGAAAAGTCAGTATCCCCGCATGACTCAGGTTAAATGCATGCATGTGCACATCGTAAAACACATGCGATTGCCGGGTATCGGATTTTGGTTTCATAGGATTATAATTTAATTAAAACCAGATGAACTATAGCCTCTTTTACTTCAGGTAAATCTCGTTAAGAAGCAGGTAATAGGGATATACAAGGTGGTTTATAAACAAATTGAACTTTTGCTTATCATAGTATTTTTCATAATAGGTTTTATCAGGTCTCAATACCACAGGGTTCCCGGCAGGGTAATAATCACTGCTTCTTGCATAGTCTGGTTCTACATAATCGGGCAGGGTTTTCCGTACAAATTTATAAGCTCTGTTACCCAGGTTTTTCGTAAGTTTCTTTCTTGCTTTTTCCAGATCATGAATTAATCCTTTTAATATGGACCGCACGATTATTCGTTCCACGAATTCCATTTTATCCGTTAATTTATGGATATCTGAAAATGGATTAACCAGAACCATGTCATTCACGGTTTGAACAGTAACAGGCATTTGCGGAACCCAATCGAGGCTGCTGACAACCCTTACTGCCCAGCCGCCTCTTGTAATGAAATCATAGTCGTAGGCATAAAACAGATTTCCGGGTTTCGGTGCTGCGCTGCAATATGTTTTGAAATGAATATCAGCCGGGATGATACCTTCTTCAAGGTAAAACAGATATGACCTGAGCAGGTAAGCAATACCGGCTCCCTGGCTGTGCCCCATAATGATAAACTCCTTAAATCCATTTTTATAGGATTCGTTGATTTTATCGATGATAGAACCTGACAGATAAGCCAGGCCTATTGTCCAGCCTGCATGAACATATGCACTGCTGTCCGATGCAAGCTGATAATTGAATTTGAATTTTTTATCAAGCTCAATTATTCCCTGTGCCGGGATCATGGCGGCATAGAAATCTTCAAGCCAGGAGGTTAATTGCAGGGTAGTTCCCCTGATACTGATCACGGCTATTTTACTTTCATCATTCAACCACAAATCCCATCTGTTATCCATTCCTGTTACTTCTGAGCGGTAAGCCATTTTGTAACCTTCAGGGTAAGGGACCCTCATATGTGTCCATGGTGTATCCGATTGCCTGGCACTTATTTCCAACAGGGTTTTATATTCAATTGGATCGAAATACGGTTTAAGTTCTTCCTGGGCTATACCCGCAATTGTTAGTAAAATGGTATAGGAAATAATAAGTAAGCTCTTCATAACTACCTCCTGGTTGCTGGAATAAATTTAATACAATTAATTGATATAGCGCTCCAATGAGTTTACTCTTCAATCCATTCCTCGATCTGGCGAATAACCTTGGCTTTTTGTTTATCCGGAAGATTATTGATCCTTGTTCCATGATGCCCCCCTTTTTTGATCACTTTCTTCATATTCTTTTTCTTTTTGAAGAAAACACCCGATGCTGACCATGGATCATGCTCACCGTAAATCAGGATCATTTTTGGATCATTGTTTTCTATGTAATCGAAAACTTTCCGGTTGGTTTCAGGTATGAACTCAATGCCGGCAAGGCTGTCTGGCAGAAAAACCTCAAAGATATATCCCTCGGAATGAGGCAATATAAGATACTCCTTAAATGGGCTGATATCATAACCGTAATATCCAAGTTCTTTTGCAGCCTGAA
>CAYXUU010000019.1:0-95287 GCA_964468645.1 uncultured Bacteroidales bacterium
AGCATTACCTGTCTTATATCAATACCAACGACTATTCTTATGAAGCCGATAAAGAGATATTTTTATCACTGTTGAAAAAAGATATTTCTGATTCAGAGTCACTTGAACAGTACTTTGAGGACCGGGATATTCATTGGGCTTCTGATTACTTCATCGCTATATGGCTGGCTATTAAAACCATTAAAATGTATAAACAGGATTGGAATGAGTATCATCTACTACCTTCCATCCTGAAATCAGAACATGATGGCGATAATGAAGACCGGGATTACATCATAAAACTTTTCAGGAAAACCATCCTTAAAAACAAAGAATGTGAGCAATTGATTGAGGAACGTGCAAAAAACTGGGAACTTGAAAGGATAGCAGCCATGGATAAGCTGATACTGAAAATGGCAATAACCGAACTGATTGAATTTCCATCTATTCCGGTTAAGGTGACCCTGAATGAGTATATCGACCTCGCCAAGGTATTCAGCACAGGCAAAAGCAGGATTTTTATTAATGGTATCCTTGATAAATTGATCATTGATCTTCAAAAAGAGGGAAAGATCAAAAAGTCAGGAAGAGGCCTGATGACATAAACTGTCCCTGACATTATTCCTTTTAATTGTATTTTTACCCTATCAAAATCCCCTGGATCTATGAAGAAGACACTTCATTTATTTGCCATACTAATTCTCGGAAGCTTACTATTTCAGAATGTCGTTAATGCTCAACCAGTTATTGATTCCACATGGATTAACGAGGATACTATTCCAATCTACGGAAAATTTGAAATCTCGTTGATCATAAATACAGGAGTGAGCAATGTTTATGATTATGAGAAATTTTCGCTGCAGGCGTTTTTTGAATCACCATCGGGTGAAAAGGACACGATTGACGGATTTTATTTCCAGGATTATATCATGGTTGAACCCAATGTTCTTGTTCCCGACGGTGATCCGTTCTGGAAAATCCGGTTTACACCTTTTGCAACCGGTTTGTGGAAATATGATTTAAAATGTACCGATACAACCGGGACTGTTACTGTTCAAACTGCTGATTTTGTGTGTGTTTCATCAGAACAGATTTCCTGGTTGAGCTTTGAAGAGAACTACCTGATGGATATGAATGATCAGTACGTGTTTCTTGTCGGGGAAAATCTTGCATGGGGAAATGATGAGGGCAGTTTTTACGAGTATGAGGAATGGATAGAAAACCTTGATGTGAATGGGGCTAATTACGTTAAAATTATTATGGCCCCCTGGTCTTTTGGATTAGAATGGTTGAACACAGGTACAGGGAATTATCAGAACAGATCCGACAGGGCTTTTGCCTTTGACTGGATTATTGAGAAAATTGTTGAAAAGCAGTTTTATTTTACCCTTGCACCATTGATCCATGATGAGTTGAATCTGGAATCATCAGAGATACATAACTGGTATAATAATCCATATAACATCATTAATGGTGGACCCTGTGTTGAACCTGATGAATTTTTCTCAAACACTGCTGCTGTGGACCTGTTTAAACGAAAACTCAGGTATATCAATGCACGCTGGGGGTATCTTCCAAACATGGTGGCCTGGGAGATTTTTACAGAAGTTGATTCATATGAAAATTTTACTGAAGATAAACAGGAGATAAGGGGATGGATCAATGACATGGCTTTGTATATCAGGACTCAACTGGACAGGTTTCACCTGATATCCCCTAGCTATGCCATATCTCAGAATGATTCGATAATCTGGAATAATAGTGAGATAGACTTTACACAACTTCATCTTTACCATCCTGATCAGGGCGATATGGAACTGGAAATATTTGCTAGAACCCGCGACTATATTACATCATTTAATAAGCCTGTTATTGTTGGTGAATTTGCCCTGGCCTTGATGGACGAATTACTTGAACTTGATCCTGAAGGTATAGCTTTCCATAATACTCTATGGACTTCGGTATTAAGTGGGGCATTCAGTACAGCAATGACCTGGTGGTGGAACAATTATATTGATCCACAGAATCTATATCATAATCTTAAGCCCCTCTCAGCATTTATTAAAGAAACGGAGTTTTCCATGTTTGATAAATTGCCTGAAAGTGTGCATTCTGTTTCAGATTCTAATCTGAATGTAACAGTCGTACCCAGATTCTTCAGCCTGCTGGAAAAATCGGACGTTGATACATTTTATGTAGAACGCAATGGGTATTTTAGCCCGGGAAAAACTTACCTGGGGGAAGTCTTGTATGGAACTGATCCTTTCGGTCAAAGTTTGAGAAATCCACCTACTTTTCATGTTAACTATACACAGCCTGGAGAATTTGTTGTAACTACCGGCGAGATCGTGGTCAATTCCGTCATGAGGGTAAAACTCGATGGGGAAGTGATCTTTGAAGAAGCGGTATCAGCAAATTCTACATACAATTTTGAAATCACGACAGGGGAGCATTATCTTTTTGTTGAAAATACTGGCAACACCTTTGGAAGTGCCATTGAAATTGATGAGTATTCTTTCGATAACTATGCACCGGTTCTGCGTAGTTTTGCGCTGTCAGGTGAATCTAATGCCATAGGATGGTATCAAAACAGATTATATAACTGGGAATACTTTCTTGAACATCAGGAAGAACCGCCACCTGTTAACGGAAAGCTTAGCTTTCATCGGTTTGGAGCTGGTAATTATCATGTTGAATGGTTTAATTGTACAACAGGAGTTGTCGATTCAACTACACTTGTGACAGTTTCGCAGGGAGATATTCTGGAACTTGACATTGCAGCATTACAGTGGGATGGTTCGTTTAAGATCAAATTAATTGTTGGTGTTTCAGACCAGCAAATTACCGCTAATCAAACTCCTATTGTTTATCCGAATCCTTTCAGTACATCCGTTACTATTCTTGTTCCTGATGAATTTGGCGACTCTGGTTCAGTATGTATTTATGATCTGACAGGAAGAAAAATTATTGAAATCAACCTGGGTGATGATGATGAAGGATCCCGTATATTCACCTGGAATGGGATGGACAACTCCGGTGTTGAAGTAAATCCCGGTTTATACCTTGTCAGGCTTCAATCAATGACATCAAAGAATACATTAAAACTATTAAAGATGTAGGCATAAATGTTGCCTTTTAATGATATGTTGATATTTATTTATATAGCATTTTTTTATAATTTTGTCCTGCAGATTAAATCTGAATTAACTGAATATTAACACCTAAATCCATTTCGAAAGTATGTTGTTTGATCTTGATATGATTAAAGCCTTGTATGCTGAGTTACCAGCCCGTATCGGTAAAGCAAAAGCCCTGGTTGGTAAGCCTTTAACACTGGCTGAAAAAATATTATATGCACATCTTGATACTGATAATCCATTACAGCCATATGAGCGGGGACGCTCTTATGTAGATTTTCGACCTGACCGCGTGGCGATGCAGGATGCCACTGCCCAGATGGCTTTGTTACAGTTTATGCAGGCAGGAAGGGAAAAAGTTGCTGTGCCATCAACGGTACACTGTGATCATCTGATCCAGGCCAAAGCAGGTGCGAAAGCAGATCTTGAAGTCGCTAATAAATACAATAAGGAAGTGTATGATTTTCTGGCTTCTGTTTCGAACAAATATGGGATTGGTTTCTGGAAACCGGGTGCAGGAATTATACACCAGGTAATCCTTGAGAATTATGCATTTCCGGGAGGGATGATGATAGGTACAGACTCGCATACAGTTAATGCCGGAGGTTTGGGAATGATTGCCATTGGGATTGGTGGCGCTGATGCCGTTGATGTAATGGCCGGAATGCCCTGGGAACTTAAATTCCCAAGTCTAATTGGGGTAAAACTTACCGGTCAATTGAACGGCTGGGCTTCACCCAAGGATGTAATCCTGAAAGTGGCAGGTATTTTAACCGTTAAGGGCGGAACCGGATGCATCGTTGAATATTTTGGTGAAGGAGCAAGATCAATATCATGTACCGGAAAAGGTACCATATGTAATATGGGAGCCGAAATAGGTGCCACTACATCACTTTTTGGTTATGATGAAAAAATGGCTGAATATTTACGGATAACAGGAAGGGAAGAAGTTGCTGTCGCAGCTGATAAAGTTGCTGGCCATCTTACCGGTGATGCGGAAGTTTATAAGGATCCCACGCGATATTTTGATGAGGTAATAGAAATTAACCTCAACGAACTGGAGCCACATATTAACGGGCCATATACACCTGATCTTGCCACACCATTATCTGAATTTGCCGGGGCAGTAAAATCAAATGATTGGCCTGCTAAACTTGAGGTCGGATTAATTGGTTCATGTACCAATTCTTCTTACGAGGATATTACACGAGCTGCATCACTGGCAAAGCAAGCCCTTGATAAGGATCTGGAGGTTAAATCTGAATATACAGTAACTCCCGGGTCAGAGCTAGTTCGTTTTACGGTTGACAGGGATGGTTACCTGAATGTGTTTGAAAAGATCGGTGGTGTGGTTCTTGCCAATGCCTGTGGGCCGTGTATCGGACAGTGGGCAAGGCATAATGCTGATAAGCAGGAAAAGAATTCGATCATGACCTCCTTTAACAGGAATTTTGCAAAACGTAATGATGGTAATCCAAATACATTTGGTTTTGTTGCATCTCCTGAGATCGTAACAGCATTTTCTATTGCAGGTGATCTTACCTTCAATCCAATGACCGATTTCCTGATCAATAAAAATGGCGAAAAAGTAAAACTTGACGAACCTGCTGGTGAAGAATTTCCGCCCAGGGGCTTTGATGTTGAAGATCCGGGTTTCTTAGCACCCGCGAAAGATGGAAAAGAGGTTCGTGTTATTATTGATCACCAATCAGAAAGGCTACAGGAGCTTACCCCTTTTCCAGCGTGGGATCCGAATGATTTTACAGGATTGAAATTACTAATCAAGGCAAAGGGAAAATGCACCACAGACCATATCTCAATGGCAGGACCATGGCTTAAGTACCGCGGCCATCTTGATAATATCTCAAACAACTTACTTATAGGTGCCGTGAATTATTTTAATGAGGAGACCAACCTTGTTAAAAATCCGGTAACAGGTGAATATGATACAGTACCTGATACAGCAAGAACATACAAACGACTTGGTATTGGTTCGGTGATTGTTGGAGATGAAAACTATGGTGAGGGATCATCACGTGAACATGCAGCCATGGAACCAAGACACCTGGGGGTTAAAGCCGTGATCGTCCGCTCTTTTGCAAGAATACATGAAACAAATCTTAAGAAACAGGGAATACTTGCATTAACTTTTGCTGATCCGACGGATTATGATAAATTTAGAGAGGATGATAACATAGATATTACTGGACTCGATGAGTTTGCACCCGATAAATCCTTAAAAATAATCCTGCATCATCAGGATGGCACTATAGATGAGTTTTCTGTGAACCATTCCTATAACAGTAATCAAATTGAATGGTTTAAGGCTGGAAGTGCTTTAAATCTGATCAAAAACCAAAACCAATAGGACAATGAAAAAGTTTTATTTCGTGATTTTATTTTCAGGATTATCAGGTTTACTGATGCTCCTCACTTCCTGTGATTGCATAAATGGCACAGGCCCTGTCGTCAAAACATCAAGGGATGTGGAGGTTTTTAAAAATATTGTACTTGAGATGAATGCAGATGTGTTTCTAACACTTGATTCTGTTATCAAGGTTGTTGTAGAAGCTCAGGGGAATTTACAGGATCATATCACTACTAGGTCAAATGGCAGAAGCCTGTACATTGATTTCAAGGAATTTTGTTACAAAACTTCTGAACCGGTGCGTATTTATATTTCACTACCGGAATTATCCGGTATTGAGGTGGACGGATCGGGAAGTGTTGCAGGGAAAGGCACATTCAGTACATCTATTATTGACCTCGATATTAGTGGTTCAGGTAATATTGATGTTGATATCGTTGCCGATAAGGTCAAAGCTGATATTAATGGTTCAGGTAATATTTACCTTGATGGAACATCAAAAAAGTTCAAGGCCGACATTAATGGCTCCGGGGAGATAAGAGCCTCAAAACATAACACCTACAAAGCTTATATTGATATCGGTGGATCAGGTTCGTGCGAACTGTTTGTGCAGGATTACCTCGATGCTTCAATTTCCGGAAGTGGGGATATCATTTACAAAGGCAATCCCGAGATCAAATCACACATCTCAGGTTCAGGTTCTTTAAGGAAAAGTAATTGATCAGAATAACACTATTTTTTCTTCTTCTGCTTTTTGATTCCTTTAAGTATTGATAAAACACTGTCGAGTTTTCGATTACTGATGGGTTTTGGAATAAACTCATTCATTCCAACGTCGAAGAATTTATGCTTGTCTTCATCAAAAGCATATGCTGTTACTGCAACTATTGGAATATCTGGATCGAATCCATCATCACGGCTTCCCCTTATCCGTTTTGTTGCATCTATACCATTCATCCCGGGCATCTGTATATCCATAAAAATAGCATCAAAGGTGTCCTCTTTCAGCTTTTCAATAGTTTCCCTCCCATCTTCTGCCAGGGTGCATTTGTGTCCCCTGTTCTTTAGTAATTTTACGATAAGTTTTTGATTCAGATCGTTATCTTCGGCAATTAACAGATTTAGGGATTCATCTATTGTTTCGGAAGTTTCTTCAGTTACAGTGTCTTTGGGGGATTCTTCTTTCTTGATAGTTTCCACAGATGTGTCATATGGTAATTCAAAAAAGAAGATAGTACCAGATCCCTCCTCACTTTCAAGCCATATCCTGCCACCCATCAATTCAACCAATTTCTGTGTTATGGATAAACCCAGTCCGGTGCCACCATATTTACGGGTAGTTTCAATATGAGCCTGCGAAAATGGCTGGAAGATCGATTTGTGCTTGGCACTGGCAATGCCTATACCGGTATCCTCTACGGAAAAGAGCAGCGATGTTTCAAGGTCAGTAAGTTTAATTGGTTTCTCATTCAATTTTACCCTGAGGATACACCCTCCCTCATCTGTAAATTTCAGGGCATTACCAAGAAGATTGTACAGGATCTGCTTAAAATGCAAAGCATCGCCGTTTATAGTCCCTGCAATATGCTGATCAATAAAGTAACCCAGTTGTATTTCCTTCTTATTTGCCGTTGGCAGTAATGATTGAATAACTTCAGTAACAGGTTTTGTTAAAACAAATGGTTTATGCTCCAGTTGTACTTTTCCTGCTTCTATTTTGGATAAATTCAGTATGTCGTTAATAATATCAAGCAGATGATGGGAGGAAGTTTTAATTATATCCATATACTCATATTGCTCTTCATCCAGATTGGTTTCAAAGGTGAGATCTGTCATACCAATGATATTATTCATTGGTGTCCGTATTTCGTGGCTCATACTTGCAAGAAATTCACTCTTGGCCCGGTTCGCCCGTTCAGCAATTCGTTTGGCAGACAAAAGATGTCTTTCAAGATTTTTTCTGTCGGTGATATCTCTCGACACCCAAACTACAAGACGTTTGTTGTTTTTTCTGATTTTTAAGTTGCTTGTAATACCCTCGAACCATTTAACACCGGAAGGAGTTAGATACTCATATTCATATTTATTTGATTTGCCTGTTTCAAGCGTATTATGTATAGTATTGAGGATCTCACCAGCAATATCATTGGGCATGAGATCCGTTACTTTCTTTCCAACAAGCTCTTCGGTCGATCCCTCAAGAAAATCATTATTGCTTGTAAATATTTTGATAATATTCCCCTGCTCATCAAAAAGAAAACCATCATCAGGCATAGAATGCGTATAAGCATTCAGCAGCTCTTCACTTTGTTCGAGGGCTTCATGCATGCGTTTACTTTCTGTGATGTCAATAACCATTCCCGACATTCTAAGAGGTTTTCCCTGGTCATCCCTTTCCACAACGCGGCCCTTATCAAGTATCCATCTTAAATCCCCATCGCTGGATTTGATCCGGTATTCGGTATTATACCATTCTGTTTCCCCGTTCAGGTGTTTGTTGATTGTTTCTTTTGCATGGTCAATATCTTCATCGATGATGATGTTTTCCCAGAGGTAATCGGGGGGTATATTTGTTTTACCCTGCAAGCCAAAAATTTCTTTGAAATGCTCTGAAAGATAAATCTCATTGGCTTTGAAGTTTCTGTCCCATGTACCCTCCTTGGCTGACTCAATAGCAAGCCTTAACCTTTCTTCACTTTGCTCAAGTTTTTTCTGTGCTTTAAAAAGGTCAGTGACCTCCAGCGAAATGCCACCAATAAGCGGACTTTTACCACTTCGTGGTACCGGAAATTTCAAAACCCTGAAAAAGGAAATATCATTGGCCTCATTAACAGTTTCTTTGATGTATTCAACCGGACCTTTTTGCAGGGTCAGACGGTCGAATTCAATATCTCTCTTGTTCTCTGTTTTATGAATGTTAGCGACCTTTGATGGATCATTGAGTTTTTCAATACCCAGTTTTTTTGAGAAATAATAGTTGCTGTACAGATACTCTGATTTTTCATTTTTAATAAAAACAGATCCGGGCAGGTAATCCATGAATGTTGTAAAAAGTAGCCTCGATTCCTTTAATGCTTCTTCAACCTGTTTCCGTCGTGTAATATCCCGGCACATAATCAGTAGTTCACCAGGTTCATTTTTGTTATTATGGTTTAGTTGAATTCTTTCCTGTACCCAGAGTATCGAACCATCTTTTTTGATTTTTCTGAATTCAATTTCGGAATTACTTACCTTGTTATTGAAAATGTCCTCAACCTGTTTCTTAATCTCTGAACGATCATCAGGATGGACAATTTTCCAAACAGAATCGTTGATTAGTTCTTCTTTTTCATATCCAAGACAATCTACCCCGAAATTGTTTACATTTAATACCCTGCCATCTTTGTTAATAATGAAGTACATGTCGGGAGCATTCTCAAAGATGTTGTAATAACGCTGTTCGCTTTCTTTGAGCCGTGTCGAGATTTCAAAACTGGCAAAAGCCATTTCAAGTATGGCTTTTAACTCTCTTTCCTGTACAGGCTTAACGACATAAGCGGCTGGATTTAATTGCTTTACACGCTGCAATAAATCATCTTCAGTATGGGCTGTAAGAAAGATAATTGGTATTTCATTGGTCTTATTTATGATTTCAGCAGTTTCGATGCCATCAATTTTCCCTTTCAGATATATGTCCATTAAAATTAAGTCAGGTGGTTGCTTTTCAATACTTTCAATGGCAGCTTTCCCGGTATGAACGTAAGAAGTTTTATAGTTTAAGTTTGATAGTTTTGTCTGTATGTCTAATGCAGTGATCTGCTCATCTTCAACAATGAGTATATATTTTGGTGTAATAGCCATCCCTATGATGTTTACAAATGAAATTGATGTAAAGTTAAACACTATTTGCGAAACAATAATAATTTCAGATTATATCATAATTTGCATTTTTGTTCGTTAGTAATTATCATTGCAAGAATTCTTAATTAAAACAATGGATGTGAAGAAGCTTACTAATGTTTTTATCATATTATCGATATTAATTTCCTGCACTTCAAATTTATATTCTCAGATAGGAGGTAACCATACATACGAGTTTCTAAATCTTTCAAACTCGGCCAGGATTGCAGCCCTGGGAGGTAATTATCTGACAATTAGAGATAATGATATTGCCCTTGCTCCATCTAATCCCTCCCTGATCACTCCTGAAATGCATAACAACCTGGCCCTAAGTTTTGTTGATTATTTTGAAAAGGTAAATTATGGTTTTGTTTCCTATGGAAGGGATTTTAATAAGCTTGGGACATACGTTGCCACCATACAATATATTGATTACGGTACCTTCAAATGGGCTGATGAAACTGACCAGGTGTATGGTGAATTCAAAGCCAATGAGGTTGCCCTGAACATTGGATGGGGACGTAGCCTCGATTCAAATTTTGCAATCGGTGCAAATTTTAAGGCCATTTATTCATCTCTCGAAAGTTATAATTCCTTTGGTATTGCTGTTGATGTTGCCGGAACATATTACAGCCCTAAACTCGACCTGACGGCATCGCTGATTGCAAGAAACATTGGGGTGCAGCTTGTCTCATATTATACAGGAAACAGTGAGTCGTTGCCTTTTGAATTACAAATGGGCGTTTCTAAAAGACTCAGGCATGTTCCATTCAGATATTCAATTTTAATTACCCACCTTGAGAAATGGGACCTTACCTATACCGATCCCAGGCTCGACCGTGGGAATGACTTTGGAGAAGGCGAAAGGGAGAAATCCGGCATGGCCGATTTTGCAGATAAAGCAATGAGGCATATCATTCTTGGCGGAGAATTGTATATTGGTAAAAATATCAGTCTCAGGATCGGTTATAATTACAGGAGAAGACAGGAGCTCAAGGTTGATTCCAAAGTCTCAACAGTAGGATTTTCATGGGGTATTGGTTTCAGAATCTCAAAATTCCATTTTAGTTATTCAAGATCCACCTATCATCTTGTTGGATCACCAAATTATATTACACTTACCACCAACCTTTCAGAGTTCATTAAAAAGAGGTAAACAGATAAGCCTGTTATTCCTCATATTTAATGGCATTTTAACTAATTTTACAGACTGATTTATTAGTGTTGATGAAAGTATTTGTAGAAGATCATGCAGGATTCTGCCCCGGAGTGGTGCGGGCAATTAAGATCTCGGAGGAGGAACTGAAGGGTGATGATGACATTTATTGCCTTGGCGATATTGTTCATAATCCAATTGAGGTTGAGCGTCTTGAAAATAAAGGACTGAAGACCATAGGTTATGAGGATTTAAAATTATTATCAGACTCCACTGTAATAATCAGATCGCATGGGGAACCTCCTGAAACTTATACCTTGGCAAACCATAGCAATAATAAAATTATAGATGCCACATGTAAGATCGTGCATAATCTGCAGCATATTGTGAAATCGGCCTGGAAGGAGATAAAATTCAATGATGGACAAATAGTAATTTATGGCAGCGAAAACCATCCTGAAGTAATAGGTTTAAATGGACAATGTGAAAATACAGCAATAATCGTTGAGGAAATCGAGCACCTTAACAGGATTAACTTCAGTTTACCGATTCGCCTCTTTGCCCAGACAACAAAAGACCCTGAAAGATACAGGAATATCATTGAAAATATTTATTTACTGAAGCAGCATGACGACATTGTAGTTAACCAGACCATATGCAAATGGATGATCAGAAGGGTAGAACACCTCAGGGAATTTGCAAGGAGTAATGACCTGATCATTTTTGTATCCGGGAGAAAAAGCTCGAATGGGCAATTCTTATATGAAATCAGCAGGAAGGAAAATAATACAACGTATTTTGTGTCTTCCGAAGATGAGATTGAGCAAAGCTGGTTCGAAGATGTTGAGAATGTTGGTATTACCGGTGCAACATCAACACCAGCCTGGTTGCTGAAAGGAATTGCTGACAAAATTGAATCATTTAACTAATGTATCTGCAACGTTTATCTCTAACAAATTTTAAAAACTATTCTGAGGCAGAACTTGAACTTTCGGAGAAGATAAATTGTTTTATTGGCAATAATGGAGTGGGTAAAACAAATTTACTGGATGCAATTTATTACCTGTCTTTCTGTAAAAGTTATTTTAATCCTGTCGATTCCCAGAATATCAAACATCAGCATGATTTTTTTGCAATTCATGGAAGGTATATAACCAATGGAGATAAAACGGATACTGTCAGTTGTATTCAGAAGGCCGGAGTTAGAAAGCAATTCAGGTTAAATAAAAAGGAATATGAACGACTGGCAGATCATATCGGTTTGCTTCCACTGGTCATGGTTTCTCCTTACGACAGGGATTTGATCAATGAAGGCAGCGACATCCGCCGTAAATATATTGATGGTGTAATTTCTCAATTTGATAAACTTTACCTCGATGACCTCATCAATTACAATAAGATCCTTGCCCACAGAAATGCCCTGTTGAAGCAGTTTTTTGAGAACAACTACTTTGATGCAGCATCACTTGATATCTGGGATGAAAGAATGATTAAACCGGGTGAGAATATTTATACGAAAAGAAAATTGTTTTTAAAGGAGTTTGCTCCCATATTTCAGCATTATTATGAGTTTATTGCCGGAAGCAGGGAAAAGGTAGAGATTGAATACGTATCTCATTTACATGATTCATCAATAAAAGAAATATTGAATGATGCCCTTGAAAAAGACAGGGTGATGAGGTACACCACAATGGGTGTTCATAAAGACGATATTGAGATGAAGATCGATGGGTATCCGGTTAAAAAGTTTGGTTCGCAGGGACAGCAGAAATCGTTTGTTATTGCTGTTAAACTGGCGCAGTTCGATTATACAAAAAATGTTAAGGGATTTAAACCCATCTTGTTATTTGATGATATCTTTGATAAACTTGATGATATCCGTGTTGAACAATTGATTAAATTAGTAAGCGAAAACAGCTTTGGTCAGGTATTTATCACCGATACACAACAGCAAAGAATTGAAAAGCTTTTCAATAAGGTAAAAATCGACCACAGAATCTATAAAATCAACGGTGGTGTTGCTTCTGAAGTTGTCAACAATAAAAGCTAATTACACTGATGAAACGATCGAATGAGCAATCTATCGGGGAGGTCATAAAGGAATTTTTAAAGACTTACCACTTAAATAAAAAAATAGACGACACCAGGATAATTCATTCCTGGGAAGGTGTGGTTGGGAAAATGATTGCGCGACACACAAAAAATCTTTCCATCAGGAATGGAATATTGTTTGTAAAACTGGATTCACCAGCCTTAAAACATGAACTTTCTTTTGCAAGGGGGAAAATTATACTGGCACTTAATAAGGAAGCAGGGACGGAAGTAGTAAAAGATATCAGATTTACCTGATCATTTTATTCTGAAATCAAGGAGTTTCTCATCACCAATAAAAGCTTCAAGCCTGTCGCCGATATTAATCGGGCCAACACCCTCAGGGGTTCCTGTGAAAATAAGGTCACCCATTTTAAGGGTAATAAACTTCGATACATAAGAAATGATATGGTCAAATGAAAAGATCATATCCTTTGAATTGCCTTCCTGGCGTATCACATCATTGATTTTTAGTGAGAAATCAATATCACCGGTACTGGTAAATTTTTCTTTAGGGAGAAACTTCCCCAGCGGTGCTGAAAAATCGAAGGCTTTTGCAATTTCCCAGGGAAGCCCTTTTTCTTTGCATTTTGCCTGAAGATCGCGGGCTGTAAGGTCAATGCCGATCCCGATCTCTTTATAGTAGCTACCTGCATGCTGCTCAGGGATATGCCTGCCAACTTTTGATATTTTTAAAACCAGTTCTGTTTCATAATGGATATCACTGGAGAACTCAGGATGAAAGAACGGACGGTTTCTTCTCAAAATCGAAGTATCAGGCTTAAGGAAAAATACAGGTTCTTTGGGTACAGGGTTTTTTAATTCCTTTGCATGCTCGATGTAATTCCGGCCGATACAAATTATTTTCATCCGCATTATTAATTGTCAAAAATCCTGTGCTTAATTGCTGTAATTACACGTTTTGTCGAAAGTGGAAACTGTGATCTCATCATCCAGTCATAATATTGGGGTTCTTTCCTGAAAATGCCCTCAACAGATTCGCCTTTGTATTTGCCAAAATTGAAGGTTTCCTCCTGCTTATCATTAAATACAATATGACCTATAAGATCAACATTCCTTGTGTTGATTGAGAAATTATGCAGGGCCTGCATATCATTAACAACCGGGATACTTATAAGTCCGTCATTATCTTCATACTCAACATCATCATACATATCCAGCTGGGCCTTTAAAATTTCGTACGTAGCCATGGTATCAGCTTCGGCTGTATGTGCCATTGGTAATTCTTTTTTGCAATAAAATTTATAGGCTGCTTTTAATGTCCTGGGTTCCATCTTATGAAAGATATTCTGGACATCAACAAACCTGCGGTTCCTCAGATCAAATTCAATACCAGCCCTGAGAAATTCTTCTATAAGTAGCGGAATATCAAATTTATTTGAATTATATCCTGCCAGGTCACACTCCTTAAGGAATTTATTCAGATCTTCGGCAATATCGTTGAAGGTGGGTTTATCCTTTACATCAGCATCGGAGATTCCATGAATAGCAGAGACTTCTTCCGGGATAGGGATGGTTGGGTTAATTACCTGTGTACGTATTGTTTTATTACCATCGGGGTCTATTTTTAATATGCTATATTCCACAATACGATCAGCAGCAACTTTTAATCCTGTTGTTTCAAGATCGAAAAAGGCGATGGGACGGTTTAGTTGTAATTCCATGTTGGTAAAAGTAATATTATGTGAGCTTAAATTTTCTGGTTAATATCAAAATTTTCCAGGATTTCTTTTAACCTCCTCAGGTACATTCCTCCAAGAGCTCCATCAACAGCACGATGATCATAAGCCAACGACAGTATCATGATATGCCTGATTCCAATTACATCGCCCTGGGGCGTTTCAAGAACAACCGGTTTTTTCCTTATCGCACCTATACCTAGAATGGCAAGCTGTGGCTGATTGATAATGGGTGTACCGGTTAGGCTGTCGAATGAACCGAAGTTTGTAACAGTAAAAGTACCACCCTGTATATCATCGGGGTCAAGTTTATTATTTCTTGCACGATTTGCGAGGTCATTTACAGTTTTCGTTAATCCAAGAAGATTCTTCTGGTCAACATCTTTAATAACTGGCACGATCAGGTTACCATTTGGTAAGGCAGTTGCCATACCTATATTTATACGTTTTCTATGGATGATCCTGGTTCCGTCAACAGAGGCATTCACTCCGGGATATTCCTTCAGGGCACGGGCAGCAGCTTCAATAAAAATGGGTGTAAAAGTTATCTTCTCCTTTTCTCTTTTTAAGAAAACGTCTTTAACACCATTCCTCCAGACAACAACATTGGTAACATCTACATCAATAAAGGAAGTCACATGAGGTGAAACCTGCTTTGACATAACCATATGATCGGCAATCAACTTGCGCATGCGATCCATTTCGTAAACCTCATCACCCGCATCACTGGTCACAGTGGGTGGTTCAATAACAACGCCTCTTTTGTCGGGTGAACCAGGCGAAATTCCTGATTCCTGTTTACCCACCGATGATATTATCTTACCTGACGCTTTATCTTCAATGTATTGTAAAATATCCCTTTTTGTAAGCCTTCCGTCTTTACCGGTTCCCTGTATGCTTTCAAGTTCGATAAGCCCGATTTCTTCTTTTCTTGCAATGTTTTTAACGAGTGGTGAATAAAACCGGCTGGCTTTGCTCAAATCAGCTTCAAACGGAACCTCGGCAGGCTTTTCCTCTTTTATTTCAGGTTTTTCTGTTTTTTGTTTGGGATCGGAGGTGTATTCAGCGCCAATGGTGTCGGGCTTCTCTTTGCTGCCTTCACCATCTGTGCCGATTATGGCAATTACTTTTCCAACCTCAACAGTATCACCTTCGCTAAAAAAAACTTTTTCAAGTACACCATCTACAGGGGAAGGAATTTCGGAATCAACTTTATCAGTTGCAATTTCAACAACCGGGTCATCCTCTTCAATGGTTTCACCTTCCTGTATTAACCACTTCGTTATGGTTGCTTCAATAATACTTTCGCCCATTTTGGGCATTATTAGTTCGAATTTACCCATCAGTTTGATTGTTTCTGTTTCTGGATATGATTATCCCGTATATTTTTTGCAAAGATACTTATAAATTTTTATCTGGAATTGATCTAAATTGTTTAGGTTTATTTGCGCCCGAGGTTTTTTATTCCTTTAATGATAATATTTATGTCGGTGATTAATTTATAATCACGTGCATAAATAAGATTCAGATTATCGTGTGTTTCAACGGGGATGTTTCTGTTCCTGAATACATCCCCGGGATTCAATACACCTACTCTGATTGCAGGAAGCTTATCCGTTAGTACATCATCATCCGCATAATATCCAACCCATGATTTATTACCAAACAGAACCTTAAATATATTCATTATGAAGCCTCCTGGCCTGAGAACAACGAATATGAGGATAGGAAATAACGGGATCAAAATCAGGCAGGTTAATATATCAAGGAATCTTTTATTCCTTTTGTTTGGTGTCCTGTCGATAGAGTTAATATCGATAATATAAAGATCACCGGAGGTGTTGATAGAATTACTGCCAATTATTGACAGTGTATCTTCGGGTGCTATTTTGTAGTCGACTTGAGCATTCTGCAATTCGGCCATTTTATCAATGATCTCCTGCGGGTTCAGGTCTTTCGAACAGAATATGATCTCATCGATTTTGAAAATGGATATAATATCCTTGATCTGGTCGAGATTCCCAATAAAGTTATTATTGATTTTTCTTCTTGAGGATGGACTTATCAAGCCAACAAATTCGGGTGAGAGTTGTGTTTTTTTCAGTAGCTCAGAAACGCGCTGTGCTTCTTTCTCACCGCCAACAATGGCAAATCTTTTGTTCTTATTTGTCCCTATTTTAAAAGCTTTCGGGATAAGGGCACTCAACAATAACCTGATTCCACTCATTGAAATAATACCCCATAATGCTCCAAGCAATATGATTGCCCTTGAGAATCTCCAGCCTTCGGGTAATAATGCATATACTACCAATATCAGGATGGTTCCCAATACGATACCGGCAATTACTTTCAGGAGCTTAAGTGGTTTGTCGTATCCGCCGCTGAAAAATACGGTAAGCAGCCAGATGAGAATATATGCGGGAAGAACAACATAGATAAATGCGTCGGGGTATTGTCCGCCGCCCGGAAATATCACCTTGTGTTCCCAGTAACCTTTGATCAGATATATCCCGGTATATAACAGAATAATATCCAGAAATGGTAAAAAAGTTTTCGACAGGAAGCGGCTGATGATGGATAATGAAGCCCTGAAATATATTGCAAGGTTTATCAGGCTTGTATATATGCGGGCATTTTGCCTGGGGAGGTGTTTTTTAGCAAATATCACCATGGCCTTATAAAAGATAAACACATAGTTGACCGAGCTTTTTTTTGTGCTTTCACCTTTATAATGAATAATACGTGTTTTTGGGAAATAGTAATTCTTATAACCCGCTTTAATGATGCGGTACGAAAGATCGATATCTTCACCGTACATAAAGAATGACTCATCAAGCATACCAATCTCATCAATTACTTTTTTTCGAAGCATCATAAAAGCACCGGCAAGTACATCAATCGAATGGATTTCATTTTTATCAAGGAATCCGAGATGGTATTTTCCAAAAACTTTCGATCCCGGAAAAATCCTGGATAACCCAAAGGCCTTATAAAAAGATGTTGCCGGAGAGGGAAATCCCCTTTTTGATTCAGGAAGAAACCGCCCTTTGCCATCAACCATCATTACTCCCAGGCCTCCGGCATCGGGATGTTTATCCATAAATTCCATACATCTGCTGAAGGTATCATTCTCAACAACTGTATCGGGATTTAGTAACAGAATATATTGACCTTTTGATTTCTGTATCGCCTGGTTATTTGCCTTGCTGAAACCAAGGTTCTGCTTATTAACAACCAGATTTACTTCCGGGAATTTATCCCGGATCATATTAACCGATCCGTCAACAGAATTGTTGTCAACTACAAATATCTCAGAATCGATGCCCCCGATGGCTTTTTTAACCGAATTAAGGCATTGTTCCAGGAAATATTTTACGTTGTAATTTACTATTACAATGGATAACTTCACAGCCACAGGTTCTTCGTCAGTTGATTTTACAGGATCAGTCAATACAATGGCAAAAATATTATTTATTTATGAATCCTGATGAAATGCAAGCAGTGGGATGCTGGCCTGGTATAAATCTTTTTTAGTAACAGAATGTTTAAAAAGACTTTGAAAAAGGTTTCGTTTATGTGATAGGAATGCGATAAGGTCTATTTCATGTTCCTGGACCATCTGCTCAATACCCTCATCGATTTCTTTAGAGTCGATCAACTTACAGGATAACTTTCCTCCGGTTATCTCGTCTTTAAACTGATCCATTATCTGTCTCATATTCTCCTGGTTGTCTTCACGTTTGCTGTCGTAGAGATTAAGATGAACACAAATAATGTTAATGTTAAAATCTTTTAACAGGCTAAATAAGTTGTTCAGCATTTTGAAGTCATCTCCCTTGAAATCGGTAAGATAGGTAACACGCCGTATTCCTTTGTAGGTATAATCTTTAGGAACTGTCAGAACAGGGACTAAAGATCTTGTCATGATTTTCCTGGATACACTTCCCATAAGAAAACCGGTTTTGCCTTTTCCGCTTGAACCCACGATAATGATATCTGGATTATGTTCCTTACTTATTTCAACAATTTCAGTTTCAGGTTCACCTCCCTCAATTGTATAAACTACCTTAATATGATGAAGTTCCTCCTTTTTAATTTTATTTAGCAGCCAGGCCTGTAGTTCCTGGATATCTGCTTTTGCCCTGACTTCAATGTCTCTGAGGAGTTGTTCGTTCATCATGGTGTCAGTATCAACTCCCGTCGGAAAACTACTGTCTGAAACAATGATCTGGTCGAAATAAGAATGAAATAAGCGGATCTCTGAGTTGAACTTTTTTGCAATTTCAAGCGCATACAGGCATGTGTTCTCGGTATTTTCACTAAAATCTACGGGGACTAGAATTTTTTTCATGAGTTTTATATTTATCCGTGTAATAACAAAGTTAATATATAAAATGCTTACCAACCAATTAATATACCGGATAATCCGATAATAAATCCCACCAGGATGTTAATAAACTTCATCATAATGAAACTCCTTCTTGATTCGGCAAGTAATGGAATGGCACCATGACCATCCTGCACGATTGAGTTGGCCATCAGGATACTGAAGGGTATGGAGCCCTGTGCAAAGAGTAAAACAAATATAAAATGGGGGCCTGATTGCGGAATTATTCCGATTAATACTGCAATCATCAGGATGCCAAACTGGTTAACTTTCAGCCATTCTTGAATATCAAGGTATTCATCTAAAAAATGTAATGCAAAGAGTGCGCCGAATGTCCAGAGAAATATCTTCAGGAAGTGTTTCTTGATAATATGTCTCCACAGATGTTCTTCAATAAAATGATCATTAACGGTACTGATAATGAATAAAGAAAGTACAGATACAATAAGGAATGTAATTTGTATCCAGTTCCATTCCCCGCCATGGTCGTGTTCGTGATCACTATGTGGAAGCAGCTCAATAAAATCATGACGATGGCCAAATTCACCTATGAGGAGCAGAAATATAAAAACAGCCAGCACCGATATTAAAACTACTCTTTGAAAACTAATGTGCCTCAACTGATTCATGATTACCTTCATGTCGAAACAAATGCATTCTGGGGTGTCAGGATGAATCTTCAGATGGTTTTCAGGAAGTTTCATCAGGCTTTTGTTTTTTACGAAGAAATAGAGAATCAGGCCGGTGGCTATAGCGATTAAGAAAATCCCTAAGTTTAATACAATTGCCGTTCTGGGTATTACCGAAAACATAAAGAATGCTTCATCCCCGGATGTTGCAATCATTGTTGTTACTAGAGCTGGAAATCCAAATATTTTATGGGCATACATTGAAACAGCTGTATAGGTACCAAGGCAACCCGGGATAATCCCTAGAACAGCAGCAGATATGATTTGTATCCATCCTGATCTTCTGAAGGGTTTGTTAAGGTTTCCGCGTGTTAAAACATTGATATATTCAATGATCAGCATCATCACGACCACAAAACTGGTAATCATCAATGTTTCCTTAATTATTCCGGTTATCATAATTGAGTTTATTTTGAACAGATAAAAATAAGGGATTTCTGTTGTTTTTTATACATAAACAATTTTATTCCTGATAATAAACTTTATATTTGAGTAATTAAATACTTTATTTATGCCAAAGGTTATTACTATATCCGAAGCCGCTTCTATTGCCATACACGGAATGGTCTTAATAGTTAAGGCAAATAAAATGACAAATGTAATACAGATTGCTGAAGCAACCCAATCATCGAAACATCATGTTGCTAAAGTATTCCAACGGCTTGTGAAAGCGAATCTTGTTGATTCGTTCAGGGGACCAAACGGAGGTTTTAAATTAAGGGTTCAACCGGAGCGAATCAGCTTTCTGGATATTTATGAAGCCATTGAGGGTGAAATTATTATTGGTGACTGCCCGCTCGAAAAACCAATTTGCCTTTTCGACTATTGTCTTATGGGAAATGTAATAAAAGATATTACACAGAATTTTCATGATTATCTAAAGAGCCAGACCCTGGATAAATACCAATGATTAAATTCCGGCACTAGAGTAAGAGGCATAGAATAGTATCCTGCCAGCAATTTCAGATAGTATTTCAGTAATAAAAGCCATAAAGATCAATGATCTTTTCAATTCTTTCTTTTGTAAGAAATTGATGATAATGACCATCAGAATGATCAGGCTGATCAATGAAAGCACAACCTGAATTGTGGATAGTGATTGTAATTTATCCATTACCTCAGGGGCCAGGTATTTATTGATCATATCAACGAGGTAAAACAGCACTATAATTAACAGAATTACATCATGCCTGAACTTTAGGGCCTGTTTTTTTTCAGATGTGAAGGCTAGAACCAGGAAGCTTCCCAGTAATATGCTACAGGTAAAAAACTCGACCATGGTTGCTGCCGAATGCCATTCCTTCAGGGTTGGAAGCATATAAATTTTTGCTATGGAGAATATCAGGGCAAGACCGGTTAAAATACCTGTGATGGTTAAAAAAATGGACAGCTTGGAAGAACCGGGTTTATCTCTTTGAGTAATCAGGCCAAACAGTAAGATTGCAATAAACAGGCATGCAAACAATATCTCTCGGCTCATCCATGACCCTGAAAGATTATTCA
The DNA here is from genome assembly GCA_964468645.1 of uncultured Bacteroidales bacterium. Lineage (GTDB taxonomy): Bacteria > Bacteroidota > Bacteroidia > Bacteroidales > JAIOZK01 > JAIOZK01. The sequence continues at coordinate 20,890 of CAYXUU010000019.1, forward strand.
ATGCATTGATGGCATGAAGTGGATGACCCAGGTGTAAGAATGCAAAGAACAGGCCGGATATCGACAGGATAATAAGAATCCATAATATGTTGCCAGCCGTTTTACGCTGATTCGAAGTTTTATCTGATATCAGATTAATTATTTGAAATACAATAAATCCTCCAACACTGATCTGGGTTAGAAGTGTAAAAAACACCAGAGGTAAATCCTTAACCAGCATAGTTAACCTCCTCTTTGTTTATAATTTCAGCATTGTGGTGGTTTGCCTTATCTGCATCCCTGTGTTTGGCAATTATAATTGCAGGTTGGGTGAGCCCTGATTCAGGTAGGGGAAAGACATCAGCCTGTTCATATTTTTCTGTCAGCTTATCGTATTCACCAAAATCAAGTACCCTCATCGGACAGGCTGTTACACAGGAAGGCTGCTTACCCTCATCTATATAATCCATACAGAAATCACATTTTTCCATAAGCCCTGATTCTTTATTGAATTGAGGAGCGCCATATGGGCAAACCCATTCACAATATTTACAACCCATACATTTTTCAGCATTAATGTAAACAATGCCATCCTTTCGTTTCAATATTGCTTTTGTTGGGCAGGCATGCAAACAGGCCGGATCGATACAATGGTTGCATGATATGGACAGGTTATATGCGAATATTTCGTTTTTCCATGAATGCCCCTGCTTGATCCAATCCCCACCGGCAACTTCGTAAACCCTTCTCCACATAATACCCTCTGCCAGATCGTGCTTGTCTTTACAGGCTATCTGGCAGGCTTTGCATCCTGAACATGCCTCTGAATTGAAATAGAATGCATATTGTTTCTTCATATCAGCTTACTTTTTCAACTTCCACCATTATGGTATGTTGCGCATTACCAAAGGCATAGGGCGTCCATCTGTGCGATGTAAGAACGTTAACGGAACCACGCCTGTCAATTCCATCTTTATCAGGCGACCACCAGGCACCCTGGGGTATATCAACAACGCCAGGCATAATTTTCGGTGTTATCCTGCAGGGCATAACAAGGCTGCCTCTTTCATTATAAACCAGGACCTGCTCACCATCCGAAATATTCCTAGCCTTCGCATCAATGGGATTAATGAACATTCTTTGTGGGAATATCTCTTCAAGCCATGGATTATTGTCATGGGTCGAATGCACCCTGCCCATATAATGATGTCCCATAGCCTGTAATGGGTACTTCAGGCTTTCATCGCCAAAAGGACTTTCCCACTCCTGTATATATTTAGGTACTGCCGGGATCTCAGAAGGGTTGTTAAGTTCGAAAAGCGCTTTTGAGAAAATTTCAATTTTTCCGGAGGTTGTTTTCAGCGGGTAATTTTCAGGATCTTTCCGGAAATCTTCAAAGGAGATTTCTGGATTGGTAACCGGCCTGGCATATAATCCTGCATTTGATTTTTCAAGTTGACTGATGTCAGGTATATCAGGGAACCTGTTTTTTTTATAGTATTTGATTATCCATTCTATCCATTCCTTTTCTGTCCTATTTTCTGTGTATGCCTGCCTGATACCAAGTTTCCCTGCAAGTTCAGAACAAATTGTATAATCACTTTTAGTTTCATGGGGAGGGTCAACTATTTTCGGCATTAAAATAGCATCATCCCCATATTTCCATCCGTCCTCGATGCCCCATGTTTCAAATTGAATACATGCAGGCAATATGAGGTCTGCAAATTTTCCACTTGATGTCAGGAACTGATCCTGAACTGCAATAAACTCAACCAGGCTTTCATCTTTCAGTATTTTTGCCGTTCTGTTAATATCTGCATGTTGATTTATCAGGGCATTTGAAGCAACAGCCCAGATCAGTTTTATGTTGTTATCCAGTTTATCAACACCTTTAACACCATAAACGTTATCCATATCCTTACCATGCAAAACTGCTTCAGTCCAGAGAAATGTTGGTATCCGTGCCTTAATGGGATTGTCACCTGTTGGAAATACATTCCAGTACGGGCCACCATCACTGGCCTGCAAACCCAGTCCGCTGGCCCATCCGCCATGGATGCCGATATTCCCAGTAATGGCAGCAAGAACACAACCACCTCTAACTGGTTGCTCACCATATGCTCTTCGTTGCATACCATAACCTTGATAGAGCATCGCTGGTTTTGTAGTTGCATATTCGATGGCAATACGTGATATTGTTTCGGCAGGAATGCTTGTGATACTTTCCGCCCATTGCGGCGTTTTTGGTATTCCATCCTTTGTACCGAAGATATAGTCAACATAACTCTCTTCTTCCTCCAGACCCCGGGGCATTTGCGTAGAATCGAAACCCTGGCAGCAGCGTTTTATGAAATCCTTGTCATGAAAATCGTTAGCAATGATCTCATAAGCCATGGCGCTCATCAGAGCAGTATCTGTTCCGGGTCGTATCTGTATCCATTCATCGGCAAGTGATACGGCGCTCATCGTCATACGTGGATCTATACAGATCGTTTTAGCACCATTCTCCCTTGCTTTTTTGATCAGGAAATCGCTGTTGGTACCATCACGCATTTCGGCAGGATTCCATCCCCACATAATGATATACCTTGAGTTTATCCAGTCCTGTCGTTGATTCCCGGTAATATTGGTTCCGTAAACCGTAGGTGTAGCCTGGCTGATACATGCCCAGCTATAGCTGTTGTAATATCCCAGTGCCCCACCAAACAGGTTCACCAGGCGTACAGCTGTTTGCCTGCCATTGATCTGGTTATAACTACCTGTTCCATAAGGAATATAAATAGCTGAGTTACCATATGTTTCTCTGATTCTAACAAGCGCTGATGCCAACAAATCAAGGGCTTCGTCCCAGCTGATCCTGGTAAATTTCCCTTCTCCCCGTTCACCGGTACGCTTCATTGGATATTGTAAACGGTCGGGGTGGTATTCCCTGGGCCGGTAAGCCCTGCCCCTCACACATGCCCGGAGTTGAGGATCTGCGATGGTGTCAGTTGGTCTGTCATCAGTTTCAATTCGGTATATTCTATTATTTTTAACATAAACCTTTAATAAGCACCTGCCACCGCAGTTATGGGCAGGGCATCCGGTTCTGATCATAAAAGAACCTTCATTATCAATGCTTTCAGCCAGACCGGCTGCCTTAAGTTTATCTAGATATCCCAGCAAACTTGCTGATACCACTGCACCTCCCAATACAGCCGATCCCTGCTTAATAAAACAACGCCGGTTTATGCTCCTGCTTTCCTGGTTATGACTTTTATTCTTTTTATCGGGTGCCATCAATAAGGTAACTACAATTTAAATTGAGGTTTTAAAACTAATAAAAGATTTGGAAGTGGGGATGGGATCAATATGTAATTAGTATAATTAAGAAGGAATCTAAGAGAGGTGCCGGATAGGTCGTACAGAAGTTTCAAGTTACCGGTTCAAAGTTGGACGTTATCTAACTAACAAACTCAACTTCAAACTTCAAACTGTTAACTTCGAACTGGTAATTTCGAACTGGCAACTTCGAACTTCGAACTTCGAACTACTTCCCCGCACTATAAATAGCCGCAATACCCCCCATCATAAGCCTGGAATTAACAGACTTAAAACCGGCAGAAAGCAACATATTTTCTACTTCACCGGCATTATAGTAGTTGATGGCAGATTTTGCAAGGTAACGATAAGCCCCTTTGTTTCCGGAAAGGAATCCGCCAAGGCGCTGTACTATGGTGTTCATGTATAGTCTGAATAGGTATTTAATTATAGGATTGGCCGGTTGAGATGTTTCAACAATAACAAAACGGCCACCGGGTTTAATGATCCTGAATATCTCTTTCATGAAGATGTCATGGTCAGGATTTCTATAGGTAAGATTTCTGAATGCAAATGCAATTCCAACAACATCAAAATGATCATTCTCAAATGGCATATTGGATGCGTCATCGTGGATTAACTTTACATCAGGGAATTTTCTTAGTTTATGCTTTGCGACATTGAGCATGGGCAGACTATAATCCAGTCCGCTGAGTTCAGTGTTTTCCTGTCCGTTTCTGGCAATACGCAGGATAAAGTCACCTGTTCCAGTGCAAAGGTCAAGGATTTTTGTGGGCTCATCAGATAGTATGTCTTTTACCGCTTTCTTTCTCCAGACTTCATCAAACCTGAATGTTAAAACCCTGTTCATGAAGTCATATCTTGATGGTACCTCCATAAACATTTTTTGCAACGGCCGGTATGATACTCGTTTTTTGCTCATCCCTTTTTAAAGACGGCAAAGATAGAATTATTATCAGAATCGAATTATATGAATCTCCAGAGGATATAGTAAAGGGTAAAACCACATAAAAACACGATGCTGATCATGGCATATATTCTTAACCAGGGTTTTGGTTTTGCCTCAGAAGGCATGTGTTTATCGATGATAACCCTGTAGTTCATGATGGCAAATAAAGGAGCGGTAACAAACGAAATTGTTGTTGCAAGATCAACCATAAACCGCATACTTCCCGAAAGAATACTGAGTAATAGCAAGGCCCCAGCTACTAGTATAAATAACCAGCTTCGTGACAACCAATCGGATTCATTTTTCTTTTTTCCAATTGAAGGGATTAGCAGTTTTGTTGTTTCCACAAGAACCCTGGGATATGCATCAAGACAGGTAAGTGTTGTGCTCAACATGGTCGCAAGTGCGGCAATTGCAATGATCCAGTAGGCCCATTTACCCAGAGAAATTGTATACAGGTTGATCAGTTGCTCGGCAAAAACGGCTCCCTGGGGGGAAAGCTCCTCACCCGTTCCATACATCACAAGCGCTCCGAGCGTTAGAAATCCAAGAGCAAGAAAAGCGGTACCGATATAACCGATCTTAAAATCTACAAGTGAATTCCGAAGTGTGGGGGAGTGCTTTAATTGCTTCCATTTAGCCACCGACCAGAGGGAATGCCATACTGAAACATCGATGGGTGCTGGCATCCAACCTATAAAGGCTATCAGGAAGGCCAGGTGCATACCATCCTTCCAGTGGAAGCCACGTATAAACTCCTGCTGCTTATCCACTTCAATACCGAATGCATACGACACAGCAAGTATTGTTGATACAGCAAGGATCACGATAATGAATTTAATGATTTTATCAAGCAGGGTGTACCTGCCAATGATCAAAACTATCATGGTTACAACCAGGATGATAGTACAAAGCAACGTGGTATCAATCTGGATGTTAAGGATATTGGCTACAAGCCCGGCAGTAACGATGGTTACTGCAGCCTGGATTGCAAACATGGTTGACAACGTAAGTATTGCAAACAGGATGATTGCCCATTTCCCCATTTTATTGTATCCGCTGATCAGGCTATTACCGGTGGCAATGGCATATCGTGGGCCAAACTCAAAAAACGGATATTTGAGTGCATTGGCAATGATCAATACCCAGATCAGCTCAAATCCGAATGACGCACCTGCACGGGTTGATTGCACCAGATGTGATACGCCGACAGCAGCACCTGCATATAGCAGCCCGGGACCCAGTGTTTTTAAAAAACGTTTGAAATGCATTTGTACGTTTCTTTAAAAAATCACCTCATTAGATTCATAATCGTGAGGATTGATACACATTACAGGTATCTTAGATTTGTTGAACATTATTTTTTCGTCCCAGGGTCCCAGTGTAAAGTTGGGGTAATTTTCATTTTCATTGGTCATGATCATAATCATGTCTGCAGTAATCATGTCTGCAAACTGGGTCACCTGCATTGCGAACTTACCTTCCTTGCCTGCCTCATCAACCTGATATTTAATTTCATTTGTATCGAATATTTGAGTTGCCTGTTTTATAATCACTTTTAATTTATCCCTTAATTTTTCTGATGTTTCCCTTATCTGATAGAGAAATACTTTGGAATTATACTTTTTTGCTATATGCACTGCCCAGGTAATCTTCTGTTTGGTAACCAGTGACGTGTCAACAGGAAAAACAATCCTGTTGAATTCATTGAAAACTTTGTGGCTGTGAAAAATAATGACAGGTACAGGGGACCTGGCAACAACTCTCAAGGCAAAGCTGCCTGTCAATTTTTGAATGCCTGTCTTTCCATGTGTTCCCAGCAGGATTACTTCAGCGTCAATATCTTCTGCTACCCTGGCAATTTCCTTGAAAATTGTTCCTTCCCTCGATATTGTCTGTACCATGATACCATATTTTGAAGCAATATCCATTGCTGTTTTTTGAAGCAACTCATCAATATGACTATAAGATTTCTGTTCCTTATGCAACCATGCTCTGGTATGTCGGTCAATAATATGGCAAAGTAAGATGTTGTTGTTGAATTTTCCAGCGATCTCAATACCATGCCTGATTGCATTGTTACATACTTCTGAAAAATCTGTGGGTATAAGGATGAGGTTTTTCATGATGCAATTAATTCTTGATGTTGTGGTGTGAAAAAACTTTGATCATTCAGGAATAGTCACCATGCCAGATGGTCCAGGATTTCTCAGCTTGCATCTCAAACATATGTTGACCATTAATGATGGTTGCACCGGCATTTTCACCAAATTCCAGAAATCGGGTTTTACTGGGGTTGTAAATCATATCGAATAATACATGGTTCGGGGTAAGGTGCTGGTAGGGCAGGGCAGGAAAATCCTGGATTCCAGGATGCATCCCAAGAGGTGTGGTATTTACCAGGATAAGATGCTCCTGTATAACACTTTTGTTGACAGCCCAGTATATCATGTGATTATTTTTAATCGGTCTTCTGGTCACGATTTCATAACTGATTCCATACTTTTTAAAAACAAACTCAACAGCCTTGGAGGAACCTCCTGAACCTATGATGAGGGCCCGGAAATGTTCTTTCCTTAAAAATGGTTTCAATGCGATCTCGAAACCATAGACATCGGTGTTGAATCCGGTTAGGTGGGGTGAATCAGACTTATGTTCAATTAGGATGGTATTCACTGCACCAATGAATTTTGCAGTATGATCAAGATTGTCGAGATAATTGAGTACACTTTCTTTATAAGGGCTTGTTACATTCAGGCCTTTTAAATATGGGTTCTTACTGATCAGTTCGGGTAATTCCTCGATGTCCTTTATCTCAAATTCCCGATATTCGGTATTAGCAATGTCCTCATTCCTGAATTTTTCGTTAAAATATTCTTCAGAGTGTGAATGCGAGAGTGGATTGCCGATGATACCGTATAAATTCATTGTGTGGTGTAAATATATGACTTTAAGTTTATTTTGTCAAATCTTTTTTCTCAGCGGTTTTCTCAAGAATCCAAATGCTCAGAAAACCAGCAATAATGAGTATTATAGCAAACCAGAAATAATGTTGTGGATTGCCCGGATCGGGCAGTATTAATTCCTGGTCAAGTGGTTTTTCAACACCATGCCGGTCAAAAAATGTGGATACCGTCTTTTTCCAGGGCCATAAAATAGTGAGTGAACCAAGTATAAAACCTGTTAAAAGTGACAGGGTTTGATTTTTGTATTTTTTGAAAACCCATGATAAAAAATGGGAAAACCCAATTAGCCCCGCAACGGCACCGATGATAAGTGGTATTAATATTTTCAGGTCAAGAGCGTTAACCGATTCAATCCATACCAGCTGGTAATTCCCCATCAGTATCAGAATAAATGATCCTGACAAACCGGGCAAAATCATACTGCATGTTGCTACAATACCACAAATAAACAGGTACCAGGCCGCATCATTCTCCCTGGCAGGGGTCAGAACGGTTATGCTTACGGCAATCGCCGTCCCGATGATGCCACTGATAATAACACCGAGGTGCCATTTCTCAATACGTTTTCCGATAAAATAGATGGAAGCAAGGATCAGCCCGAAAAAATATGCCCATACATGAACGGGGTAGTTATCAAAGAGGAAACCAAGTAAGCGGGCTAGGGTAAAAATAGCTATTACAATACCAATGGCTACTGCGATTAAAAAAATCAGATCGGTATGTTTTGCGAATTCTTTAAACTGCCCTTTGAAAAGTAGTTTGATTGCTGTCAGGTTAAAAGACTTAATGGCATGGATTAGCCTTTCGAAAATTCCGGTTAGCAGCGCAATGGTTCCACCCGAAACTCCGGGAATAACATTTGCCGCACCCATTCCTATACCTTTTAACACCAGAAGAATAAAGGATTTCATATACCTGTTTATTTTATAGGTTAAGTTGAAAATGTCAGGTCAATCCCCTGAATCAAGATTATAATTAAAACTTACCACTGAAAAATTTCATAAACTGAACCCTTTCAAATATGGCGGAATCTTTTGCCTCCTGCTGATAACCAAGCGGGTCAGCCTCTTTGAGAATCATTTCATACTCCAGGTTAACCTCTTCCTCAAATATGGACTTCAGTACCACTGCACCGGCACCATTATTCTCTCGGTCAACAATATTATTTACCTTATCTGTTAATCCACAACTTCCTATAATTACCGGATTTGCAAGCTTTAGTCCCATATAACTGGTACTGATATTGATCATAATGATTTTATATTATTGTGTTTAATTAAATTTTGTTTTCCGAATGAAGCATATAAAAATCAATTACTTCTCAGGATTGTTTCCTTTTCAGGATTTTGTTTTCTGATGTTTTAAAAAGTTCAATGATTTCAAGAAACCGGAGGTTGTTTTTTAAATTGGGCTGGTAATCGAACAGCAGATGATGTTTTTCAAAATCCATGGCGAGCGCTTTGTTAAGGTATCTCAGGGCATCTTTTTCTTTACCGGAATTCAGAAGATAAATAGCGTATCGGTAATAAAGGGCAGGGTTATCTCCCTGCAATTGTATTCCTTTGTTCAGTATTTCCAGGGCTTTGTCAAAATCACCGGATTTTGTAAAAACATGGCTGTAGTCAAGCCAGAGGTCAGGATTTTCAGAATCGAGTTCAGCAACCTTCTCAAAAGATGAAACAGCATCATCCAGCCGGTTTGAATTAGATTGAGTGTCGGCATATATATACCAGAACTCAGGGTTGACGGAATCAAGTTTCAGCGCCCTGTGCATGCATTTAAGAGCAATCTGGGTGCTTCCAACCTCTTCATAGGCTATGCCGAGCCCCATCCATGCATCGGCCAGGTTCTCATCAATTTCGGTTGCTTTTTTGTAATAATCCAATGCATTGTTGAAGTCGTAAAGTTTTTCATAACATTCCCCGATATAGTAATGCGTCATAGCATCGGGTTTCTCATATTGAAAAGTTTCCTTATAAACTTTAATGGCTTCAGGATAATTCTGAAGGTTGGCAAATGCGTTGGCTTTATTGAAATATGCTGAGGCAAATTTTTCATCTATTACGATGGCATAGTCATAAGCCTCAACGGCCTTTTCATATAATTCAAGGTTGCTGTATGAAACACCAAGATTGAACCAGGCAGTCTTGGAATAAGGATTGGTATCAAGATAATTCATAAAGAAATCTACCGATTCTTTTGATTTGTTGGCAAACTCATAACAAAAAGAAAGCTCATAAATGATGGCATCATTTTCCGGATTTTGCTTGAGGGCCTTTTTTAAAAAGTTGATGGAATTATCGTAATCACCCAGGTTCTCATATTCGAAAGCAATGCTTGTATAAATCTCTTCAAGGTCATCAGTATATTTTATCGCCATCCTGTATTCACCGATGGCTTTATGATAATCTTTCAAATGGCTGTATATTGAACCCTTTGCGAGATATATTTCAACATTTGAAGGTTCAATATCTTCAAGCGTTTCAAGTATCTCAAGTGCTTTTTCAAATTTCCTGATAGAGATGTAATAATGTGCTTTCTTCAGAATGATATCCGGATTGGAAGGGTGCTGCTGAATGGCTGCCTGTATTGCAAACCTTGCCTTATTGGGTTTATCATTATCAAGATAATAATCAATGATAAACTCAAACTCCTCCACATCAAAGAAATAATGCGTATTCTCACGAAGCATGGCTTCGTACCTTGTTAGCAAAGGTTTAATTTCTTCGTAATATTCATCAAAATAATCATGCATAATCTTTCAAAAACCTCAATTGCAGTAATTTCCGGAGCAAATCTATAAAAAAGAGACCATGTAGAATGTATATATCGGAAATTTTTTAGAGAGTTTTCAACATTTTGAATTTTGCATATGGCTGCTCTGCCGCGGGGTAGTTCATTTTTATTTAATTTTGACCAAAATTTATGATATGACCTTAATTAAATCGATTTCCGGTATCAGGGGTACAATTGGCGGAGTACCCGGCGAATCACTAACACCTTTTGATGTAGTAAAATTCTCATCCGCATTTGCCGAGTTCATAAAACGGAGGTCTCGAAAGGAACATCCTATCATTGTTTTAGGAAGAGATGCCAGGATTTCAGGTGATATGGTTAATAGTCTGGTGGTCGGAACATTGCTGAGTATGGGCATCGATGTGCTTGATTTAGGATTGTCAACCACACCCACAGTGGAGATAGCTGTTCCTGATGCTATTGCCGACGGAGGAATAATTCTCACGGCAAGCCATAATCCAAAGGAGTGGAATGCCCTGAAGTTGCTTAACGAGAAAGGTGAATTTATTTCGGCCGATGAAGGGACAGAGTTGTTAAGAATGATACAGGATGAAGACTATCATTTTGTTGATGTGGATGATCTCGGGCTATATGATTATGACGAAAATTATATCAACACCCATATAGAAACAATCCTTAAGCTTCCACTTGTTGATTCTGATACAATTAGAAAAGCAGGATTCAGAGTGGCCATCGATTGTGTTAACTCCTCAGGTAGTATCGCTATTCCACAGTTGCTCAGAGCCCTTGGTGTAAAACAAATTGATGAGATCTATTGTGAACCAAATGGCGAATTCCCCCATAATCCTGAACCCTTACCTGAGAATATCACCGAGATATGCGATATTGTAAAAGAGAACTGTGCAGATGTTGGTTTTGTTGTTGATCCGGATGTTGACAGGCTTGCTATTGTAAGTGAAAACGGTGAAGCTTTTGGTGAGGAATATACACTTGTTGCCGTGGCAGATTATATTCTGCAGCATACCAGAGGTAATACGGTTTCCAATCTCAGTTCTTCAAAAGCCTTAAATGACGTAACTGTTCAGGCCGGAGGCGCATATCATGCTTCAGCAGTTGGTGAGGTTAATGTTGTGGAGAAGATGAAAGAAGTTAAGGCCGTGATTGGAGGAGAGGGAAATGGAGGTGTCATCTATCCAGAATTACATTACGGAAGGGATGCCCTGGTTGGAATCGCACTTTTTTTAAGTTACCTCGCAAAATCCAACATGAAGTGTTCTGAACTAAGGGATAAATATCCATCGTACTACATCAGCAAAAATAAGATCATGCTTTCTGAAAACCTGGATGTTGATAAACTGTTAGATCAAATCGCATCAAAGTATAAAGATTATAATGTAAACAGGGTTGATGGTGTAAAAATTGATTTTGAAGAAGAATGGGTTCATCTCAGGAAATCAAATACAGAACCGATTATACGAATCATTGCCGAAAGCCGGGATGTTGAGTCGGCCGAAAAATTATCAAATAAGATTATTACTGATATTAAGGATCTTAGGTAGGAATGTTTATATATTTCCTGAGGTCCGTAAAGATTTTAACATAAATTTAGCTTCAAAACTACTACATGACTGCAAAAAAAAAGAGGAAAAAAGTAAAATATAAAACCATCTCATTCCAGTTGACTTCCAAACAAAAGAAGTCGCTCACCAACTATTGTAAAGCCAGAAAGACAACGCCTACCAAGCTTATTAAAAGGATGATCAGGAAATATATTGATAAATACGCTACAGAGGTTCCAAAAGATTATTATGTTACTGAGAATCAATTAGATCTTTTCGAGGAAGAAATTGAGGAAGGGAAAATTGAAAATTAAAAATAACAGTAAGCGCGAGAATTCATTATTTTGACAATGTGTCCTGATATGGCAACCTGTTAATAATAGACCTTCCGAGAGTAATCTCATCGCTATATTCCAGTTCATCCCCTATTGAAATACCCCTTGCAATGGTGGTTACCATAACCTCAAGGTGTTTTATTTTCTTAAAAATATAATAGTTCGTTGTATCCCCTTCAATGGTTGTGGGAAGTGCAAGGATTATTTCATGAATATTGTCATCCGTTAGACGTTTTACAAGAGATTCAATATTCAAGTCGTTGGGCCCAATTCCTTCCATAGGTGATATGATTCCACCAAGTATATGGTACAATCCTTTGTACTGCGATGTATTCTCAATTGCCAGAAAATCCCTGATATCCTCAACAACACATAAGGTTGTTGTATCCCGTTTCGTCCCTGAGCATACCTCACACAACTCTGAATCGCTGATGTTGTGGCATTTTTTACAGAATAATACTTCCCGGCGCAAATTAAGAATGCTTTCTGCCAGTGTTTCGGCATCTTCCCTGTCCTGCTTCAATATATAAAGTGCAAGACGCAAGGCGGTTTTCCGGCCTATCCCGGGAAGCCTGGAAAATTCATCCACAGTACGTTCAAGGTATTTTGAAGGATATGTTACCACGGTATTCTTTGTTAATAACTCCGTTTGCAAAAATAGAGATTAATGCCAACCGGCTACAACAATAATATCTATTTTTACCATGATTCGTTTCTTTTTCAATTTAAATTATACGGCAATATGGACAGGCTCTTAATTGTATTATTCTCGGTTATTATATTTAACTTCTATGGTACAGGACAGGAACTTATTGACAGTCATCTGAATGTTGTTGATGAACAGAACAAAAGACAGGGTGTCTGGAAGGTTTATGATGAAGCAGGGAACCTGAAATTTACCGGACAGTTCAGGGATGATATTCCTTATGGTGAGTTCAAATACTATTACCAGAGTGGTAAAATTAAAGCTGTTTCCCATATATATAATGATGGCAATTCCTCATACACGAAAACTTACCATGAAAACGGCTACCTGATGGCAGAGGGTAAATATGTGAACCGGCAAAAGGACAGTACCTGGCATTATTACAGTGAACATGATAAAGATCTGCTGATGGCCACAGAGTTCTATAAAAATAATAAAAAGGATGGCACATGGATTGGTTATTATCCCAGCGGTGAGATCGCTGAACAAGTTGAATACATTGATGGATATGAGAACGGTCAATGGATACAATATTATTCTGACGGTGCTAAAAAACTGGTAGCAACTTATAAAAACGGCAAACTAAATGGCCTCATGACCGTATATTTCCCCGATGGTGTTGTGAATATTTCTGGTACATACAGGAACGGACTGAAAAATGGAATCTGGGTGTTTTTTAATGAAGATGCCCAGACCATGAAAAAGGAGGAATATCTTAACGGCCGCGTTGAATTCAGCGAGATTTATATAGAGGAAGAAGAGGAAATCCCTACCCCCCAGAAATAGTCACTGTTTTTCTTATATTTCATTATATGCAATAAATCCTTTGGGGGAGATGTCTTTCAGTGCCGCCCTTGGTGTATGGAAGGCCTCACTATCGTAAATAGTTTTCAACAGTTTGTCCCTGGTTTCCGGCTCAGCCAGATGAGCGATACCAACCGCATGTTCAGCAAGATCAAGGCCTCCCGGATTAAAAGCGCCATATTCCGTGACGATGATTACAGGATCAGCTGCAATAGCAGTGGTGGTAATTCCTTCAGGACACATCTTAAGTATTTTTGAAACTCCCAGGTTTGTACTGGCTTTCATTGCAATGATCGGATAACCTCCTTTTGATAGATATGAGCCCCTCAGGAAATCGGCCTGGCCACCAATGCCACTGTAAATATGCCGGGCATCGAGAGAATCAGCCCAAATATTCCCATGCAGGTCTACACCAATGGCACTGTTGATGGCCGTCATTTTGGGTTGTTCAGCTATACGCAGGATATTATTTGTATAATCTGCAGCCCGACTCTGCACCGAACTATTATAGGACAGCCAGTCGTAGCCTTTACTATCCCTGGAAAGAAACAGGCTTGCAACGGTGAAATTATACTCCAGGTATTTATTTGTGACTATTCCTTTTTCTACGAGTGTTCTCATAGCATCAGTAAAGAGTTCAGTATGTATCCCAAGGTTTGTAATACCTTTCTCGATGATCGAACCGGTTACCGCCTCAGGCACTTCCCCCAGTCCATACTGAAGTGTTGATCCATTTTCAATATATAATTCGGTAATGATACTTCCAATCTGCTGTGATTTTTTATCCGGGGTATTAACCGGACTGACCGGGAGCGGATAATCACTATCGATAAGGTAGTCTATTTCACTTTCATGTATTGTTGTGCCGAGAATAAATGGCATCCGGGCGTTTCGTTCTGCAATTATAACCCCGCCATTGGTTTTAACTGAGTTAACAGCAGCCTGAACGCCTTCAATGGTGGTCCCGTAACTATAATTCCCTCCATTATCTGGTCCGCTTAACGACATTAGAACAACATTTGGCTTGAGATAGCCGGTTACCTGGTGTGGTACATCGGAAAGGTGAATTAACTGATAGTTCACAGCCCCTTTGTTCATTGCACTCCTTGAATGTGGCCCGTTAAAGATAATCCTGTGATTGATCCTCCGGCAGGTTACATCATCAAACAGAGTCTCTATCTCACCCAGAAGCAGAATACTCAGGAGCTCAACATCTCTTATCGTTTGATCTGATGCCAGCTGTTTCAGTAATAATTTTGGTGTACTGGCATTGCCACTGGAATAAATGACCGATCCGGGTTTGATTATTTTGCTGTTAATAACATCTTCAGGAAAATGGATAAGTTTCATGATTTATGGTTCTGAAATATTTTTACTACATCTGATAATTGGCTGACTACATGGTTTCCAGTTGATTTAAGCCTTTGTATTGATTGATGCCCTATTGATATTAGAATACAGGTACAGCCTATTTCCTTCGCAACTTCAGCGTCGTGTATGGTATCTCCTATCAGGCAGATATTTTCCGGATTAAGGACAGCGTTGCTTATTAAATTTAAGGCAGCATCTACTTTACCGGATGCATAATGATCGTTTAATCCGGCAATGTGATCAAAATATGAGAATACACCGTTAGACCTTACGGATTCCAGCAGTTGATCCTGTTTCATTGCCGAAATAATATTTTGTTTCATGCCTTTCTTTTTGAAAAATGCCAGGGTGTTATTAACTTCAGTGTGCAATGGGGCATCTGCCATTCTAATATTATACAGCTCAATGAATTCAGTAGCGGGAATTTCAAATGCTTCATTTTCAAAATCAAAACCGGCTTTTTCGTAATATTCTTTTACCGGAAAGGTAAATATTTCCCTGTAAGTTTCAAGACTCAGTTTTTTAATATTACGACTTTTAAGTAAAATGTTCATCGTGCCAATACAAATACTGGTATCGTTTAAAAGTGTTCCGTTCCAGTCCCAGAAAATTGTATCAATCTGTTTATAATTCATCATGGTTAATTTCTCAGAAATAAAGATAGTGGAATTTGAATTGCCCTTTAGTATTGTATTCTATTGTAGGGAATGGTATTTTTACGAATCCTACCAGGTTAAACAAAGCCTTCAGAAAAACCGATCTGGTTTTTATCCTGGTCAGGTCAACATCAAGGGTAAGAAAAAATTTTCTGTATCGCTCAAAATCTGGAATATGTTCTCCTTCAATATTATTGTATGGACCGGTCATTCCTTCGGCGCCATAACCAAAAGAGATATTAATCCATCCCGGAAAACAGGCAGTATTTTTCATAAAAGATTTTGGATTGGCGGAGAGCCAGTAGGTATGTCCGTTATAGTCCTTTAATAATCGTTGGATTCCATTACTGCCCATCTGGCCGGGATTGTATTGTGCATAATTGGTGGGGTGATAGGAAAACTTCATCATCAGTTTCTGGTCTTTCCAGGTGAGCTGTTGCCCGATGAACAATAATGCACCAGCTGTATTGGCAATAAGATCACCGTAGGATGCTCCCCATTTTGCCGAGAACCCATCGAGAATTTCAATAGTCAGGAGATAAATAAATCCGGAAGATCCTCCGTAAATTGTTGCATGTTTTTCATTAACACCGCACCATCGCAATGTTTCATATCCCAGCCTTCCAACGTAGTAGGAGGTCATCATGTGGCCAAGTTTATCAATCTGCATCCATTCCCCGTTATCGTTGATAAAGTGAAAATGGGATTGTGGATAATCCTTATACCAGAGATAGTATAATCCTGTCATTGTCCCGGCAAATAACGCACCACCGCTTATGGCAACCCCTGTCAGCCTTTTATTATTAACATAACTTGAATCATCGGGGAGCTTTTGTGGATAGGCGATTGTATTCCATAAAAGGATAATGAAAAGTAAACCCAGTGATTTTAAGATGCTAACTTTCACATCAAGTTCCTATTTATAGATCTTCAGATTATTCAGGGCTTCCTGGTACTTTCTTGCATTTCTTGAATGCTGCCTTAAAGTTTTTGAGAAATTGTGATATCCCGACATATCCTCTTTTGCGCAGAAGTACATATAATCATTATTGTCAGGGTTTAATACAGCATCGATGGAAGAAATAGAAGGTATGCAGATAGGGCCAGGCGGTAAGCCACCGTATTTGTATGTGTTGTAAGGTGAATCTATAGCTTTATGTTCATTTAGAATTCGTCTGATACCAGGATCCCCTAACGCATATTTTAAAGTGGGATCGGCCTGTAATAACCAGCCTGATCTGAGTCGGTTTAAATATACTGCTGCTATAAGGGATTTTTCGCCATCCATCGTTGTTTCTTTTTCAACAATTGAAGCCAGCGTGGTAACCTCCGGAATGGTCATATTCAGCGAATCAGCCTCGCTTTGCCTCTTATTGTCCCAGAATTTTTTGTATTCAAGATACATACGGTCGATAAATTGCGGGGCGGTGGTATTCCAGTACAATTCATAAGTGTTTGGGATAAATATAGTTATTGCTGTTGCAGGGGTAACCTTATATTGCTGAAGTACCAGGGTGTCGCTTAGTAGATGAACAATTGCTGCAGAGTCGGCTTCAATTTGTTGTGAAACTCGCTCTGCAAGATGTTGTATTGTTGATATGTTATTAAAAATAAGTTTAACAGGAACCTGCTCTCCAGATCTTAACATATTGATAAGTCTATCATTACTCATGCCTTCTGCAATGATATAATGTCCGGGTTTGACATTTTCAGGGTATTTCTTTTTACCGGCAAGCCATTCAAAGTTACGCCTGTTTACAATAAGCCCCTGCGAATAAAGGATAGTTTTAACAGAGTCAAAATTAGATGCAGTTGGGATATAAACTGAGGCATATTCCTCATTGTTCAGCCAGACATTTGGATGATAAATGATCCTGTACAGGAATATTGCTGCCGCAATTGCAGCAATAATCAGCAATGCCAGAGTGTATATGATGGCCCTGTGAAATCCCGGTTTCTTTTTCTTTCTTCTGCTGCCACCATATTTTGTGTGATAATATGTCATGATGTTGTTGATTTATTTTTATTGGTCACTTATTATATATTGTAAAATAAACTCATCGACCCACCTGCCTTTATGAAGTATCCAGTCTTTTTTCTCCCCGCAAATAGTAAAACCGGTTTTTTGAAAAAGTTTTAAACTTAATGGATTGTCAGCACTGATCTTACAAAAAAGCTGATGAAGGTGTAAGGTTTCAGAGGTATAATTTATCAGGATGCTGAGCGCTTGTGCTGCAAATCCTTTATTTCTTTCTGATTGAATGATGAAAATGCCAACACCTGCACGAAGATTAGCAGGGTCAAATTCATACAGATCAATGGTTCCAATAGTTTTCTGTGTATGATCTGTGTCCTTTAAGTCGATCATAAACCTGACCTGTTTTTCTGCGTATGGATCTTTATCACTGTTCAGTACATATTGCTCAAGGTCAAATTTTGAAAAGGGAACACGTGTGATCCCATAGTGCCATATTGAGGGATCGTTTTCCCATTTGAATAAAAGATGGATGTCGTCAGGTTCAAGCGCACGTAATTTCAGGTATTCAGATTCCATGGTAAATTATATTTCAATAGTGCCGCTAAATACTTTTTGTGCCGGCCCTTCCAGCCAGATATCTTCAAACCGGTTTTCTGCAGTGGGTTTGAAAGTTACTTTTAAGGAACCCCCCATGGTCGCAATATGATGATGTTTAAACAACCCGTCGGTATATAACCATGTTGCAAGCATGCTTGCAGTAACCCCGGTACCACATGATAATGTTTCAGTTTCAACCCCTCTTTCATAGGTGCGAACAAAGATATGATCATCAAAAATCTGTGCAAAATCAACATTGGTACCGTCAGGATGGAAAGGCTCACTATACCTGAGTTTTCTGCCTTCGTTCAGAACATCTTGTTGTTCTATGTTTTTTGTAAATATTACGTAGTGGGGTGAGCCGGTATCAATAAAATAGTGGCCATTGATCATCTCAATCCTACTTACATTCTTCAGTTTAACTTTGGATATGACCTGATCACCAGCAATCTTAAGTATCTCTCCCTGATGCACACCATCGATTGATTTAAAAGTTGCCCTGTTCCTGATTAAGCCAAGATGCAGGGCAAAGGCTAAACAACATCTGCCACCATTTCCACACATAGTACCTTCCTTTCCATCGGCATTGAAATATGTCATCCTGAAATCAAAATTGTCGGCTGTTTCAAGCGTAATAAATCCATCAGCCCCTATCCCAAAGTGACGGTCGCATAGGTGAATAATAATTTCTTCACTTGCAGGAAATATTCCATTCCTGTTGTCGACCATAATAAAATCATTACCGGTTCCATGATATTTTGTAAAATGCAATTTCATCTGAATTCGAACAATATGACAAATATAGAAATTCGAGGCGATTTTTCAGGTGTAATCTGATAAGAAGCTTTAACAAATTTTAACATTACAGCATATAATAGAGCAATTGTTATGAACGTTTTTTGATTAAGTTTATAAAAACATTTGTGATGAAGAAATATATTGTATTAGTAGTGGTGGCATGCCTGGGGGCTATCATCGCTTTAGTAGTATATGATGCTGTAAAGGATAATAAAAGCTCAGGTGGTGTAGTAGATACAGTGATTTATAAACAGGAGCTACCGGTTCAGCAAACTGATTACACTCCGGTTGCAGCGGTTACAGGGCCTGATTTCAGGATGGCAGCCGAGATGTCTGTAAATGCAGTTGTTCATATTCGAACAACATTTGTTTCGAAGAGTCGTGTTTATGATGATTTTTTCGGACAGCTTTACGAGTTTTTCGAGGGCAGGCCATACCAGGGACAATCCAGGGCTTTCGTTGGTTATGGTTCTGGTGTGATCATTTCAAACGATGGATATATCGTAACCAATAACCATGTTGTACAGGGTTCATCCGGGATAGAAGTTACCCTTAATGATAAAAGAAAACTAACAGCAAGCTTAATTGGTAACGACCCGACAACAGATCTGGCATTAATAAAAGTTGATGGCGATGATCTGCCTTTCTTGCAATACGGCAACTCCGACAATTTGCAGATAGGAGAGTGGGTATTGGCAGTTGGTAATCCATTTAATCTAACATCAACGGTTACTGCAGGTATTGTTAGTGCCAAGGCAAGAAATATAAACATACTTGGATCAGCTTCTGCAATAGAATCCTATATACAGACTGATGCTGCCGTAAACCGTGGTAATAGTGGTGGGGCTCTTGTTAATACGAAAGGTGAACTTGTAGGGATTAATGCCGCAATTGCCTCCAACTCCGGATCATACGAAGGTTATTCCTTTGCCATACCGGTAAACCTGGCCAGTAAGGTGGTTGATGATTTTATGCAATTTGGTGAAATTCAACGGGCGTATATTGGTGTAAGAATAGGCGAGGTAGATGAAGAAACTGCTAATGAGAATGACCTGGATCGGATTGGTGGTGTACTGATAGCCTCAGTAAGTGAAAATGGTGGAGCTGACCAGGCCGGACTCAGATCTGGTGATATTATTATGAATATTGATGGCTATGAGATCAACAGCGTATCTGAATTGTTGGAAGTTGTTGGACAGCACCGACCCGGCGATAAAGTAATCATCGATATAGTGAGGAATGGGGATAAAAGACAGTTTTATGTGGAACTGAAAAATGAAAGGGGAACAACCGACCTTGTTGCCAGTAATGAAGAATTCACAAATAATGAACTCGGCGTGGTTCTGAAAAAAGTAACTATTGATAAAGATAACTACAGTGAAGGATTAAAGGTGACACAGATCAATGAGGGGACTTTAAAGCTTGGCGGAGTACGGGAAGGTTTTGTTATTACGTCAGTAAATGGTATACGGGTAAGATCACAACCTGAACTTGAGAATGTACTTCAAAATAACAGTGAATCCACGATCAGATTGGAGGGAATATATCCCAATGGAATGAAAGTCATTTATAGTTTTGAACGTTGATAATACCACTGGAAATGTTGTTAGTATGTGACTTCTTTGCATTTTCTTCGTCTCAGATTTTTAAAATTGCAAATTTTTTAGTACCTTTGCATTTCTTTTTAATTTTTTCAATTTATTGGACAACAAGGGATTAAATACTTGATATGAGGCAGCTAAAAATAACAAAATCAATTACTAACCGCGAAACTGCATCCCTTGATAAATATCTTCAAGACATTGGAAAAGAGGAGTTGATAACTGCGGAAGAGGAAGTTGAGTTAGCCCGCAGGATCAAACAGGGGGATCAGATTGCTCTTGAAAAACTTACCAAAGCCAACCTTCGTTTTGTTGTATCTGTTGCTAAGCAATACCAAAACCAGGGATTAAGTTTACCTGATCTTATTAATGAAGGAAATCTTGGATTAATAAAAGCAGCCAAGAGATTTGATGAAACAAGGGGATTTAAATTTATCTCCTATGCTGTATGGTGGATCAGGCAATCGATATTACAGGCTTTGGCCGAACAATCAAGAATAGTCAGGTTGCCACTGAACCAGGTTGGTTCTTTGAATAAAATAAAGAAAGCTTCATCGAAACTTGAACAGCAGTACGAGCGTACACCATCAGCAGATGAGATTGCTGATCAACTGGAATTGCCGGAACACAAAATTGATGCAGCCATGAAAATATCCACAAGATATGTTTCAATGGATGCACCTATTTCACAGGATGATGATACGAAGTTTCTTGATGTTTTTGTTACTGATGATAACCCAACCACCGATAATGACCTGATGCGCGAATCACTAGGAAAGGAAATCCAGCGTTCATTATCTACCCTCAGTGAGAAGGAAAGAGATGTTATCAATATGTATTACGGTATTGGCACCAATCATGAGTTTACACTCGAAGAAATAGGCGCCAAATTCGACCTTACCCGCGAAAGGGTTCGTCAAATTAAAGAAAAAGCAATTCGACGTTTAAAACACAACTCAAGGAGTAAATTATTAAAAGCTTACCTGGGTTTGTAACCAGCATTAAACAAAGTGTTTAAAAAAAAGGATTACTTCTTTTAAAATATTTTTTGAAGTAATCCTTTTTTTATACTTTTGAATCCCTTAAGGAACAACTTTCCGAAAATCAGTTTATTAATTAAATTATTACAATATGAGCATAACAGGTGAAAATGCCGATAATGGCAAGTATGAATTTTCTTTACAAAATTGGTTTGATGAGGAAAAAATGACCAATGAATTTATTACGGTGATGTCCAAGCTGTTTTATGATAAGTCAATAGAATTGATGTTATTCAGGTCACAGTTAATAGACAGAAGCGCCAGTGTGATACTTTATAAACATTCATACGCCGAACGTATCATTGGGAAAGTATTAAAAATTGAAGATTCCCTGGAACTGGCAAAAGCCATTTATGGGAATAATGTAGGGCCTTCAAGATTAGATATTGGCCGCTTGAACAATGAGTGGACTGAAGAAAAGGCTAACCATAAAAGTGCCGATGCATTTATTAAAGATAAGCTTAAAGATATTATCGATAAGGAACCTCCCTTTACAAAGCCTGTTGATGTAGTAGTTTTTGGATTCGGAAGGATCGGGCGTCTGGTTGCCAGGGAATTAATTATCCAGGGTAATGGTTCTCAACTCCGTGTAAGAGCCATTGTAGCCCGTAAGAATAAAGGTGAGGATATTCGCAAACGTGCCTCCCTCTTCCGGCATGATTCCATACATGGCCCCTTCAGAGGCATTGCAGTAGAGGATGTAGATGAAGAAACCATATTTGCAAATGGGCACATCGTTAAAATGATAGAAGCCTCAAACCCTGAAGACGTTGACTATACACAATATGGGATCGAAAATGCACTGGTTATTGATTCAACCGGGGTTTGGAGAGACAAAGAAGGTCTCGCCAGGCATCTTAAAGCCCCTGGTGTTAAGAATGTATTGCTTACTGCCCCGGCCAAAGGCGATGTCCCAAATATAGTTTATGGTGTCAATCATAGAGATTTTGAAGTTGACAAATACGATATCTTTTCTGCAGCATCATGTACCACCAATGCCATTGTTCCAGCCCTGTCGTTGCTGGAGAAGGAATTTGGAATTGTGCGTGGCCACGTAGAAACAATACACGCCTATACAAACGACCAGAACCTGCTGGATAACTATCACAAAAAGTACCGCAGAGGAAGAAGCGCACCTGTAAACATGGTGATTACCGATACTGGGGCCGCCAAAGCCGCTGTGAAAATATTGCCCTCACTACAGGGAAAGCTAACAGCAAATGCCGTCAGGGTTCCCGTACCAAACGTTTCGCTGGCTATTTTAACACTCACTGTTGACCGTGATACTTCCGTTGAAGAAGTTGATGCAGTTATGAAACATGCAGCAGTTGATGGTAATATGGTTGAGCAGATCAGGTATTCTTCTGCTTATGAAGCTGTATCAATCGATTTTGTAGGTGATTCATGTGCCTGTATATATGATAGCCCGGCTACCAAGGTTACCGATGATAAAAGAAATATAGTCATGTATTTATGGTATGACAATGAATTTGGATATACCGTACAGGTGATGCGCCTGGCTAAGCATATAGCAGGAGTAAAGAGATTCAGATATTATTAGAAGACAAAAATGATCAGAAGGGGCAATCTCATTGCCGGGATTGCCCTTTTATATTTTAATAAAGTGTAAACCGGAAAAGGGGAAACTAATGAAGAAAACAAAATATATATTTGTTACCGGTGGTGTGAGCTCATCCCTTGGAAAGGGTATCATCTCATCATCGCTTGCAAAATTATTGGTTGCCAGGGGATATACGGCAACTATCCAAAAACTTGATCCCTATATTAATGTTGATCCCGGTACACTTAACCCCTATGAACACGGTGAATGTTATGTAACTGAAGATGGCGCAGAAACCGATCTTGATCTTGGACATTATGAGCGTTTTTCGAACACGCATACCTCCCAGGCTAATAATATTACTACCGGGAGAATATATCAGAATGTCATTAATAAAGAACGGCGTGGAGACTATCTTGGCGAAACTGTTCAGATCATTCCCCATATCACCGATGAAATAAAAAAAAGCATTAAAGAACTTGGTAAAAGCGGGAAATACGATTTCGTAATAACTGAAATTGGGGGTACCGTTGGTGACATCGAATCATTACCCTATGTTGAGACTGTTCGTCAGATGCGGTGGGAAATGAGCCGAAATACCTGTGTAGTTCATCTTACACTGGTACCCTATCTTTCAGCAGCCGGAGAGTTAAAAACCAAGCCCACACAGCACTCCGTTAAATCACTACAGGAGCAGGGCGTCCAGCCTGATATTATCGTTTGTCGTACAGAGCATCACCTGAGTGAATCGGTAAGAAAAAAGATCTCACTGTTCTGTAATGTTTCTCAAACTTCTGTTATTGAATCGATAGATGTAGATACAATTTATGATGTTCCTATAAAGATGCAGGAAGAACGCCTTGATGTGGAGGTGTTGAAAAGGTTGGATATGGCTGTAAAGGAATTACCCGATCTTGCAAAATGGAAAGATTTTCTTCACAGGCTTAAAAATCCCAGAAACGAAGTTACCATTGGCCTGGTAGGGAAATATGTTGAGCTTCGTGATGCATATAAATCTATCAGCGAGGCTTTTGTTCATGCAGGAGCAGAAAATGAATGTACGGTTAACGTGAAATTGATCCATTCTGAGAAGATCAATAAAAATACTTTAACCAATAAACTCAGTTATCTTGATGGTATTCTTGTAGCACCCGGTTTTGGTGACCGCGGTATTGAGGGTAAGATACTTGCTGCCCGTTTTGCAAGGGAAAATAAGATCCCCTATCTGGGTATATGCCTTGGTATGCAATGTGCCGTAATAGAATTTGCGCGAAATGTTCTTGGTTTCGACAGGGCCCATTCTACTGAAATGAATCCCCGTGCACCTTATCCTGTTATCGATATCATGGAGCATCAAAAGAGGGTGAGCGAGAAAGGCGGTACCATGCGGCTTGGAGCATATCCGTGTACGATTGATAAAAATTCAATGGTGTATAGTGTATATAATAAGCAACAAATTGAAGAACGGCATAGGCATCGGTATGAGTTTAATAATGACTATTTAAAGGATTACAGGGATAATGGGATGATACCTTGCGGAATAAACAAGAAGGATAATCTGGTAGAGATCGTTGAGATCAAAGGTCATCCCTGGTTTGTTGGTGTGCAATTCCACCCTGAATATAAAAGCACAGTGGCCGAACCACATCCGCTTTTTGTGGGTTTTGTCGGGGCTGCATTGAAATGTAAACAAGCTAAAAAGAAATTGGGCTGAGATTTAGTTCTGAGTTCTGAGTTTGGAGTTCCGAGTTGAGTTCCCGGCTAACTGTAACTCAAAACTCCAAACTCCAAACTCAGAACTTGCAAATTGAAATAATTTTTCTTTTTTACGTCAATTAAATTATCTTTGCCATCCAATCTGGATATCTAATTAATTAAATATCAATGAATCGGAATACAATCATAGGCTTACTCCTTATAGGTGGAATATTCATCATCTGGAGCATTATAATGCAACCTTCAAAGGAGGAAAAGGAGCAAATACAGAGGAATCAGGACTCAATTGCCTGGGTTCAAAAACAAGAGCAGAGGAGGTTTGACTCTATTGCAAAGTTAAACGCCAGGATAGAGGAACTGGAAAAAGCTTCACAACAAGAAGATCTGCCTGAAACCAAAGAAGTCGTAACTACCATTGTTAAGGCTAAGTATGGCGATTTTGGGAATGCTGCCATGCAGGATGAGAAATTTTATATTCTGGAGAATGATGTCATCAAACTTAAGATTTTTAACCGTGGCGGAAGGGTTTATTCAGTTGAGTTAAAAGACTATGTGACCTATGATACCTTACCCTTGATTTTATTTGATTCCGATTCGTCAATCTTTGGCTTTGATTTTATCAATAATACCAGGTCCATAAATTCCAATGATCTGTATTTTAATCCTTACTGGAACGAAAACAGGTGGGAAGGTCAGGATTCAATATTAATCTCAGGTGATGAAACAGTGAGTTTTTCCATGAGGTTATATCCTGATCTTGGTGATGATTCTTTCGATACGGAGAAATATGTCGAATACCTGTACACCATGAAGGGGGACGATTATATGGTTGATCTGCAGATTAAAATGGTAGGTGTCCAGGACCTTATTGCTACAAATTATAATACCCTTGACCTGCACTGGGGAGCTAATCTCAGAAAGCAGGAAAAGGCTGTTGACAGATGGAATGCCCCGACCATCTATTATAAGCATATGAATGATGATGTTGATTATCTTTCGGAAACCAAGGATGATGAAGAAGCTGTTAATACAAGGCTGAAATGGATTTCATTTAAACAACATTTTTTCTGCATAACACTGATTACGGATCAGGATTTCGAAAACGCCAATATGGCCACATTTACCGATCCTGAACCATCAAACCCAAAGTATCTGAAATCGATGTATGCGCTTGTTGGTTTACCCTACAACCAACAACAAAACCAGCAATTTGATCTGTCATTTTATTTTGGACCCTTAAAATACAAGACACTAAGAAAATATAAACTTGACCTGGAGCAGCAGATACCGCTTGGGTGGAGTTTCTTTCTGCTGGCATGGATAAACCAGTATGCAGTTATACCGGTATTTGATTTCCTGGGTAGTTTTGGCTGGAATTATGGAATTATTATTCTTATTCTCACAATTCTTTTAAAGATTGTATTATTCCCCATTGCCTACAAAACTTATAAATCGTCCGCAAAAATGCGGGCCTTAAAACCTGAGATAGAAGAGATCAATAAAAAATTCCCCAAGAAGGAAGAATCGATGAAAAAGCAGCAGGCCACCATGGCCCTGTATAAACAGGCCGGGGTTAACCCCCTGGCAGGATGTATTCCCATGCTGTTGCAGATGCCAATTCTGATTGCGATGTTCAGGTTTTTCCCGTCATCAATAGAGTTAAGGCAGAAATCATTCCTTTGGGCACATGACCTCTCTTCCTATGATTCAATATGGACCTTCCCCAATGGATTTGAAATACCGTTTTATGGTGACCATGTTAGTCTTTTCACCTTACTGATGACGGTTTCAACAATATTCTATACCAAGCTGAATAACCAGATGATGTCGTCGAGCCAGCAAATGCCCGGCATGAAGTGGATGATGTATCTGATGCCTGTTATGTTCCTGGGTATCTTCAATAATTACGCATCTGCATTGAGTTATTACTATTTGCTTGCCAACCTGATCACATTCGGACAGATGTACATTTTCAGGCTGGCCATTGACGACAAAAAGCTCAGGCAACAGATACAATTGAATAAGAAAAAACCGAAAAAGAAGTCAGGTTTCCAGAAACGACTTGAAGATGCTGCCAAGAAAAGAGGGTATCCACCCCCGAAGAAAAAATAAGGCATTCCTCTGAATTAGCAGGTATCTAATAAATTGAATGCAAATAGTTTTCTTGTTCAAGAAAAGGAAAAAGATACAAATGATTAAAATTTTTGAAAGTCTTCTAGCCAACATTGATCGTACCGTATTAGGCTTAGATGAGGATAGTATTCAAAATGAATTCGAAAAAATCCCATTGGAAATTTTTGGGAAAGTTCAAATTGACAGACCACCAGAGTTCCCCAATTTGAATGAATGGTTGCCTGTGATGCCTTCTACGGAAATTCAAAAAAAATGGAATGGTGCCACTAATCATGGCTTATTGAATCAAAGTGTTGCTTTTTTAAGAACAATAATCAATGAATATGCTGCAATTTCTAATAAACCAGTCTGTAGTAGTAATATTCTGGATTTCGGATGTGGATGGGGCAGATTGATACGTTTGTTGTATAAATATGTTCCTGTAAGTAGAATATATGGTGTTGATCCATGGTCGCGATCTATTGATATATGCAGAGAAACAAACGTCCGGGCTAATTTGTATTTATCTGATTATTTGCCCCGTACACTCCCAACCCCAAACGGTGTAGAATTTAACCTGATACTTGCATTTTCAGTATTTACACATCTCTCAGAAAAGGCTGCGAAGATTTGTTTAGAAACATTATCAAACTATTTATCAGATGATGGCCTTCTGGTAATTACAATCAGGCCAATAGAATATTGGTCGTTTCTGTTAAAAAATAAAAATGCAGATGTCCTTGAAAATGAAATATATGATCTGATCGAAAAGCACAATAAAAATGGATTTGCATTTTATCCAAGTAAAGGAGAAAGATTTTTGGTTGAAGGAGACATTACTTTTGGTCGTACTTCAATGTCACTTGAATATATAAAAAAACATTTTGAGAACTTAGAGATTCGAGGATTGGAACTTAATAATTGCGATCCGTTACAATTAATAGTTTTTCTGACAAGAAAGACAAAATAGTAATACAGTTATTGATATCGTTATTTGTATTTCAAATAGATATCTTTACAAAACTTAAAATAGGGACTATCCTTATTTTTATTATTGCATGCTTACCCGATACCCTGGGATCTCCTAATAAACATAGCACGATTTTTGCAATGGAGATGATTTGCGAATTGAATTGAGAAGAATTGCATTTGTTATGATAAAACGATTTTTATTTGTTGTTGGATACGTGCTGGCATTGAATATAAATGCTCAAACGGTAAGGGTAATCAATCAAACCAATCTTAATCCGGTTGAAGATGTGTTTGTTTATAATATTAAAGAAACACATTCTGAGTTATCTAATGCAAGGGGGATTTTTGAAGCCAGTGGATTTGCCAAAGAGGATATCCTGGTATTTCAACATCCAAGTTATGTAGAATATATTCTCCCTTATGAAGATCTGGAGAATGCAAATTTTCTTATAAAGCTGAAGGAAAAATCTGTTAACCTGAACGAAGTAGTCATTTCTGCAAGCAAATGGGAACAAGATAAAAGCGAAGTACCCAACAAGATCACAACACTGGATCCAAGAAAAGTTTCAATTTACAATGTTCAAACAACTGCCGACCTGCTCGGGGTATCCAATGAGGTATTTATACAGAAGAGTCAGTTTGGGGGTGGCAGCCCGATGATAAGAGGATTTGCAGCAAATTCCGTATTGATCGTTGTGGATGGGGTCAGGATGAATAATGCCATTTTCAGGGATGGTAACCTTCAGAATATTATTAACATTGATCCGAATACCATCGGAGGTGCCGAGGTGATTTTTGGTCCGGGAAGTATTATTTATGGAAGCGATGCCCTGGGTGGCGTTATGGATTTTCACACAAAACAGGTAAAGCTGGGCCTTGCTGGGGAAGCATTCGTAGCTTCCAATGCGCTTGCCAGGTATTCATCCGCAAGTAATGAGAATACCTTTCATCTTGATGTTAATTATGGGAGGGAAAAATGGGGCTTCCTGACAAGTATCACTTTTTTCAATTATGATGACCTTGAGATGGGGAGCAACCACAATTCGGAATATATAAGGCCGGAGTATGCTGAAAGAATTAATGGCCATGATACCATTATAAAAAACAGCAATCCTGATATCCAGAAGTTTTCCGGTTATAAACAATTAAACCTGCTTCAAAAGCTCAGATTTCGCCCTAATGATAAACTGGATATAAGGTATGGTTTTAATTATTCAACAACTTCAGATATACCACGGTACGACAGGCTGATTGAGTATAATGGTGATAAGCTTAAGTATGTTTCATGGTATTACGGCCCTCAGAAATGGATGATGCACAATCTTTTATTTAACTTTTCCAACCAGTCGTCGATCTTCGATGATGCCAGATTGATTATCGCTTACCAGCGTTTTGAAGAAAGCCGGCACGACAGGAGATTTGGAAATGAAACACTTAGATCAAGATATGAGTATGTTGATGCGATAACGCTCAACCTTGACTTCGATAAGGAGTTGAGCAACAATCAGACGATATTCTATGGTATCGAGAGCGTGTATAACAAGGTGAATTCAATGGGAGAGGCTGAAAATATAAATACCGGGGATGTTGACCCGGTTTCAACACGATATCCTGATGGCGGCAGTGATTATTCAACGGCAGCTGCTTATATGAGCTACAAAAACAATCTGAGTGAGAGAGTTACCCTTACAGCTGGCGCCAGGTACAGTTATGTTTTTTTAAATGCTGCATTTCATGATACGAGTTTCTTTAAGTTTCCATACTCGAGTATTAAATTGAACAGTGGTGCTTTGAATGGCAGTCTTGGCCTGGTTTACAAGCCTGTCATCGGGTGGCAGTTCAATGTAAGCGCATCTTCCGGGTTCAGGGCGCCAAATATCGACGATATTGCTAAGGTATTCGATAGCGAACCAGGTAATGTTATCGTTCCCAATTCTAATCTCAAACCTGAATATGCTTATAATATCGATTTTGGACTGATCAAACGTTTTGGCAAGAAAGCAAAACTTGAGATCACATTGTTTTATACTTACCTCGTAGATGCCATGGCCCGGAAAGAGTTTACGCTCAATGGCCATGACTCTGTTATTTATGATGGGGAATTGTCGCAGGTATGGGCTTTACAGAATGTTGGAAGTGCAAATATATATGGAGGCAATTTTGCATTTGTATATGATATTACCGGCAACCTGACCTTTGATTCCTATTTAACCTACCAGAAAGGCAAGGATCAGGATAATATCCCGGTACGTCATGTGTCACCCTTATTCGGGAGTACCGGATTAAATTATACAAAAGGGAAACTCAGAATTAAGCTCTATGCAAATTACAATGGTGAGTTGAGTTACGGGAACCTGGCGCTTTCCGAACGCAACAAGCCGCATCTTTATGCAAAAGATAAAAATGGTGATCCCTATGTTCCGGCCTGGTGGACATTCAATATTAAAGCCTCTTACAAGGTGAGTGCGAATATTCAGATTGACCTGGGACTTGAAAATTTCTTTGATTACCGTTACAGGACCTATTCGTCCGGAATCAGCGCACCGGGAAGGAGCTTCATGATTGCTATCAGGGGCAGTATTTAGATTGTCGATGTTAGATTGTCGATGTTCGGTTGTTAATGTTTGACCTTCGATTTTCGATTTTCGATTGGGCTCAATCGCAAATTGACCATTCACCGGGTGACTACTGACAGAAAAATGCATTATCGCTATTGTTAATGAAGTATCAATATTTACCTATGTCACCCGGTGATTATTATTCGGTTGTCGATGTTCATTGGATCTGGCTCAATCCCAAATTAAATTGCCAATCGCCCATTGCCCCTGGTTGATTTGGCGATTTTCAGGGAACTCGTCTGATTCAGGATTCATTGATTAAAGACATGTTCAAGATATATGTAGGTTCCTCATCACACTCGAATAACAAAGTCAGTTATTTATTTAAATATATCATTAGCAGCGAAGTCGAGGGGCAATGTGTTTCATTTTCTGCACTATACAAATAGTTGTCATTGGCAGCGTAGCCGAGGAACCTCCTTGCAGTCTTTAAATTTCCCGGACACCATTATTTGGGATAATCAATTTACAAACATTAAATAATTCCAATTCTGCCTTGTTACTGATAAAAATCTCATATAATACATCGGTACACAATCAGCAACTGGTAAATTTTTTCCAATATCCAATTCATTTTTCCAATTATGGGAATATTAATCGATAAATAAATGTTTTTAATAAATTGAAATACAGCTCAATAGATTGATATAGCCTGATTGGAACAACTGTTGTTCTTTTCAAATCAACAAAAACTTATTTACGATGTTGAATAAAATTGCACCTCATCCCAGTCTTGAAAAAATCGTCGATTATTACTGGATAGAAAAAGAAGGTAAATCAGTAATTAAAGTACTTCCTGATGGAACCACCAGTATTATGTTTAATCTTGGTAATCCAATGGTTATTAACAATACAAATGGTGAACATAAGTTCCTTGAAGAAAATTGTGTGATCGGTGCACACAAAAGATTTTATATGGTTGAGAAAGAGGACGGGGCTCACACAATTGGTATTAAATTCAAACAGGGTGGCGCGTACAGTTATTTTAAATTTCCTGTAAGCCAGTTCAGCAACAAGATCATTAACCTGAATGACATATTAAACGGTGAAACCGTAAGGTTACGTGAAACCTTAATGAAAGTGGAGGGTGAGCAATCAGTTAAAAGGATACTCGATCGTTATTTACTGATGAAGGTAGATTCCCCCAATGGAAATTTCGATATTGTTGATTTTGCAATTTCCAAAGTAAAGGTAAACGGATCACCTGCCCTGATAAAAAATTTATGCCAGGCCGCTAATATTTCAAACAAACATTTGATTTCACTATTTAATGAAAAAGTGGGACTTAGCCCAAAGCTTATTTACCGGATCAATAAGTTCCTGAAAGTAGTTGAGATGATTCAATCAGAAGATGATGTTAACTGGCAGGATATCGTTTACCAGTGCCATTATTATGACCAGGCTCACCTGATTAATGACTTTAAGCATTTTGCAGGATTATCGCCTACAAAGTATCAGCGTAATGAAAATATCGACGATTTGCATCTTAGAGTTGCCTGATTTATCAATATTTCAACAACTTTTTTTAAAGTTAAAATTTTGTTAATCAGATTCTCAGGTTAATTTTTTCCAATCTTTTTCTATGTTATTTTATTATATTTGTATCGTGCAAATATTAAAGTGTATTTATGTTTCATAAAATCAGCTTGTTGCACCGCATTATTAACCAAAATCGAATCATAAAATTAGGCAAACATGAAAATATTTTGTACCTTTAATGATTAATTTTAGATTTGTATTAATAACTCATAATGAAAATAGCAATTATAGTAGAAACTAAACCTTAAATAAAATGAAAACCTTTACGAAATTTTTTACGCTTGTATGCGCATTTACTTTGCTAATTAGTTTTAGCTCATATGCGCAACATTATCCCAACCCGAATGGTAGTTCGGGTCATCCACTAATTGAGATTTGGATTTATGGCATAGGTGGATCCGTTACACCTGCAATTGGTGACTCTGTTGCTGTTTTTGATGGAGGAAAATGTGTAGGTACTATGGAACTTACAAAAGTTCCCAGCCTTGATAATGTTTGGGATTGTAAATTGATTGCCTACAGCAAAAAAACCAACGGTGACGATCTTTATCAACCTGGTAACCCTATGTTAATAAAGTTTTGGGATGTATCTGCCAATACTGAATATTATGCTTATACCTGGGGTGACGGGAATCAGATTGATTTTCACAATACCTGGTATGCTCCTACCAGTGATGATGCAACAACTGCAACAACTTATGGTGCTTTCTTTCCCGCTGAAGGTGCTTACAGTTACTGCTATGTTGATCTGGATTTTGGAACAGCATCACCAACATTCGATGTGGATATTACAATTTCTGTAGAAGATGTTGCTGGAGCTCCGATTTCAGGAGCGACTGTTACAGCTGGCGGATCATTAGCAGTAGAAGGTGCAGCTGGTGATTATGCTGATACACTTTATGCAGGTTCTGCGGATGATGTTTATTATTACACCTACGAAATAAGTAAAACAGGATATACGACAGAAACATTGGATGTTGAAGTGAAAAACAGTGGTAGCCCTTATGCAAAAACAGTTATATTGGATGGCGAGGGTAACATTTCCGGAATTGTTAAGCTTTATCGTATTGAACAAGGTGATTATGATTCGCTGGCACATGGTGCAACCGTATCGACAACCATTAGTGGCACCACTTATTCAGGTGGCACCAATACAAGTGGAGTATTCCTGATTGAAGATATTCCTGACGGAACATGGGATTTCATCGTAACCTATCCCAATTTTATCAATGACACTTTATTTAATCAGGTGATTCCTAAGGATGGAACAACACTGGATATTTCTGGTACACCGGTCCAATTGGATCCAAAACAGGGTACTATATACGGTGAAATAATGCAGGCTACCTCATTACGTAAGATTGTTGGAGATACTATAAGAGTGTCACTTTATAAAGGAGGGGTTTTAAAAGCCAGTGATACAACATGGAATGGCGAATATTCCTTAAGTTACTATGGTGATACATATGATTCAATATTTGTCCAGGATATTACAACAGTTCCTCCCGGGACTAAAAAATATCAGGATCATACACAATTGGATTATACGATTTATCCAGGACAATCAGTAGAACTTAATTTCAATTTGCTTCCCATAGGTTATACTCCTAATTATCCGACAATTACTGGTAATCCAAATACGATCTGGTCAATCCATATTGAAGCAGCCAAGTTCGGTTATAACTATTTAATTCCATTCGACGAACTTGTAATCTTTAACATCGATTCTGCGGGTTCACCCAATGTAATTGGTAGTGAACCTGGTATCAGAGTTGGTACTTTACAACTTCAGAAATCTGCCGAATGGCAAAACTCAGGCAGCAATGTTTTAAAAGCATATGGCCAGCTTAATAGCGGTAAAGTAAACTGGGCTGCTGGCGACTCCTGCCAGATCTGGGCATATGATATTAGTCACGATGCAGTCTATGAACGCCCACTGCTCTGGTATGTTAACGGTGGTGTAGGAAATCATAGCAGTTATCTTTTCCCTGACCCTGCTGCTGGAGCTATTACATATTATTCACTTACCTGGGAAACTGTTCCGGGACAACTGGCTGGAAACGTAGATTCAGCAGGAACAGCCACAAAAGTTGAAGGTGTACATGTTCAGGTATGGAACGTATTTAGTGGTGTTGTTGTAGGTGAGGATACTACAGATGCGAATGGAGATTATCAAATTGAACCACTCGATCAGGGTACCTATGATGTTACATTCTCGCATATGAATTATGAATCAATTGAGAGAGAGGATGTAGAGATCTTCCAGGAACAGATTACCCATTTAGATACCTCCTTGGTTGCAAGAAATGAAGTAACAATTGATTATGACTTCAATGCCCAGGGATACTATTTCATTAGCAGGTGTGTTGAGCAACCTGGGGATACAATGATACAATTATTGGATACCAATGGTGTACCAGGATTATTTTCTGCAATACGCACATCCAGTTGGGTCGCTAATGATAAATTTGTTGGGGCTGCTTCCACTGATACACTAAAATTTGATGTAAGCTGGATACCTGACCCATATCTCTGGGATTCACTCGAGGGATATCAACTTTATCTGGAAGACGTTTACGAATTTGATATGACAGGGTATCTCTTAAAACCTGAGGAACATCCCATCTCATTCGCTTCAGCAGGTTTTTATTATGTGCCTTATTTTCCATATGATAATACTTCTACTGATGACGCCTTAACAGCCCTTGGTACAATCTTGGATAACCTTGATTGGGCAATGGATAGCGACGGTAACAGATTGCATAAAGACAATGGTTCATGGGTTGATAACATTGGTACACTTGATCCATCAGAAGGATTAAAATTGAAAATGTTAGGTGCGGATATACTTACCTATCCGGCCAGCGCTAAGAAATCCGGATTCTATAAATCAACCATGCTTGATCCGGTTCATTTCGTTTACTCTGGTGGCAACGCAGCCGATTGGACTTTTGCCATGTACATTGAAACTGAAGATTTTGATATCGGTGATGAGATTGCTGCATACAGCAATGGTGTAATGGTGGGTTCCATGGTGATCGACTCTGAAGATCCATGGTATAATAACCTGAACACCTTCTACAAAGCGGTAAATGGCGGATACGGGGTCAATACACCCATTGAGTTTATAGCATGGGATATGTCGGAGAACCAGGAGTACAATGTAACCCATGAAATGATCGATATCAATGACCAGTGTTATTATGGCGAAAACTACCCAGGTGGCCTTGATATGTTCAGTTATGTGGAGATCACAAGAGGTACCGTAAAAATTGATGAAAACGAACGAAATATTCCGGAAGTTGCATTGTATCCGAATCCGGTTACGGGATTGCTGAACATTCAGTCGGAGAATACGATTGAAAATATCAGGATCTATAGTGTTTATGGTTCCCTGGTTTCAAATACCAGCATCCAGGGCACAAATACACAGATTGATATATCGGATTTCAGTAATGGTATGTACTTTATCCAGGTTCAGACAACAAATGGATTTGTTACAAAACAAATTATCAAACAGTAACTTTATTGACTCTTTAGAATAAAGGTTTAGTTATCTAACCCGGTTGGCTTATGCTGGCCGGGTTTTTTTATGTATTTTTACCACTTCAATCCGGTATCAATAAAACTAAATTTGAATTCAGGAACTAAACTATTTTGCCTATTATTCCCCAATTATTTATTAATCCATGCAGTGAATATTTTTCTGACTATAAATTATGAATGATGGTGCAAAATTCAAAATGAATAGTTTCCCCGGATTCATTAGTTTTGTTATGCGAATTGTTAGTTAAAAAGAAATAACTTAATCCATAGTTATTCCTTTGGTGGGAGTGACGGAGCGGAGCTTTTATGATTCATAATAATTCATAAAATATGTTTAAAAATAAAACCAGGCCTCTAAGGATACTAATCGTTGGAATCCCCAAAAGTGGAACTTCGATTTTAACATATCGTATCGCGGATTCCATGAATAAACCAAATATTTACTTTGAACCCAAACAACGAAAAGGATTGAATGATGTTAAATTTCATCAGAAAGTTTGCAATGAAAATAAAATGCCGGTCATTACCAAGAATCTTTATTTTCACGGACAGCCTAAACAAGTGAAAGAGATTGTCAACCTGTATGATAAAATTATTTGGATAATACGGGATCCCAGGGATGTTTTAATCAGCAGTTTTCTTTACCGTTGGTATCATGGTCACAAGCCTGATAAGGAGATATTTAATAAGGTTATAAATATGGTAAGGAAGAAGGAAAAGGATCCGGGAAGTGTGAATTTTTTTCAGATAATTAATCAATACAGTAACCCCGTCAGGTTTATCATCAATCAAATGGAAATTCAATCAGATTATATAGCAAATTTAAATGAAGTTCAGGATAAAGTTTATATTTTCAAATACGAAGATCTTATCGATGGAAATCTGAAGGATCTGGAGAACTATATTCAATTATCAATGGATAAAGATGCAGAGTTGCCTGAAAAACTAAACCGGGTTGCCCGGTCAAAAGCGTACGGTGACTGGCGTAACTGGTTTACTGCTAATGATTGTAGCTTCTTCAGGGCAGTATTTTATGAATTCCTGGGAAAGCTGAATTATGATGCCGAAGACTGGACCATTAATGATCCGCAAAAAATCAATCCATCAGAAGCCTCAGAATATATGCAGGGTATTTTTAATGATAAATAAATACAATAAACCAAATGATTAGCAAAGAACGAATAGAACGGATTTACCTATTTGCAAAAACAGATTACCATGTCAGGTATTATGGCTCCAAACTTGGAGTATTATGGGCATTTTTAAATCCGTTTTTCAAGATTATGGTCTATTATTTTGCCTTTAGCTATCTTATTTTCAGGATGCGGGATCCGACTTTTGTATTATACCTGTTTACAGGGGTTATTACATGGGGCTTCTTCTCTGAGGCAACGAATGGTGCAATTACCCTGTTCAAAAAACAACGTTATATTCTTGAAAACATCAAACTTCCCAAAAGTGATTTTTTTGTTGCTCTTGTAGGAAGTAAATTTTACGCATATCTTATAAATTTTCTGATATACTTAATATTCTCAGTTATCTTCTTCAGCCCTGATTATTCATACAAACTCTTATTTCTGATACCCGTATTTATCGGATTGTTTTTATTCACCCTTGGTATCACTTTTTTTCTTGCCACTTTTTACATCTACCTGCGGGACCTGGATCATATCTGGTCCATAATACTACTTGCAGGATTCTGGACAATGCCGATTATCTGGGACTACAAAATCATATATACCAGTAATTATGAATTTATGCTTTATAACCCTATTACAACTTTCCTTGTGAATATTCGTCAGGTTACCATGTATAATGAAATACCAGATCTCAAATTTATGTTCATAGGTATCCTGTCTTCTTTATTGATTTGTATTATCGGTTATATTTTTATGATTCGGAATTCAAAAAAGGCAATGGAATTTCTATAAAATTTTGAAAGCAATATGTTATTATCAAATAAGGATTTGTGCAAAATGTTCGAGTGTCAAATAATATCTTGCCAGCTGTTGTTGAAAAAAGGCCAATTAATTTTAATGTTATGGATGATAATATCGCGATAAGGCTTGAAAATATTAATAAAACCTTTGTACAACGTAACCGTGGAAAAACATTACGTGATCAATTGTTTTCTGTTTTGAACCGTAAACATACCAGGAGAATAAAAGCACTGCAGGATATTAGTTTCGATGTAAGGAAGGGTGAATTTTTTGGCATTATCGGTCATAACGGTAGTGGAAAGTCTACATTGATCTCCATCATGAATAAAGTGATCCCTGCCGACCGTGGGGGAAAGATCACTATTAATGGCACCTCAATGCGTTTGGCACTTGGAATGGGCTTTAACAAAGAACTCACCGCCAGGCAAAATGTCTTGATCAATGCCTCTGTACTGGGGATGCAGATCAATGATATAAAAGAGGTCATGGACGAAATTATTCAATTTGCCGAGCTGGAAGACTATATTGATGTTCCTGTTAAATATTATTCAAGCGGTATGAAAAGTAAACTTATGTTTTCCATTGCCGTTAATGCAAAAGCGGATATTTTCTTAATGGATGAATTCTTTGGTGGGGTTGGTGATAAAAAATACAGGGAGAAAGCTGATATGGTTTTTGAAGATCGATTCATAAAAGGAAAGACCATTGTTCATGTTTCCCATAGCCCCCAGACAATTGAAAAGTACTGCGACAGGGTATTATTGCTTGATCATGGTAAGATGGTCGCATTGGGTAAACCGGAGGATGTATTGCCATTAATGTAAATCGATAAAGAGTATTGTTAATAACGGTACCAAATAATCAATCTTTCGGGTAATTCCGTCCACCTAAGTAATGGATTTTATCGGGAATATTCATTTACTGTTATATCCAGGAAAATTAATGGAGTTGGTGAAAGAATACAATTTCATCAACAGCAGGACAAGATTAATAAGTGGCAGTGATTTTTTTTGCAATGAATATTATCTTGATGCATATCCTGATGTAAAAGAAGCTAATACAAATCCCTTAATTCATTATATAACCTATGGTAGGGAAGAGCGACGCTTAACCAGGGTGATGATGGTCAATGAAGAAGAATGTATTCAAAAGTCTGACATCTCTTATGAAGACAATAGTACAGCAAAAGTTGATGAAAAATCCATTGCAGTGGTATGCCATCTTTTTAATCTTGATTTAGCCGATGAGTTCATATGTTATTTTGGGAATATCCCCATTCCTTATGACCTTTATATTTCAACAACAAAAGGTAATGAAGATCTCGTAAAAGAAATATTTAATACAAATGACAACCAGGGAAACCTGCATGTGTTCTCATTTGAGAATAAAGGAAGGGATATAGGCCCTTTCATTGAAATCTTTAAAAGATTTCTTTATAAATATGATCTTGTTTACGGTAACACCATTATGGCCCCTGAAGTATATCTATCTTAAAGAACTTAACGTCCCATTTATTACCCATGTCCATGAAATGGAGGAATCGATAAAGAAATATACTTCAGAGGAAAACCTTAAAGTGATGAAGGAATATACGGATGTTTTTATTCCCTGCTCACCACCGGTAATGACAAACCTGGTGGTTAATCACGATATAGATGAAGACCGGCAGAAACTGGTTCATTCTTTTAAAGGTATTGAAAAATGAAAGCCACGCTACATGTGGGTATGGGGAAAACCGGTACAACAACAGTCCAGAAGTTTTTATCCGGGAATTTTATTAAACTGCTTGCCTCGAAAGTTCTGTATTCAATGTTTCTGAATGATAATGCTATACCATGCCTTGAAACATTAGGCCCTGCCCGTCTTAAACATATTAGTGATAAAGAATTCTTATAAAGTAAATTAAAGTCCCTGAACAGTATTATTAATGAACAGCAGATAAAACATTTTATCTGGAGCCTGGAATCACTGTTTTTCTCCAATCCTGAAGATATTGAGCAGATTAAACTTAACCTGGATTATGACGAGGTGCAGATTGTAATCTTTTTAAGAAGACAGGATTCATGGTTTCAGTCTGCATTTTATCAATGGGGATGGAAAGATAAAACTTACAAGGGATCATATTTAATAGATTTTGATGAATTTTATAGAGTAAGAAAACACTGGGCGTATTATCACCGGTTTATCGAAAATTGAAGCACCGTTTTCGGAAAAGAAAATATTGTTATTCAGCCTTTTGAAAAAGAGCAACTCCCCACCGGTTTAATTAATACATTCTGCAATATTATTGATTTGAATCCAGCAAATCTAAGTAAAACCGAAACCCCGACATATGAAAGCCCCGATCACTATACCAGTGAAGTAATAGGCATTTGCAATTCTGTAAGTGAGGATAAAGTAGTAAATAGTAAAT
This sequence comes from uncultured Bacteroidales bacterium, assembly GCA_964468645.1. GTDB lineage: Bacteria > Bacteroidota > Bacteroidia > Bacteroidales > JAIOZK01 > JAIOZK01. Next base: position 60,724 of record CAYXUU010000019.1, read on the forward strand.
TAATTACATTGCTGCTTAACAATTTAGATATCGATAAAAGGAAATCATTGTACGATGGTTATTCCCTGATTTCACCAGGTAAGCAAATTGAGATACTTGAGAATTACGAAAGTTCAAATCAAATCATTGCAAAGGATTACTTAAACAGGGAAAACGGAGTGTTGTTTTTTGAAAAGTATCCCGATACAAGAAGGCCCTGGGAGCCTTTTGAACCAATAAATCTTAAACAATTCATACCTTTGGTTATGGAGATATTAACCAATCAGGAAAAGCGTTTGTTGCGTTTGGAAAAAATCCAGAAAAACCTTGAAAAATAAAATTTCTTTTTTAGTCCATACATTATTAAGCCTGAAGATTTTCCCTCTTCATCATCGTAGCCATAACTATCGATTAATAAGGGATAGTGTGTATTTCGACCAGGAATATTATTTGAATCAAAATCAGGATATCAGAAAGTCCCAAATTGATCCTGTCAGGCATTATCTGTATTCAGGAGGCTTTGAAAGAAGAAATCCATCGGAATTATTCAATACCGGTTATTACTTCGATACCAACCCCGATGTTGTAGATAAGGGTATAAATCCATTAATTCATTACCTGAAATATGGAGAATCGGAAGGACGAAAACCACTACCAGATAACTGTGTATCCGAAGATGAAAAAGATGAATTGTCTTTAGGATCAGACAATTCAGAAAATAATGATTCCAATATTGTTGCAATTGATGATAATTTAAAGCAAGAAAAGGAGAACCTTGTAAACAGTGGTTTGTTTAATGATGTTTATTATACAGATTATTATAAGGATATAGCTAAAGAGAGAATAGATCCGGTATTACATTATCTGAGGTTTGGGAAAAATGAAGGCAGAAATGCCGCATCAATAACTTACAATGAGATTAGCAATCAACTTCACCTCAATGAGTTTCTAAACAAGGGATTCATCCCAGGCAAGGGTTCAAATAAAAAATCAAAACCGAATATTCTTGTATGTGCACATGTTGTTGGAAAAATACTTGCCGGGGCAGAGAATAGTTTTATTGATCTTCTGGTTACATTCAAAGCAGTCGATTTCAACCTGGTAGCATGTTTGCCGGGCTATAATGAGATTTACGTAAATACAATCCTTCCATACGTTACAAGGATTTATCTGGTGAATTATAAGTTGTTGAGTGAGACTGGGGAAAGTCCAATCATTACTCGCAAAATTGAGAAGATTATTAAAACGGAAAAGATATCCCTTGTATATGTAAATACCATAATGATCAGAGAGCCCCTCACTGCAGCAAGAGCAATGGGTGTCCCCGGAATTACCCATGTCAGGGAATTGATCGCAGGTGATGAATATCTAGCAAAAGAGATCAATCAACCAAAAGATGTTATACGATCAGAAACTATTAAACATAGTGATTATATAATTGCTAACTCAAAAATTGTTGCCGATTATTTCAGCAAGAAAAAAAGAACATTTGTTGTTCCCAATAGCATTAACCCTGATAAATACGACATCACAAATGATACTAATCCATCAGAAAAGATAAGGGTTGCAATGATCAGCAGTAATGTTCCCAAAAAAGGGATTTATGATTTTCTGGAGGTGGCAAGAATCTGCCTGCAGCAATCCGGAGAAATCGAGTTTCTGCTGATCGGGCCAAAGAATAAGTATATAGATGAGATACATGGTCATAGTAAGGAAGGGCATTTGCCTGGGAATCTCGTATTTGTTGATTATGTAACCCAACCTCATCAGGCAGTTGCAAAAGCAAATATCATCGTGAATTTTTCATGGTTCTCTGAATCATTCGGTCGTACTGTACTCGAAGGTATGGCGGCAGGAAGGCCCGTTGTTGCCTATGATTTTGGGGCTGTTTCAGCTTTGATCGAAAATGGAAAAAGTGGTTACCTGGTTCCTCACAGGGATGTAGAAGCAGCTGCAAGTAAAATTCTGAAACTCGCGAAAAACCCTGGTATAATTAAACGAATGGGTGATGCTGGAAGGGAAATCGCGAACAAAAACTATTCAGACAGATATTATAACCAACAGCTTAAGGCAGTTATAGATAATATCTTAAAAGACTGGAAGAAAACCAGAAAGGAAAAACAACATGGATCAGGGAATGATTTAAAAGAGGACCTGAAGAGCATTGTAATAGGCGTCAGCCAGGTATCAGTTATTATTCCGAATTATAATTACGCTGATTTTATCGAAGAACGATTGAGCAGTATAATAACTCAGACATTATCACCCATGGAAATAATATTCCTGGATGATGCTTCATCAGATAATAGCTTAACAGTTGCTGAAGAAATTCTTAGCCAGGGTAATATACCTTACAAAATTATTAAGAATGAAACCAATCAGGGTACCTATAAACAATGGTTAAAAGGTATCAGTGAGGCCCGGGGAAATCTTGTATGGATAGCAGAAGCAGATGATTCATCGCATCCGGAATTTCTGTATTATCTCCAAAACCGCTTATTAAATGATAAGTCAGTGATGGCTTATTCCCAGTCTGCCAGATTAAATGGAGCGGGTCAGCTTATGGCCCCGCATAATTTATTTCATACAAACGACCTGGATACTAAACGTTGGTTGAATGATTATACTGAATTGGGACTCCGTGAGGTAGTGGATTATTTGTTTTACCGGAATTCCATTCCTAACGTTAGTGCATGTTTATTTAAAAAATCTATTCTTCAGGATGTTCCTGATGATCTACTGTCATACAAATATATAGGGGATTGGTTTTTATATTGCAACATACTGGGCAGAGGTAAAGTATCTTATATTTCTGGATCATTGAACCTGTTCAGGAGGCATGAACAAACTTTAACAAACATAAAGGGTAAAACACCAGAATACTTAAAGGAGCTTGTAAACCTGAAGGAATATATTGCAGGGGAATTTCCGGTACATCCTTTCCAGATCGACAGGATGATTGAATTTCTTAACAAAGATTTTAAAATAGAAGGAGTAAGTGTAAACGCAGATGTAAAGGATATAAAACAAGGCATAGAATCTATCAGAGAGAATGTTTCCGGACGAAAACGTTTGGTTTTTCTAACTACAAATGAAGCCTCCCACTGGGGTGGCAGTGAGCAATTATGGATTCAGACAGCCCGGAGATGCAGGGAGTTGGGTAACGATGTAATGGTGATCAATAAAAAATGGAAACCTGATCCATATTTTATATCGGATTTTACGGAAAAGGGAATTAAGGTTTTGTTTAAAGAAGATTTAAATTTTAATGAGGTTGTAAGGTTTAAACCGGATTTGTTTATTATTTCAACCGGGGATCAGGATGAAGGAACCGGGTGGTACTCGAAATGCCGGTCTAACAATATTAGTTATGCAATCATCAATCAGCTAACCAAAGAACCTCGATACTGGCCTGTAAAAAGTAATACAACTGAATCAGTTAAGTCTGGTTATGATAGGGCTGCCAGGGTTTTCTTTACAAGTTACAATAACCACGGTGTTATGGAGAAACGACTTGGTTGTAAGATAGAAAACTACAGTATTTTCTATCAACCTTATTTTGTTGACAGGGATATCTATGTCCCTTTTCCATCAATGAAAGATGGCATTAAACTTGCCATTCCTGCTAAATTACTGACCATTCATAAGGGTCAGGATCTTGCGCTCGAAGTTCTTAATCTGGAGAAATGGAGAAAACGGCCCGTTTATCTGAATTTATATGGCATTGGAGCTGATAGGGAAAAACTGAAGAATTTAGCAGAAAAATATCAATTAGAAAATGTTCACTTTCATATGCCAAAGTGGGAATTACCCAATCCTGACCTTGTTTCAATCTGGAAGGAGAACCATGCCCTTTTGCTGCCATCTTATATGGAAGGTATGCCCCTGGTGGTTCTTAATGCAATGATGTGCGCACGGGTGCCTGTCGTAACGGATATAGGTGGCCATAGGGAAATTATTGAGGATAATATTACCGGGTTTATTGCGGCAAAACCTACTGTCGAAGATCTGGATGAAGCTCTTGAAAGGGCATATAAACAGGTTACTGATTGGAAAGAAATTGGGCAAAAAGCACGGCAAAGCATTCTGAAATACCTCCCTGAAGATCCTATCGGGGACTTTGTAAACCAGTTGATGAAGATTGCTTAAGATTTTTATAAATGAAATTCATTAATTAATAATTGTGTCGCTAATAAAAAAACTTCTGACTTTAGATTTTGATCTTAATGGATTATTGCCGAATATTAAACAGGAAATCAGAATCAGGCGGCAATGCCGGGAGATCATTAACTCTGGTCTGTTTGATAAAGTTTACTACCTGAAATTGAACCCGGAGGTTGACAGGGCGGGTTTTGATCCGGTCAGGCATTATGTATTACATGGTTTTCAGGAAGGGAGAAATCCATCGGGATCATTTAATACGCAATTTTATAGTGAAGCATATCCTGAGGTTGGAATAAGCGGTTTAAATCCATTGCTGCATTATTTGAGATATGGTAAAGCAGAGGGACGATTAACAATGCCCAGGGATGTTATTTTAACAGATGTGATGGAAGCCGGGCAGTATAGTACGTCATATAGTGAAAAAGATGAGCTTGCTTTACAGGGACAAATCAGGATTATTAGGGAGAGTAGGTTTTTTGATGAGAGTTATTATGTGAAATTTAACCAGGATGTAAGGGAGAAAGGTGCCGATCCCCTTGATCATTTTTGTCGGGTTGGCTGGAAGGAAATGCGGAACCCGGGCCCGGATTTTGACGTTCAGTATTATTTAAGCAGCAATCCGGACATTAATCAAATGGGTGTCAATCCATTGTGGCATTATCTTATTTACGGACATAAAGAGAATCGTTTAACCAAAGAAGTTAAAATCGATGAAAAAGAATTAATTAATAAAGCTGATTTTGGCGATATAGAGAATATTAATATTGATGGAATAAAGATGAAAGTGGCTGTTGTTTGCCATTTATACTACCTTGACCTGGTCGATGAATTTCTGGGATATTTCAGGAGCTTTAATATTCCATTTGATCTATACATTACTACCTCAAAAGAAAATGAGGATATTCTAAAAGAGGTGTTTACCAGTAATCTGAAGAATAGTAAAGTACAGGTCTTTTCATATGGTAATACAGGCAGGGACATTGGCCCATTTATTGAATTGTTAAAAACCCAATTAGATAAATACCAGTTTGTATGTAAGGTTCATTCGAAAAAAAGTATACATAATGTAAATCTGAGAAACTGGCGAAGTTTCCTTATCGGGAACCTGATTGGCAATGCTTCCATAATCAATAGAATACTTTTTGAATTTCATCATGATAAAAAGCTTGGAATAGTTTTTCCTGTGATACATCCTTATCTTGTCAAGATTAAATTGGATAAGGGTTGGGGGAAAAATAGTACTGAAACAGCAAAAAAATACTTTGCCGGAATTGATTTTGAAAAATATAAGGATGACTTCGGGTTTCCGGCCGGATCTATGTTCTGGTTCAGGCCTTCCAGTCTGGACTTGTTAAAGGATAGCTCAATCTCAATAAATGATTTTGGTGAAATTGGTAGCAGGACTGACAGCACCCTTGCACATACCATTGAACGTTTATTCGGGATACTCCCTGTTGAGGACGGATACCATATGAAAAAAGTGTATTTTCCACAAAGCATACGAACCATTTCCATTAAACCTGACAACTGGTTAAAAGGTTCTAAGACTATATTGTTTATTTCTCATGATCTGTTTCAGGCAGGGGCTGAAATGATCCTGCTGAATATTGTTCGCTGGTTTAAAAAATATACGGCTTTTAATGTTCATGTTTTATCTGTAAGGTATGGAGGTGATGGTGGAAAATTATTGGATAAATTTAAGGAGGTATCCAGCGTATTTATCTGGGAAGAATTGTTGAAAACGCTTAATGAAGAAGAGTCAGTTTCTTATTTAAAAGAAAAAATTGGAAGAATAGATTTAATTTATGGAAATACGATACAGTCTCCAAGACTTTATCCCTTTCTGGCAGATGAGGGCTTACCTGTTATTACCCACATACATGAACTGGAAGAATCAATCAAGAAATATACTTCTCAACAGGCAATGGACAAGATGAAGAAGTACACATCATTATTCATTCCATGCTCGGGGCCTGTTAAAGATAATCTGAATAAAAACCATCAGATACCTGATGATAAAATGCATCTGGTATATGAGTTTATTGAACCATCTGAAGGCAAGATTATTGATTCATCAATATTGAGGAAAGGGATTGGACTTAATGAAGAAAATGTTAATGTCTGGGGGTGCGGGGCAATCTATTGGAGGAAGGGTGTGGATATTTTTATTGAAACTGCAAAGAGGCTACGTGAATCAGGTGTTGATAATTTTCATTTTTACTGGATAGGGGGTAATTACTGGACAGAGGATACCGGGAAATATGGTGATTGGTATGTATGGGAAAAATATATTACTAATAATCATCTCGATCCTTATATTACTTTTCTTGGTGAAAAGGACAATCCAAAACACTTTTATCAAAGTGGTGATATTTTTTATCTTCCGTCCAGGGAAGATCCTTTCCCTCTTGTATGCCTTGAAGCAGCGGAGTGCGAACTGCCAATCGTTTGTTTTAATGAGGCCGGGGGTATGCCGTCATTTGTGAAAGAAGATGCAGGCTCTGTGATTCCTTTTGTTGATATTAAAGCAGCCGCAAGGGAAGTGGAATATTTAATCCGGAATGAGGAAGTCAGGAATAAGAAAGGTATGACAGCACGTGAGAAACTGCTGAAAAACCATATCACAGACATCACTGTCCCAGGGATATTGAATCTTTGTCACAGGGAGATGAAGGGTAATCCGCTGATAACTGTAATTGTACCTGTTTATAACCAGGCAGGATTTATCAAAGAGCGGGTAGAAAGTATATTAAATCAGACTTTTCGTGATTTTGAAATTATCATCATTGATGATTGTTCTACCGATGAGAGCCATGAAATTGCTTCAGGTTATGAATATCATCCGGCAGTAAGGATTTTAAAAAATGATAAAAATACTGGTTCAGTATTCAAACAATGGCAAAAGGGTGTGGAACTTGCCAGGGGTAAATTTCTTTGGATCGCAGAAGGCGATGATGTTGCCGATCCGGCACTATTGGAAACACTTCTCCCTGCATTCAACGACCCCGGTGTAAACCTCTCTTATTGTGCATCTCATGGTATGGATAAAGATGGAAATATCAGACATGAACATTATATAAAAACAGGGCATTATAATGGCCTTTCTTTTCAAATGGATCGATGGTTGGATGATTATACTGAAAATGGCTTAGATGAGATAAAGAATGCTTTATCTGTCAGAAATACGATCCCCAATGCGAGCGCTGTGTTAATGAGAACAGCTTCTGTCGGGCAAATTAATTTTGAGAAATGTATTGATTTTCGATGTGCCGGTGATTGGTTTGCATATGTTTCAATCCTGAATGAAGGTAAAATCCACTATAGTGCAAAACATCTGAATTATCATAGATTACATGCAGAATCTGTTGTTGGTACAAGTAAAAGCGTGATAGAACATACTGTGCCTGATTATTTTAAAATGCATAAATTTATAATAGAAAAATATTCATTACAGAAGAATACTATAAGCAAGATGACAAGCAGTGTAACACAGGGTTTAAGAAATTTATGGCCCCAATGTAATGACGAAGAATTTACTTATTTCTATGATCATAATTTTTTATTGGAATTATATGAAAGAAAATCAAATTAAACTGTTTATTCATATCGGCCAGCCTAAAACAGGTACAAGTGCTATTCAGGGTTTCTTAAATTATAATCGTGAGATTTTATCAAGAATACATAAGATCCTTTATCCAAACTTTGATAATAATGAATTTGATAAGGGCTTGATGCATAATCATGCAATATTCTTTTCAGAGGCAAATCGTATAAAAGATTTTTATGGAAGTATTCATCGATTTAACGAATGTATTCACTATTGCAGAAAAAGCAATATTTCAAAGATCGTCATAAGCAATGAAGGTTGGAGCTGGCAGTTCTGGCCCGGGCTTTTAAAAAGGATGATAGATACCACCGGAGTTGATTATAATATTATTGTCTATTTAAGAAGACAGGATAAATTCCTCGAGTCGGCATGGAAGCAATGGGGTCATAAGATCCCGGATTGCGGTAATATTCAGGCGTATATAAAAAAGATCGAACTCGATTGGTATAAGATATTGAAAATGTGGACAGAATATTTTGATCAGGATAAGTTTATTATCAGGACTTATGAGAAGTCACAGATCGGGGATGATATCGTAAAGGATTTTGCCAGCATCATTGGGATAGAAAAGTTAGCAGGTTTCAATACCCCTCCAGATACAACACTGAATACAAATGCCGGATTTAACTGGGAGGTTGTAGAATTAATGAAACTTTCGAGGGGATTGTTAACAGATCAAAATGATAACAAGCTTCATAGTTTTATGAACAGAATGTTGTCGGAATCATACAAAAAGAGGCCAATGGAGGAATATTCATTCCTTTCACCCAGGGAGAAACTTGATATAATCAGGCAATACGAGCAATCCAATAACCTCATAGCAAAGGAGTTTCTGAATCAGAAGGAAGGGAATTTATTCAATGACCCTTTGCCCGACCCTGATCAGAAATGGATCCCCCATCCTGAATTCAAAATTGAAAATTTGATCCCGATAATGATGGAGATCATGATAAATCAACAGGATCAAATTCAAGAGTTAAAGGTAAAACTACACAACATCTTCGGGAAGAAATAAGATGGCCAAAAGGCTATATATACATATTGGCGCCCACAAAACAGGCACAACAGCATTGCAGAATTCCCTTGCAATAAACAGAATTGCACTTCAAAGTGCAGGAATACTTTATCCTGGAAAGTCTGAGAACCACTATCAGATTGCACAGGAATTGAAAGTGATGGAAAGGCCTTCCCTGTATCAGGATACAAATTTGCATGATGTTTTCACAGAGATCAATGGGAATTCTAATTCCTTTGAGAAGTTCGTTTTGAGTTCTGAAGGATTCTGGGAACTTCCTTCCCTGCCGAGGGTGAAGATGCTACATGATGCCCTGGAATTCTATGAATTAAATTTTGAAGTAAGGATTGTCTTATATTGCCGGCGTCAGGATACCTGGCTTGAATCAGCATATCAACAACAGGTTAAGCAGGCAAATGTCAGATCAGTTCAAAGCTTTAAGAAGTTTATTGAAAGTAAAAGGTTTTTTTCGTTGATAGACTATTACCGTATCATCAAGCTGTGGGCGGAGGTGTTCGGACATGAGAATATTATCGTTAGAATATATGATTCGAAGCGATTTACCGATGATCTTTTCAATGATTTCTATGGATTGCTGGAATTGCCCGGATCTGCAGATTTTATTAAACCATCTCCGGCCAGCTCAAATATTGGGCTGAAAGTTGAGACCGTTGAATTTCTTCGATTGATAAATTTATTGAAAGTAGAAAATGAGGATTACGAAAAAATCTTCAAGATCTTATCAGATTATGAACTCAAAACTGCAGGGAATTATAAATTTCTTAATGCAGAATTAGCTGAGGAAATTTTAGAACACTTTAAAGATTCCAACAAAAAACTGGCTGAAGAATATTTGGATGTCAAGGAAACAAGCCTGTTTATGTGTTCCCACAACAATGAGGGAAATATCCCTTTTGATCAGCCTGGGATTCATACTAAGCTCATCAGTGTAAAACTTGAGCTTATTGGCAATGCCAATAATAAACTTTTAATTAATCTATACAGATTTCTTCTGGGCCAGTCTCATTTATCAGCAGAACCGGAGCGCGTAAGGCAAGCATTTTTAGCATCCATTGAAGGGATAATAAAACCTGATGAAAAAGCTGATGTGCTCCATGAGTTTAAACTGAGTGGCAATACTTCTTATTCAATTAAACAACAGTTTGATGATTCAAAAACAGTGATCAGGATTACCCCAAAGAATTTTTTCAGAAAGGTAGCTGGTTTTAGTAAGGATATTCAGGACAATGTGAAAACACAGAATGATCAAGTAATTATTACTTCCAGGGGCAGGGATCCCTATTTTAACATTGTTGGCCTGGCGGGTAAAAATATTAATGAAATATTGATCAGCATTTCCGTGGAAGTCCCTGAAGATACAATATTAAACATCTACTATCAAACCAGAACCGATCCTAATTATTCGGATTCTAAGACTCTGAAACGTAATGTGTACAAAGGTAAAAACAAGCTTTATCTTAAATTGGATGAAAGTGATTTTAATGGAAATATGAGGATTGACCCTGGAATGGTAAAAGGTATTTATAAGCTTGATGGGATTTTTATAAAAGCAACACCGGACAAGAAGTATTCAAGGAGAGTAAAAAGGAAATAATTAATGTTCACCTTTGATAATAAAGGATAAAGGTAAAGTCCTAATCAATTATTAAATCGCGGGTACTGTAAATACAAGAAAATGGCATGATAAAATCCCTGTTAAATTTCCCGCGAAAAAAGAAAATAACAAAGGTGTTTTTGCATATTGGTATTCCCAAAACCGGATCTTCAAGTATTCAGCATTCCCTTGGTAATTCAAAAGAACTCCTTAACCGGAATGGATTTTTATATCCTGTGTTTTCAATGGAAAAGAAAGGTATGCAAACTATTTATAATCATTCCGTACCCTTTGTTAGTTTATGCTGGGACAAGGAAAATAGTTACCACATTAATGTTAAGAATGGATTTACTACAAGGGATTCAGTTGCAATGCTTCATTCAAAATATATACATCAAATCAGGCAACAATTAAAAGAATTTAGAGGGGATAAGTTGATCGTCTCAGGAGAAGGATTGGTATACCTGGGTCAGGAAGGACTACAAAAACTAAGAAAATTACTTGTTGAATTAATAGGTAACACGGTTCACATTTCCATTATTGCGTACGTGAGACATCCGGTTAATTGGGCAAAAAGCATGATTCAACAAAGGGTACATGGCGGCCATCTTCTGGAAGATGCTTTGAAAAGATCAATTCCCAATGTTTCAAATATATTTCAGAATTCATTCGAGCGTTTTCTGCAGGTATTCCGGTACGATGAATTTAGAATTATGAGGTTCGAAGATACATTAGGGCACCCCTGTGGGCCTGTTGGGCAATTTTTATCCTTAATTGAATTCCCGGGGAAGCAACTTCCCCAGATGTGTATTTTACGTCAAAATGAGTCGCTTTGCACTGAGGCTGTTCAGGTTATTTCAGCAATAAACAATAAATACCCTATTATAAAGGATGATAAACCAACTGAAATAAGGAAAGGTTTTAATCTTGATAATTTTTTTTCATTACCCGGCCAGCCGTTGAAATTGTCAATGGATCTTCAAAGGAAACTCTGGGATGCTTCAGAAAGTGACAGGGAGTGGCTTTACCAGCACTTTAACATCCAGCCCTGGCAATTTTCTGAGGACGAGGAATATGACCCCGGGAAATTGTGGCAGGAAGATAGCAAAACTTATCTTCAGGGTATTCTTCCTGATTACCCTGAACCCATTCAAAATGTTATGAAAGGATTTCTTTAAACAGAATTGTTGCAGGATTTTGGGTTTAATGATCGACATACATGGTATTTAGTTCCATCATCTTCCTGTTTGGATTTCTTCCTGTCGTATTATTGATTTTCCATGTTCTGGGAAAGAAATTGCGATTACCATTCCTGCTGATCAGTAGTTTGTTTTTTTACTTTTTCGGCGAAAACTACCTGGTATGGATCATCCTTTCATCAACCATTATTGACTATTGTTGTGCATTACTTATTTCCGGCGGATTTCAAAAAGGGGGTATAAAGAAACTGGAGCCGGGAGGGAATCGAACCAGGATTCAGAAGTTAGGTTTAATACTGTCTATCGTTTCTAATCTTTGCTTTCTTGGATTTTTTAAATATTTCAATTTTTTTATTGATAGTTTTAATGAAACACTAACATTATTACACCTGCAGCATTTACGACTGGAGGATGTAATAACAATAACACTTCCACTCGGTATCAGTTTTTATACCTTTCAGTCGATGAGTTATACCATAGATGTTTACCGGGGACGCGTAACAGCCAACCGGAGTTTACTCAGATTTGCCTCTTATGTAACCATGTTCCCTCAATTGATCGCAGGACCTATTGTCAGGTATTCCCATATCGAGCAGCAACTAAAAGATCACAGGATTACAGCTGATAACTTTGCTGAAGGCATCAGGCGATTCATTATTGGACTGGCAAAGAAAGTCATTCTTGCAAATACGATGGCACGAGTAGCTGATAGGGTATTTGCTTTGAATCCGGATGAACTTACCACAGGGGTCGCATGGTTGGGAGTTGTTGCATTTGCCCTGCAGGTATATTTTGATTTCTCAGGATATTCATGCATGGCCATTGGACTCGGTAAAATGCTTGGCTTTAATTTCCCTGAAAATTTTAATTACCCCTATATCTCAAAATCAATAAAAGAGTTCTGGCAAAGATGGCACATCACTCTTTCAACCTGGTTCCGTGATTATTTGTATTTCCCACTTGGAGGAAGTAAACATGGCATATTTAAAACCTATCGTAATCTTATTATCGTATTCTTCCTGTGCGGACTTTGGCATGGCGCGAGCTGGAATTATGTGCTCTGGGGATTATATAACGGGATTTTCCTGGTGCTTGAAAGAACCAGGTTTGGATTATGGTTATCAAGATTGCCAGCCTTCCTGCAACATATTTATGCAATGTTATCCTTCGTATTAGGCCTGGTCATTTTCAGGGCAAATACACTTGCTCATTCCTGGCAATACCTTAAAACAATGTTTGTGCTAAAACCTGATAAAAAGTATCTCATTTATGAAATTTTACAGACTGATATAGTTTTAGCCTTTCTATTTGGCTTTATATTCTCAACGCCGGTTTTTCTAATCCTGATAAGAAAGATGGAGACCTTAAAACCATCAATAAAACCTGTTATCGATGTCTCATATATGATAGCATTATTTGGGTTGTTTATTTTTTGTGCTATGGGTCTTGCATCAGGTACCTATAATCCATTTATTTATTTCCGGTTTTGAAATTGAATGATGAATAGATTAACACTTTATTACATATTGATATTTTGCATGCTGATTGCAGTGCCGATTACTGCAAATTTGTTCTCATACGAGAGTAAATTTCCTGGAAAATTTAACATGTTGCGCCAGAATCAAAAAATACGGTATAAGCCAATTAAATGGGATAAAGAGGGGGTTGTTCATTATTTGTCAAACCTTAATAGCTGGTATTCAGATAATTTTGGTTTCAGGAATGAGCTGGTAAAGCTTAATTCATTAGCATACAGCATTATAAATACTTCAGCGATCCCTGATAAAGTAATCATGGGCAGGAACAATTTTTTGTTTGCAGGTAACATTATGGGAAATGCAGTGTCCCAGCATCAGGGAATTGATACATTTTGCATTGAGGAACTGGATAGATATCATCAGAACCTGGCTACTGTAAAAGATTTTTTTAATGAAAGAGGGGTCAAGTTCTATATGACCATCGTACCGGGGAAACATTCCATTTATGATGATTACCTTCCGGTTTATGCACGTAAATACTTTCCTGATCGTTATGATCAAATCATTAGCTTTGGCAATGGGGAACTTGATATTATTGACCTGAGGGAGATATTGCTTGAGGCCAGGGAACAATATGGAGATCTTGTATATAACAAATCTGATACACATTGGTCGAAGCTAGGCGCATACTTCGCATATTTGAAAATTATTTCCAGGATTAAAGAGGATTTCCCGGATTTACGTCCACTGACATTGAAAGATTTTGAAGTTAGGGAAAATAATGTTGGTATGGACCTGGCCTATAAATTAAATTTATGTAACCGGATTGATGATTATTCTGATTCACTGATTTTTTATGAGCTACTCGATACGCTCGAACGTATTGAATTTGATGGCACTGTAACTAAACTATTACCATATGAAGTGATTCCGGATCATGAAAGTACTATAGTTGTAAATAAAAATAAGAAGCTTACCATTTTAATTATCAAAGATTCATTCTCGGTTAACTTGTCTTATTTGTTAAATCAAAATTTTTGTAAAATTATTTATATAAAACGCTCCTCAGGAAAAACACGTGAAATGACAGACCTTGTAAAAGAATTCTCACCAGATATTGTATTATTCGAGGTAGGCGAAAGAAAACTCAATAAGGAAATTCTTGATCCTGAACCCTGGTATGATTTAGAGACTTTTCATAATGCTGAAACCTCTCTGAAACTGAATGGCAAGGAAATCCTTGAATTTGTTAAGGCTAAATCCAATCTACAGGTTATAAATAGAAGCAGGGACAACCTGAGTTTTCGAATACCTGAAAATAAAAGATCTAGTATTAGTTTTAATAAATTCAATTTAGCACCAGCATCAAGTTATATGATAAGAGTGAAAATTCATTCCCCCCAACAAACGATCTCGAAATTATTTTTTACAATAGCAGGTCAAAAGAGATTTACAAGGGATAATTCAGTCGTTTTAAAGATTCAAAAGGGCTGGAACCAGGTAATTTATAAAATTGATCACAGGAATCTGGCAGGAGTGTTCAGATATGATCCATCATACAGGAAAGGTATTTATCAAATTGAAAGTATTGAAATAAAGTATATTAAATAATTTATACCACGGTATTTAGTTCCATCATATTCCTTTTCGGTTTTCTTCCCCTGATATTGTTATTCTATTATATCCTGGGGAAAAGACTGCATTTGCCATTTTTGCTACTCGGTAGTTTATTATTCTATTTCTTTGGTGAGAATTATCTGATCTGGATAATTATTACCTCTATCCTTGTTAACTACTTAAGCGCATTAATGATTGGAGGAGGAATTAAAAAAGGACCGGTTAATAGACTTGATTCAAATAGTAAGCGCTCAAACGTTCAAAAGCTTGGATTGATTCTATCTATTGTGGCAAATCTGTCATTTCTTGGATTTTTTAAGTATTACAATTTCTTTATTGATAATTTTAACGATGCCCTGACATTAGTCAACTTACAGGGCCTGAGATTAAATGATGTTGTAACAATTACCCTTCCACTTGGGATAAGTTTCTATACCTTCCAGGCAATGAGTTATACCATCGATGTTTACCGGGGTAAAGTTGCAGCTAACCGTAATTTACTGAAAATAGCTACTTATATTACCATGTTTCCTCAACTGGTAGCCGGACCCATCGTCAGGTATGTAGATATTGAAAACCAGTTGAATAACCACAAAGTTAGGGTAGATCAGTTTGTTGAAGGGATAAAACGTTTTATCATTGGACTTGCCAAAAAGGTATTAATTGCGAATACAATGGCAAAAGTAGTCGATCATGTTTTTGAACTAAGCGGTAATGATCTCACAACAGGAGTGGCATGGATAGGTGTATTCGCATACAGCTTCCAAATATATTTTGACTTTTCAGGGTATTCCTGCATGGCAATTGGTATTGGAAAAATGCTGGGATTTGATTTCCCGGAGAACTTTAACTACCCATATATATCCAGGTCAATTAAAGAATTCTGGAGGAGATGGCATATATCGCTTTCAATTTGGTTCAGGGATTATTTATATTTCTCTCTTGGTGGTAGTCGGGATGGCAAATATAAAACCTACCGAAACCTGATCATTGTATTCTTCCTTTGTGGATTATGGCATGGGGCAAGCTGGAATTTTGTGATCTGGGGATTGTTCCACGGTATATTCCTGGTGCTGGAAAGAACCGGCTTTGGCAGATTACTGTCAAAGATCCCGTCATTTTTTCAGCATTTTTATGTTTTGTTAATTGTTATGATAGGATGGGTATTCTTCAGATCTGATGACCTTTCCGGCTCTTTAAACTACCTTGAGAAAATGTTTGCCTTCAAATCTGATGATATATACCTGGTCCGTGAACTTCTACAGGCCGATGTTATTATTGCGTTAATAGCCGGGTTTATATTTTCAACCCCGGTAATGCTTAAATTTATGAATATTATGAATTCCAGCCGTTCAAATATAAGGCCTGTTCTTGAACTATCATTCATGATATTTCTCTTTGGCCTTTTTGTTATTTGTGCAATGAGCCTGTCAGCTGGTACCTATAATCCATTTATATATTTCAGGTTTTAAACATGTTGCCTTAATAGAATAGTTACACTTTTGAAAAAAGTAAATTATATATATATTTTATGTTTCAGTGTGTTGTTGGTGGCTCCTCTTTTCGCCAATTTAGTCTCATTTGAGAGTCAATTCCCGGGTTGGTTTAACGATTTGCGCAATAGCCAGAAAGTAAAATATAAATCCTTAATATGGACCAAAGATGGTGTTGTTAAATACCTGTCTGATCTGGAAAAATGGTATCAGGATAATGTTGGATTTAAAAATGAACTGGTAAAACTTAATTCACTTGGATATCGCCTCTTAAATACATCTCAGGATAGAAACAAGTATATTATTGGTAAGAAGGATTTTTTATTTAAAGGGAATCTGTCAAACAATGTAGTTTCAGTTAGTACAGGTGAGTTTCTTTATACTACTGAGGAACTTGAAGATTATTATTCCTACCTGGGCCAGGTTGTCAGATATTTTAAAAACAAAAATATACCATTATATATAGCTATATCACCCAATAAGCATACCATTTATAGCGAACATTTACCAGAATATCTGGAAATGAAACAACCTACATTATATGATCAGATCATTGCATATCAGCGAAATCCTTATAATATTATTGATCTGAGAGCACCTATGTTGAATGCAAAACCGGCCTATGGTGATCTGTTGTTTTACAAAGCAGATAGTCATTGGTCAAGGATGGGTGCATACATAGCTTATCTCGAAATTATGAAAATAATCTCCATGGATTTTCCACAGATAGAGATCTTAAAATTAAATGATTATGATGTTGCTGAAGAGGTGCAGGGTGGCGACCTGGCTTATCATGCCAATATGATGAACTGGGTTCGTGATTTTTCAGTAAATATGATCTTTAATCACCCGCTTGATTCACTTCAGGTGAACAACATTAAAGGCGTATTTATTAAAACCGGACCTGATGAATTAGTGGAACTCTCTCAAAAAGCAATTGTAAAAAATGATAATAAGCCACTTATACTTTTATATCTAAGAGACTCATTTGGCAAAAATCTTGGTTATTTCCTTCATCATACATTTGGTACGGTGGTGCATGTTTATATTCTATCGGGTGAAGCTGAAAAAATCGATGAGTATATTGAAAAGTATGATCCTGATATTGTATTGTTCGAATTTGTCGAGCGCTACCTGAACAAAAAACCACTTGCCCCGGAATTGTGGTATGCAAAAGAGTTAATTGACAATTCTGAAACTCTCCTTGAATTGAAGGGCAAAGAAATAATAAATCATTCATCGCGTCAGGTCAACTTTCAATCTATCAGGGAAGAAAAAAAGATGATTGTTTTTGAGAATAAAAGTCGTCCGGGTCCACAGTTGCATTTTAATGAAAAATTCTGCTCCGATAGCGGTACTTTATGTATTATGGTGAGAATCTTTGCTCCCCAGAGGACTATTGCAAAATTGTTTTATTCAACACTGGGTCAGAAAAAGTTTAACCAGGCCAATTCAATAACAAGAAAACTTTCAAATGGATGGAATAATGTCTTATTCACGTTAAAGAACAATGAATTAACAGGCCGATTCAGGTTGGACCCGGGATATCATAAGGGAATATATAAACTTGAAAGTTTAGAAATTAAATGTTTGCCTGAATGAAACTCAGGATAAAAATGGATTCCTGTTTTCGGGTAATAGCAAAATTAAAATCACAGAAGATCATAAATCCGATATTACCACTTTCGAGTTCGTTGAGAGGTGCTAGAAACGAAAACTATTGTATCCGGAAGATGGGTGAATTAAAAGTGATTTGATTTGTACAGGGGTGATTAATGATATATCATTGCAAAAGTTATCATTATTAAAAAATCAGTAATATTAGTATGAGTTTATCTGGTGCTTCAACGAAACGATTTAAGAATTTTGTCAGGTTTTTTTATCCCGGGGAAATTATCTGGAGAATCCGGTTTGGAAACATTGATCGTAAAACCTATCAAAAGATTAAAACCAGTGAATTGTTTGATGCTGAATACTATGCTGAAAACAATCCTGATATAGTAAGGTTAAAAGTTGATCCTATTATCCATTACATAAAGTATGGTGGTTTTGAGCACAGGAATCCATCCCGGTATTTTAACAGTGGGTTTTATCTTGCGTCAAATCCCGATGTATTAAAAAGTGGGATCAATCCCCTGGTTCATTACATTATGTTTGGTGTACAGGATAAAAGAAAACCATTGCCTGAAGCAGTTGAAGAGCCTGATAAAACCAGCCAACTAACATTTACTGGATCTAAATTGTCTGAAGATAAAGGAAAGATGGCGTTACAGGAACACGAAATACAACTGATAAGATACAGTGAATTTTTTGATGGGGATTATTATAAATCAACCAATCCTGATGTAGAAAAGCCGGGTGTTGATCCGGCAAAACATTTTTATCTCCATGGCGCAAGGGAAAAGAGAAATCCTTCAACAAGATTCAATACAACCTATTATCTTGAATTATATCCTGATATTATTGAAAGTGGTATAAACCCGTTGCTCCATTATATCAAGTTTGGAAGAAAAGAAGGGCGTGAAGCCATACCAGAGATTGAAAAACCAGAAGCTGTTACGACCCAGGAAGTGAGAACTGTACAGACAGAAAACGTAATATCCGGCAACGAGATGAACCTGAACATTGATAATGAGGAACGTGGGATACAAATAATAAAAGAAAGCAATTTGTTTGATGCTGAATATTATTTGTCGAATAATTATGATATAAAAAAAGCAGGACTCGATCCTGCCAGGCATTATTATCTACATGGATGGAAAGAGGGACGAAACCCCGGACCTGAATTCGATTCGGATTTTTACCTGGCCTCTTATAATGATGTTAAAGAATCCGGAATAAATCCACTTATACACTATCTCAAGAAAGGAGAGCAAGAAAATAGGGTTTATTCAATCGAGGAAACTGTCGAAAATAAATTTGGTGAAGTTTTTGAGTTGCCCGATACATCAAATAGGTACACTGACCGCTCATTGATAAAACTTATCGCATTTTATTTGCCTCAATATCATCCTATTCCGGAGAACGATGAATGGTGGGGTAAAGGGTTTACCGAGTGGGACAATGTTGTTACGGCGAAACCTTCATTTGAAGGGCATTATCAGCCACACCTTCCTGTTGATCTGGGATTTTATGATTTGAGAGTTCCGGACGTAATGGAGGAACAGATCAAAATGGCCAAACAATTTGGTATTCATGGTTTTTGCTTTTACTACTACTGGTTTGATGGACAACGCCTGCTGGAGAAACCTCTGGATATGTTTCTGGAACACAAAGATTGGGATATTAATTTTTGTGTTTGCTGGGCTAATGAGAACTGGACCAGGAGATGGGATGGCAAAGAACAGGATATATTAATCGCTCAGAACCATTCTGCAAAGGATGATATGGCATTCATTGCTGATGTTTCAGAATATTTGAGAGATAAGCGATATATCCGGATAGACGGCAAACCTTTGTTATTGATTTATCGACCCAATTTATTGCCAGCAATAGCTGAAACGGCCAAGTTATGGCGACAGTGGTGCAGGTCACATGATATCGGTGAGATATATTTAGCTTACGTTCAATCTTTTGAAAAAGTAAATCCAGATGAATATGGCTTTGATGCAGCAATTGAGTTTCCTCCTAATAATTTCAACCTGAAAAGAATGAATAGTCCTTTTGCTACAATTCGAAAGGATTTCAAGGGAAGTATATATGACTGGACATCCATGATGAAGATGAGTGAAAATTATACTGATCCTGGCTATAAACTATTCAGAGGTGTATGTCCATCATGGGATAATACCCCAAGAAGAAAGAATGAAAGTACATTATTGATTAATAATGATCCTGCCGATTTTCAGAAATGGGTTTATAATGCCTCTATAGAAACAATGAAGCGATCCAGGAAATCAGACGAAAGACTTATGTTCATAAATGCCTGGAATGAGTGGGCAGAGGGGGCACATTTAGAGCCGGATGACAGGAATGGATATGCTTATTTGAATTCGCTAAAAAGTGCCATTATTCAGGTTAAGGGTGATATTGGTCTTATGAATTATTACTGCCAAACATATTTGTATCATATTAATATGTATAAGGATCGTATAATGGATATCAACAAAATGTTTAATACAAAATCCATTGATCCTGAATATCTATTCCTGGCCGACTATTATAAATTTATTAAACTAATCGATAATAAATACTCTCAGCCATTCAAAATAGTTAATGGGATACCATGTTATGCAAAAAATAATAAAACCATAAAGCTCAGGACCAGAGATGATTTGTTTGCATTATATGAGCATACAATTAAAGAAGAAACAAAGGATATCATTTCATTTGTGATATTACAATACAATCACTCAGATCTTACTGCTGAATGTGTAGAATCAATTAAAAAACTTAATGATTCACGCATAAGGATTGTAGTTGTTGATAATAATTCTGATTTGGAGGAACAGGAAATCCTCAGGTCCAGATATATTGAGGATCACAATGTTGCCTTGATCTTTAATAAAAGTAATGTTGGTTTTGCAGCAGGTAATAATATCGGTTATAGTTATGCAAAAGATAAGCTTTATTCAAGGTTTATCGTTGCAATTAATAATGATATCGTTATCGACCAGGATAATTTTATTGAGAAACTTTACCAGATATTCAAAGAGTGGTCGTTTTCGGCTTTGGGCCCTGATATTCAACTCCCTGATGGACGCCACGAGAATCCTTATAATGATTTTATTTTCGATCATCAAAAATGTTCAGAGATGATTGAAATACGGAAGAGAGAAAAAGAGACATTAATAAATACAAACATAGTCGAATGGTATAATGTCAGAGATTCGTCATTTGAGGAAGACTTTATCATCAATCCACTTTTACAGGGGGCAGCGCTTATTTTCTCGCCAATCTATATCGTAGATAACGATCAGGCTTTCGAAGAACTCACTTTTCTTTATGGAGAAGAGTTCGTTTTAGCAACAAATGCCCTTGTTAATGGAGAACTGTTATTGTACTCGAAACAACTAAGAGTGATTCATAAAGAAGGAGTTACAACAGGAGAAATTGAAGGGAATGAAAAAATGCATCATGGATATGATGGTGCAATTCTTTCACTTCAAAGGTCAATCAGTATCCTCAATGATCATCAACAAGATAATGGCCTGGAATTACAAATTATTAATAGTGATCAAATAGTTCCTTCCATGAATCAAGGGAAAAAACATATCTTATTTGATGTATTATTTAGCCAGGGAAGTTTTCATGGGGGTGGTGAATATGGTAAAACTGTATTTAATGAGCTTTCAAATACGATTTCGAATACAGATGATTGTGAGTTGTGGGTTGTTGCTAATCCTGATTTGTCGGTAGATGAATGGATATGGAATAGATGCAGAAGAAATCATATAAAAATAATTAAAGTAGAGGATTATGTTTCAATAACAAAAATTGTTAACACCGATGTTTTTGATGTGTTTTTTACACCTGCTATTGTCGTATATTCAGAGGGATATAGATACATGAAAACTTCCGGACAAGGTGTGAATTTTAATTGTAATAAAACCAAAGTAATTGGAACATTGCACGATATCAGGGATTATGAACTGGCAAGGGATTACAAATTGATATCATTTTTCAGGAAAAGTCTAAACTGCCTGCCAGAAAGCCGGTATCCCACGAAAGATATTGATGGAATTGTTAAAACCAAAAAAATCGAAGCCAACGAACTACTTAAAATGTACAGGCAATTATGTGAGTGTGAAAGTATCGATACCCTGATAACTGTATCTGAATACTCCAGAAAAGTAATACTGTCAACTATTGTGGATTGTAACCAGAAGATCAAAGTCTTCTATGCTCCTATGAAAAACAGATCATATCCGGAATCATTGGATGAAAATGACATCAAACAATTTGATACCAGCGATTTTGCGCTTATCGTTAATGCTTCACGAATGGAGAAAAATGCTGCAGCTGCTGTTAAAGCATTTGATAGCATATTTTCAGAACCGGATACGTCTTCAAAAGTCTCCAAAGGTTTTAAAGTTGTATTAACAGGTGTTGAAAACCCTGAGGATGTGTTTTGTGATAAGATTAAGAACCCGCAAAGATTTGTGGTATTTCCCTTTTTATCATCTGAGCATTTAGAATACCTGTATAATAATACAAAATTGCTGGTGTTTGTATCCTTAAGTGAAGGATTTGGTTATCCACCAATTGAAGCAATGAGTTATCATAAAAAATGCCTGGTTTCCAGGGTCACATCTATCCCGGAGATTTGTGGCGAGGCAGCCTTTTATTGCGATCCATATGATATTAATTCAATTAAAAATGGCATCATTAGCTCTTTTGAGAAAGAATTACCTGTCAATTCAATTCAAGAACAGTATGTTAAAATTACAGAAAAACAAACCAGCGACCTGAAGAAACTGGTTGGTTTGCTTATCGACAAATGTCAAAGTAATCATAATGTTAACAATGAGTTGAAGCAACTTCATATATAAATTGCCTGAGGTTGCAGGGAGCTGCATTTATGAAATCCCCTGACTTAAATAAAATTATTTAGTTAAACTAAACGAAAATATCAATGCAATGGGTAGGATGACATTGAAATGGAATAACATAATATCAAATCTCAATCCTTTGGTAGTTTATCAAAAATTATCCGGTTCCTTTATAAATAGGCAACATTATCAGCTTATTAAAGATAGCGAACTGTTTGATCAGGAATATTATTTAGGACAATATCCCGATGTTAAAGAAAAACGAACCGATCCGGTAATACATTATTTAACTTATGGTGGTTTTGAAGGGAGAAATCCCGGTAAAAGTTTTAACTCTTTATATTACTATGAATCAAATCCGGATGTATTAAAAGAAGGGATTAATCCTCTGTTGCATTATTTGCTTAGGGGCAAAAAGGAGGGGCGTAAACCTTTTCCTGTTGCTCCGGCAATAAAAGCAAATAAAGGTGTAAACGTTACTGCTGATGAAAGAAAGTTGCATGGTGAAATCATAACAGGTAATAATTTGTCCAATCAGGAACAAGACATACAATTGATAAGAAACAGTGAGTACTTTAATGAGGAATATTATTTATCAACCAATCCCGACGTTAAGAATAAAGGTTTGGATCCGGTAAATCATTTCTATTATATTGGATTCAAAGAGTGGAGAAATCCTTCTGAGAAATTCGATACGAGGTATTATCTTGAAACCAACCCGGCTGTTATGAGAAGTGGAGTTAATCCATTACTTCATTTTATTAAGTTTGGCAGGAAAGAGAATCGCAGAACATTACCAGAGATTCATGAAACTCAATTTGTTAATGAACCCGATACAAAGCCAGTAGTAACTGAGATTGAAAATAATAGCCTTGCTCAGGAACTTGAAATTAAATTATTAAAAGAGAGTAGTTTATTTGATGAAGAGTATTATTTGTCTAATAATCAGGATGTAAAAGATGCAGGAGTAGATCCGTACGAACATTATTATCTTCAGGGATGGAGAGATGGACGAAATCCCAGTAGTGATTTCGATACAGAATTTTATCTGGCATCCTATAAAGATGTGAAGGAGACAGAACAAAATCCACTGGTACATTATCTGACGATAGGAAAACTTGAAAATAGAGTTTGTACTGTCAAGGATAAGATTAAATTAGAGAAAGGCCATGCATTTGAACTGCCACTATCTTCAACTAAAGAACAATTAAATTCCTTGGTAAAAACCGTTGCATTTTATTTACCTCAGTTTCATCCTATTCCGGAAAACAATGAATGGTGGGGTAACGGATTTACTGAATGGAAGAATGTTGTTACTGCAAAACCGTTATTTCAAGAACATTATCAGCCACATCTTCCGTATGATCTGGGATTCTATGATTTAAGAGTTCCGGAAGTAATGGCAGGGCAGGTAAGGATGGCAAAAGAGTTCGGTATACATGGTTTTTGTTTTTATTATTATTGGTTCGATGGAAAACGTTTGTTGGAAAAGCCATTGGATATGTTCCTTGAACATAAGGAATGGGATATTAATTTCTGTGTCTGTTGGGCCAATGAAAACTGGACCAGGAGATGGGATGGACGTGATGACGATATTTTAATTGCCCAGAACCATTCACCTGAAGATGATTTGAGAGTTATCGCAGATATTTCAAAATATACACGTGATCCGAGATATATAAGAATCAATGGTAAACCACTTCTTATTATATATCGAGCGGATATATTTCCAGATATTAAAACATCAATAGTTCGATGGAGAGAATATTACCTGGAGCAATTTAATGAAGAGTTATGCATGGCAATGGTACAAACCTTTGGTTTGAATGATCCGGATGAGTTTGGTTTTGACTATGCAATAGAGTTTCCACCACTTAATATTTCACCAGATGATATTACCTCAAAAATAAAAACTGAGAATTTCTTTGGAAAGATCCTTGACACAGGAAAGATGATAAAGAATACTGTTAATAAACTAAGAAGGGTTGATTATAATATGTTCCGGGGTGTTATGTTGATGTGGGACAATACAGCAAGGAAAGGAAATCATAGTCATGTATACCTGAATAATCCTCCAGGTGTTTACCGGGATTGGTTAATGGAAGCATGTAATGATACAATGTATAATAGTAACAGGGGGGGTGATAATCTGGTATTCATCAATGCATGGAATGAGTGGGCAGAAGGAGCACATCTTGAACCTGATAAAAAATATGGATATTCTTATTTGAACGCCACCAAATCTGTGTTAGCTGAAATTAATGAGACTAACTTTCCCATGATTTCCGTTATTGTGCCTAATTATAATCATGCAAAATATCTTCGTCAAAGATTAGACTCCGTATATGGCCAAACATACAGAAATATTGAAATTATTTTACTCGATGATGCCTCTACCGATTCAAGTTTGGAAATACTTGAAGAATACTACAACAAATACAAGAGTATAACAAGATTATTGGTAAATGAGCATAATGTTGGCAATGTGTTCAGTCAATGGATGAAAGGGATGTCAGAGGCTACAGGAGACTTAATATGGATTGCTGAGAGTGATGATTACTGTGACCTTAATTTTCTGAAGACCTTATCTCCATTCTTTACTGATGAAGCTGTTTGCCTGACTTACTCAAAAATATTATTTGTAGATGAGAAGGGTAATACTCATAGCCGAAGTTTTGATGACTATGTAGAAATAATTGATGATACTAAATGGAAGAACAGCTACAAGGAAACCAGCTCTTCAGAGGTAAGGGCAGCTCTGGGTATTAAAAACACAATCCCAAACGTAAGTTCTGTGCTTTTCAGGAAACCTGAAGAAATAGAATTATTTCATAATAAGGAGTGGCTTGATATGAGAATCTGTGGTGATTGGATATTTTACCTGAATATTTTAAGGGGCGGGAAAATAGCATATTCAATTGATACCATGAGCTACTATAGAATCCATGATGATAATTCATCAATCAAAACCTACACACAGGATGTATATTATAAAGAACATGAGAAGGTAGCATTGGAAATAGCCAGAAATTATAGTGTACCGGAAGATTTGTTGTTAAAAAACAGAAGTATTATTCATGACTTCTATAACAATTATAAATCAGAAAGCACGAAGAATTTTGAGGTATTATTCAGTGAAAGCAAAACTTTGGATGCGATTAACGATAGAAAAATAAATATCGTTATTTCATTATTATCATTTATTCATGGAGGCGGAGAGATCATGCCGATCAGACTGGCAAATCAACTAAAGTTGATGGGATATCCTGTGACAGTGCATAGCCCGGATTACTTTGAAGAAGAAAATGAGGTTCGTAAATTACTTAGAAAGGATATTCCAGTTGTTAGATGTAAGGAACCGGAGGAGCTATATTCCTTTTTACTAAGTTTTAGAGCGGATATTTTCAATACCCACTCACAGTCATGCCAGGATTTGTATTCCAAAACTATCGCAAAGTTTCCTGACCTTAATAAGTTTGTAACTCATGTTGGTACTTTGCATGGTGGTTATGAGATCATGGATGAGAAATATCAATTGGAAAATATACCTGTAAATAACCAAAGTACGAAAATGTGGACCTATGTTGCTGACAAAAACCTGATTCCATTTAAGGAACTCGGTATTGACATGGCAGCAAAATCAATCAAGATTGCAAATGGGATGGAACCTCCGGTAATTAGAGAGATCAAAAGAAGCGACCTGGGAATTAATTCAAATAGTTTTGTTCTTTGTATTGTTAGCAGGGCAATCCCGGAAAAGGGCTGGCTGGAAGCGATAGAGATAGTTAAAATGGCTCGTGAGAATACAAAAATAGACATACATCTGTTACTTCTTGGTGATGGGGAATTGTATGATTATCTTAAGGATGAGAAGGTACCTGAGTTTGTTCATTTGTTAGGTTTCAATGATAATCCTTGTGATTATTTTACAATTTCAGATATGGGATTCCTGCCTTCAACTTATAAAGCAGAAAGTTTCCCACTGTCAATTGTTGAATCCTTGTTCGTAGGTAAACCGGTTATTGCAAGCAACCTGGGTGAGGTTGCAAAGATGATTCATGTCGATGGTCAATATGCTGGTGCTATATTTGAGCTTAAGAATGGTAAAATTCCGGTTAAAGAAGTTGTTGATATTATGATATCATATGCTTCTGATATCGATCTCTATAAAATGGCATGCAGGAATGCAGAAAAATGTCGTATGAGATATAATCTTAAAAATGTTGCAATTTCTTATCTGGATGCATATAATTTAGCAATAACTGATATTAAGTTTAATAAGGATTGACAATAAGTAATTGATAGTGAGTAAGAATCTTTACATCCACATGGGTATAGCAAAAACGGGGACAACGGCCCTTCAACGTTTCTTTTTGAAGAACAGAAGTCTGTTTTTAAAAAATAATGTATATATACCATATACAGGGATGAACAAAGATGAAGGGAGTCACCATTATTTAGCATTCTCTTTTAGTGGTGACAGGTATAAGGGGAAATTATATAAGAATCCTAAACCTCCTGCATATTTTGAATCTAAAATGATAGATGAGGTAAAGGAACTACAGGATAAAGACATCCTGCTAACATCCGAAATTTTTCCAGTTTGTAAAAAGGAACTGCGTTCATTTGCAAATAAAGTGTTCCCTGAGCATAATTTATGCCTGGTGATTTACCTGAGAAGGCATGATGAATTATTGGAAGCAGATTATTCTCAGAGGATTAAACATGGTGAAGAAACAAGAACAATTCAAGAATTTTACAAGGAAGCTCCTAAATATAGCTACAAGTCATTTATAAGTGACTGTGTAAACGTGTTCAATCCTGGTAAGCTTATTGTTCGTCCTTATGAGTCTAATCAATTTTTTGAAGGTAGTATTTTTGCTGATTTCCTACATTATGTTTTTCAATGGAAGTTGTCTGACAAATTTGATCTTCCAGATTCTAAAGCTAATCCCAGATTAAGTAGAGATGCGTTGGAATTTAAATTACTGATAAATAAATCCCCAATTAGTTTTGATGTCAAAAATAAGTTGGTAAAGTCTTTGCTGGCTTATTCAAAACAGATAGATCCTGGCACAATTAAAGCTTTCAAAAAACAAAATTTGCTAAGTCCTGAAGAAAGAAAACAAATTGTTGAAAAGAATAGGGAAGAATATACATTCGTTGCAAGAAAATATCTGAATCGTGATAACGGTGTATTATTTAATGAAGATATACCTGATAAGTACACAAAAGGGAATGAATTTAATGAATTAAGCCCAAATGCAAGTATTGATATTATTGTAAACATTTATAAGGAGTTACTGGCATTTGATGAAAAGACTATACATGAAAGATTGAATTTAGTTCTTGTAAAGGGCCTGTTAGACGAGCTAAAAAACAAAGGTTTATTATAAATTAACAAATTGGATTTAAAGCAAAACTTATTGAGCAGTTGCATAAATTTCTTGACTAGTAGTTCAGATTGGATCGGGTGTATTATATGGAGTAAATAAGCTCGTTTATGTTAAAGGAAAATTCGAAAAAAAATATATATGAAAGCAGTTGTTCATATCGGTACTGAAAAAACGGGTAGCTCAACCATACAGGAGTGTTTGTATATTAATCGTCAACTTCTTAAGAAACACGGAGTTGGAGTGTTGGAAACTCCCGGAAAAAGAAACAATAGCAACCTGGCAGCTTACGCCATGAGTGACGATTATTTTGATAGCTTGCGAAGCCTGCTATCGATTAGAACCCCAGATGAGTTGAATGACTGGCGTATTCGTTTTAAGAATGAATTCAAGCGTGAAATCAACACACTGGATGACGGAATAGATACATGCATAATCTCTTCTGAGCATTTCCATTCACGATTACCCAAACTTTCAGAGATTAACCGCTTAGCTGAATTACTTAATAGCCTTTTTGATGAAATTAAAATACTTGTTTATCTCAGAAGACAGGATCAGGTAGCAGTTAGCTTTTACAGTACGAAATGTATCGTGGGGTATGATTTTAAGAATATACTCCCTGTTGGGAAAAATGAATCGGATCATTATTATAATTATTATGATTTATTGGAAAAATGGTCGAGTGTTTTTGGCAGGCAGAACTTAATTATTCGTGTCTTTGATAAAGACAAATTTCACCACGGAAACCTGTTGGTTGATTTCTTTAAATCTGCAGGTATATATGCTGATAATATAGATCTCCAGGTCCCGGGCAATCAAAATGAGTCTATCTCTGCAACCACACAATTGGTGTTGAGGAATTATAATAAACATTTCCCTTCTCATTTTGAAAGTAATTCCAATAATACGGTAATAAGGATTCGTAACTTACTTAATCGTCGAATCAATGAGATGTTTCCTGGAGGAGGTTTATTACCATCAAGAAAAGATGCTATTGCATTTTACAAGGCATTTGCTGAATCAAATAGAAAACTCGCAGAAAAGTGGTTTGGAAAGGATAATATTTTTTCTGAAGATTTTTCCTATTATCCCGAAACTTCGTCTCCGGATTTAATTGATTCCAGAGTTTTAGATGTGGTTTATGAAATTATCAGGTCAGAACTTGGGAATTACATATATCACAAGGATGATGAACAACCTTGATGTGCCATTATTCTATTCAATATTAATAGATTATGAGTGATAATTCTTTTCATGAGAAGAGATGAATTAACAGGATATTTATACATTGGTAAAAAGCACCTGCAGAAATCATTCAAACCACCCCTATAATACCAGGGATATGATAACTGGTATTATAAGCAAAATGAAATTTGGGTTAGTGATTTTTATTTCTAATTTTAATGCTTACTTTAGATAAATCGTCCCACCAGGGAGAAAAATACTCTTTGAAACATGAAGGTAATTCTTGAAATTACATGTTTATCGTGTTTATTCATGCGTAATTTAATTTATAAACCAACAGGGTTTTAAGATCGTTATTCAATAAAATGGACAAAAAATCAGCAATAATAATTCTCGGTATGCATCGGAGCGGTACCTCCATGGCATCAGGTTTACTGAATCTTGCTGGTTTTGACATTGGAAAGCATATCAATAAAGGCGATTTCTCGAATAGCAAAGGATATTTCGAAAACGCCAAGCTACAACAGTTTAACGATAAGTTGTTTGCTGATCTTTATACAAATTGGTATAATTCATTGATCATACCCGATCAATGGTGGAAAAAAACTGAAATCAAGAACCAGCAGCCTTTATTGGAAGGTATCTTAAAAGATGAATTTCAAAGTTCATCTGCAATACTTATAAAAGATCCCAGGATAAGTATTCTGTATCCGATTTATGCTGAAGTATTGAAAAAACTAAAAATAGATCCATCATTCATTATTTGTACAAGAGATCCCGGTGAGGTAGCAGCATCATTGAAAACCCGTAACAACCTGGCATATTCAAGAAGTTGTTTGTTATGGGCAGATCATAATCTGAAAGCTGAGATATACTCCAGGGGATTCCCAAGAATATTTCTCCATTATGATGATATATTGAAGAATCCTGTTGAGAATATTGAGCAGGTATTAGATCATTTCAGCTTTGATAAAACAACATTTATTAATCAGGCAAAGAATATGAACAGTTTTGCTGATAAGAAGCTTAAACATCATACTACCAGGATTGATACTGAAATAACTAATACGCCACCCGAGATTTCAGACCTGCTTAAGATTCTGGTATCCCTGAATGGTAAAGATTCTAATAATGATACTAATGTAAAATTTGACATTTTACGCACATCCTTTTATCGACATCTTAATTTTTTCCAGGGAGTTGATGATACAAATGAAGCGATGCTTGAGGCTGAAAACATTAGCTTCAGCAGAGAGTCACACAAAAGATCGATTCACGCTGGTTTGAACCGTATGAAGTTCACAATTCAGGACAAAGAACTCCTGAGAAGATTCTTCTTCAGACCCGCAACCCTTCAAACTGCTTTTGTGCTTAAACGGTATGCTGTTATTAATCATGATAACAATGAAACCATGGTTAGTTTGCATTATAATAATCGTGTTTGGACCAATAATGAAAACTTGATGGTTTTTGAATCAGATATGCCTGAAATGATATTTTTTCTTCACAAACCTCAACGAATTAAAACCATCTTGCTTGATATTGTGTATTTTACATTTGGAGAAACTACAAGTAGTTTTGGCTTTAAGCAAAGAAATCTTAAGGATGAGCAAATGGCCATAAATCTTCAGGATTTAAAATCTGAGAAAGAGCAAAAGGTATCCGAAATAGAAAAACTTAAAGATGAGATACGCGAACAAATAGCCAGTTTCAATAAGAAAAACGAAAAAATTACAGGAGCCCTGAATTTTGATATCAAAACTCTTAAATCCGAGATATCTTCGATACAGGAGCAACACCAACAAGAAATCTCTGAGAATCAAAGAGAGATTGATCTCCTGAATAAATCCATGATGAAGCTTAAAAGGGAATACAATAATAATCTGGAAGCAAAACAGGGAGAAATTCAAGCGTTAACAGATGAGAATAGCGATCTTAGAAGAGAATATAACAAAACAATCCGAAATAATATTTTGGAGATAAACCTGTTATCCCAGGATATTAAGGATAAAGAAACAAGGTTTAAACAAGTTGTCGCAGATAAGGAACAACACATAAGTACTCTTACTGGTAAAATAGAAATCCTTAATGATTCATACAATAACAGGATTAGCAAATTGCAGCAAAGAATTGTACAATTAAATAATATTCATAAAAAAACGGTATTAAGTCTCAGGTTGAAGATTCATGAGAAAGACCGTTATATCAATCAAATATTCTATTCATTAACATGGAGAATAGGTAATGTTGTATTGTGGCCTGCCAAATTTGTTTTCAAACTTTTTAAGAAATAGTTGCCGGAAAAATATCTTACCTGTAATTAAATCCTATCGATTCGAGAAATTCAAGATCTTCAGTTTTATAACAGGATAGGTCGTGTGATTTGAACCTGCCTTTGGTTTTTGGTGTTTTTGGTATGTTAATGGCTTTGTCAATTTGCTCCTGATCTGCTTTAATTCCAATGAATTCAATCAGTCTTGGAATCTCAGATTCCGGGTTGGTGCATAATTCATCAAAATTGAGCAGATAGAACCTGTCCTGTCCAAGTTCCTTTCCAATTGTAATTGCCCGACGGTTAACTTCTACCCAATACCTGAAT
This sequence comes from uncultured Bacteroidales bacterium, assembly GCA_964468645.1. Taxonomy (GTDB): domain Bacteria; phylum Bacteroidota; class Bacteroidia; order Bacteroidales; family JAIOZK01; genus JAIOZK01. Next base: position 92,559 of record CAYXUU010000019.1, read on the forward strand.
GAGGCTTCTGGTATTTCTTCTTTGCTTCTCGGAATTGGAATATCAAACATTGGGCCCCAGATAAACAATTGTTGTTGTGTTTTACTGTATGCCATGTCCAGACCATGGCGTATGGTGTGGATGTATTTCATGTTATCAAAATAGTTGTTAAGATCTTTAAGAATGTGATGAGAATTTGCCTCCTTCCAACCCCATCCTGAATAATTATCAAGGTTTTTTTGCCTGTTGAACAGAATATGATTAAGGCGTTGAAAAGCCCATTTTCCGGTTCCGTCCTTTTCAATATTATGCCCATACCTGGCCATACCAGATGTTGCGTTGAGCAGGAACATAAACTCTTTGATTGAATAAGGGGTGGTTTTGGTCATCGACTTTTCCATGATACTGATCCCCGTTTTTATCTGCCTGGTATTATCACGGTTTCTGTAATACCATTTCGGTCGTTTAAAAAGGTATGTATATGTAATATTGTCGAGTGTTGCGATAATGTCACTACCAATAAAGATATTCAGGTTTTGCAGAATTGAAGCTACGACTCTTGTCCCGCTTCCTCCTATACCGCCTATTATTACAGGGCCTGTCAATTTCATAAAAGTTATTTCGAATTAGCAATAAATGGGAATGTAAAACTAACAAAAAAGATTATGTTGATTCCTAACACTATGAGTTATAAATTTGCAATACCCCGTAAATAATAGCCAATAGGTTTTTATTAATTCAATAAGGAATCTGAATCAATTAAATGGCACTGAAATACGAAAATAAATCAATAGCCGGGAAGACTGACCGCCAGCCGGATTTTATAATTATAGGGACTCAAAAGGGAGGGACATCATCCCTTTTCTCTTACCTGAAGCAGCATCCACAGATAAAACTACCTGAAACCAAAGAGATTCATTTTTTTTCAATGCATTATCATAAGGGGATAGATTGGTATAAAAGTCATTTCCCTGTAAATGGAATTACCGGAGAAGCCTCTCCTTATTATTTATTTCACCCGCTGGTTGCTGAAAGAATACATGAACATTGCCCTGAAACCAAGTTTATTGTTATGCTGAGAGACCCTGTTGACAGGGCATATTCTCATTATATGATGCAAAAGATAAGAGGTTATGAAAGTATTGAAACTTTTGAAGAAGCGATTGAAATTGAATCAGACAGGATATCATGCGAGCTTGAAAAAATTTTAACTCATCCTCGTTACAACAGCCCAATTTACCAGAGACATTCTTATCTGGCACGTGGAAAGTATGACGAGCAGTTATCAAGGTGGTTCCAGTATTTTCCAAAAAAACAATTTCATTTTATTAAAAGTGAAGACTTTTTTATTGATTCCGAAAAAGAATTATATGTGGTACACGATTTTCTTGGATTAGAGAGAAAAAAACCTGAAGATATGGCACCTCAAAATGTATATGATTACCCCCCAATAAATCCTGAAACATATCAATCTTTAAAGAAATATTTTAAAGACAGCGTACAAAAATTATCTCAACTTATTGGGGATCAAGCAGGAGATTGGTTTTAGGTTAAGATAAATATACAATATAGTGAACTGCCTCAAATTGAGGGGGCAATCAGTAATGATGAAAATACTTTATCTACATATTGGTTTGCATAAAACCGGAACCACAGCAATACAACATTTTCTGTATGATAATCGTGAAGTTTTATTTCAGCAGGAGGGCATACTGTATCCTGAAGTACCAGAAGGAGTATTGGTTCATTATCAGCATCGTTATGTTACAACCTTAATTCGCGAGAACAAAGAATCAGAATTTATTGAGTTTTTCAGGAATTCTATGAAAAAGTCCCCTACAGTTGTTGTGAGTTCAGAATGTATTCTAAGATCATTTTCATTCATTAATTGGTTTGAAAGACTGAAGAAACTATTTGATGAGATCAAGATAATATTATATGTCCGCCGTCAGGATCACTGGCTGGAGTCAGCTTATAGTTATTGTATTAAATACCAGGGGATAAGACAGGTGTGGACTAGTGTTAAGATTGAAGATTGGATTGATAGCTTTCTGAACAATAATCCTCCATGGTGGTATAATCTGGATTGGAATAGCGTCATAGATCAATGGGCTGATGCTTTTGGGAAGGACAATATCATTGTAAAAGTATTTGATCATAATTACTATTTCAGGAATTCTTTGGTTGATGATTTTATGAAAGAACTGGGTGTTGTTGATCTTAAGGATTATAAAATTAGAATGAATAAGGAAATCAATAAAAGAATCAGTAACAGGAATGAAATAGAGTTTTACAGGATCACAAGCAAGTTTTATAGTCATAATAAAAAGCAGAAGCTATTCTCAATTTTAAAAGATCATTTTGATTCTGATAATAATCCGCTGCTTTCACCTGGTGATAAAATCCGGATACTTGAATTTGTAAAAAATAGGAACATAATACTTGCACAGAAATATACAGGTGGAATTAATATCCTTTCTGATTATTCTCCTGTTGAACTTACTGACTGGAAACAATATGAAGGATTGTCGCCGAAATTTATTGAAAAAGCCCTGAACCTATTAGGTGATGAATCTTTCCCTGAATTTAAAAAGTATTTAAAGACATATCATTATTAATACCTGATGATGCAGAATTTTCCAGTTATAATATAACACTTAATGCTTTGCCCTTTTTTTTGACTTATGTAATAATATCAGAACTCCTGATCTCTCGCAGGCTGTAATGTCGCGGTTTTAAAAAACAGCTTA
>CAYXUU010000020.1:0-10000 GCA_964468645.1 uncultured Bacteroidales bacterium
AGTTATTTTATTCTGTGTAGCCGGGGAACCGGCAGATGGACTTTTGCCTTTATACCTTTGCCTTTATACTTGTCCCTTCACAACCCTTATATCCACATCAATCTCATCCCTGAGATGTTTTTTTACAGTACAAAGACTGGCAGTCTGTATCATTGCCTTTTCATATTTATCAGGAAAATCATCTGGAACATGGATGTCAATATTGATCTGATCAATGATTCTTTTTACCTGATTGTATTGCTGATTTTGTATTAATCTGATATTTTCAGTTGGGATGCTGCGCTGATCACAGAATGATTTTATATAAATCCCGGCACACGTTCCTAATGATGATAGAAAAAGTGTAAAAGGTTCGGGGAATTCTCCCTCTCCCCCCGATTGAGGATGCTGGTCTGTTTTTATGGTAAAGCCGTTAATATCGGCAAATACTTTTTTTGGTCCTGCAAAATAGATTTCCATTTTTGTTGAATTGTTGAACTGGTGAATTGTTGAATTGTTATCCGCTAAGCAGTTTATTGGCATTATGCCTGCTAAACCTCCTCAGGCATTTCTGCAATCACCTGTTTGAATAGCTCTGTTACCTCACCTGCCAATGGCGCCAATTCCTCATTGCCGATTGATTCCATTGCTTTCTGTGGATCAATGGCAACAACATCTACGGAACCATCACCATTATCTTTTACGACTACTTTGCATGGCAGATAAAGTCCGATGTATTCTTCGAGTTGTAATGTTTTATAAGCATATGCAGGATCGCAAAATCCCATGATGTAGTAAGGATGCATATCGACATTGTCGAGCTTTTCTTCAAGTTTCTTATGCATTGGTATTTCCGTTATAAGCCCAAAGCCTTTTATTTTAAAAATTTCTTCGGTTTTATCTTTAACCTTTTCAATATCCCCTTTCACGGTTGTTTTAAAGTAATATTTACCTTCCATAACATTTGATTTTTGTGAGTATCCCAGGCTTACCATAAAAACTAAACCCAGAATAATTATAAATGTTTTCATAATTTCAAATTTAACAATTGACTCACAATAAACATACCAATATATCTATGTTTTTATCTATGTGAATTACTCAACTGATAACATGGTACATAGCTGTACAAAACAATGTTTGTCAACCTGTCAGTGTAGCCACATATTTCCATAATCTGATCTTTCATTTTTTTATAATTTTGGAGTCTCATTTAAAGACAAAAAGATGACAGGATTCCAAAAAACCAATTATAAGATTAAATCCTTAATAACAGGAGATACTTACGAAGATGCCGGCTGGATGCTGGAAGGGCCCGAGGATAATCAACCGGCATTAATCCGGGCAATTTACGAAAAGAAACAAATAGAGGTTAAGGATGCAAACTACGGATTCTACAAATTTGCTGATTGGTTACCGATTAACAAAGTACTCAAGGGTTCATCACCTCCCCAAACATTCAAAAGCGAAGGCCTGGCCAGGGAACTGGATCTGTCCAATTTATTTATCACTTTCAGCGGCTACTGGCCTGAAAGGGAATGTATGATGAGAACCTGTTCTTTTAAAGAAACCGAAGCTTATTCTGTTTGTGCACGTATGGACGGCAATCAAGACAGGACACTTGTTGTTGCTTCTGCTGGCAATACAGCCAGGGCATTCGCCAGGGTTTGTTCTGATAACAATATACCACTGTTGTTGTGTGTTCCTGAAGACAATCTTGATGCCTTATGGTTCGATACACCGATAAGGGATTGTGTTAAACTTATTGTTTCAGGGAATGGAAGTGATTATTTCGATGCTATTCATCTGTCGAATCTTGCCTGTAAGATGGATATGTTTTACCCTGAAGGAGGTGCAAAAAATATCGCACGCCGTGATGGTATGGGAACAACGGTTTTATCTGCAGCAACCACTATCGGACAGATTCCCGATTATTATTTCCAGGCTATTGGAAGCGGCACTGGCGCCATTGCGGCCTGGGAAGCAAACCAGCGATTGATTGAAGATGGAAACTTTGGGAACAATAAAATGAAACTGATGGTATCGCAGAACTATCCCTTCATTCCAATCTTTGATGCTTGGAAGGCAGGTTCAAGACAGATACTCGCCATGGATGATGATATTGCCCGTAAACAGGCTGCCGAGATCAATGCCAAGGTTTTGTCAAATCGCAAACCACCCTATAGCCTTGTTGGAGGATTGTTTGATGCCCTGACCGATACCAATGGTGAAGTCATTTTCGCAAATAATGAAGAAGCCATTATTGCAAACGACCTGTTTGTTAAAACCGAAGGGATCGATTTACATCCTGCTGCGGCTATTGCAACGGCTACATTGATACAAGCTGTCAGGGAGCAAAAATTAAACAAAGATGCTCTTGTGATGCTCAATATCACCGGAGGTGGTGAAGAGCGGTTTAAAAATGAAAATCAGCTGTATTACCTGAAACCATCTTTTGTTTTTGATATAGATCCTGAATTCAGTGATGTTGAACAAACCTTGAAATCCCTGTTTTAATTAAGGCTATTTTGTCTTAAAAAACCAGGGTGTATATTCTATCTGAATCTTTGCATAATTTGCAAAACGATGATCGTTTATCGGAATACCTTGCAATTCTTTCAGGCTATTCTCCGGAAGCATAAATCCATAGCAAAATTCAAATTCAAGATCTTTTCGAATCTCCCAGTCAATGGTAAAATCAAATTCTATCCCGAGGTGTTTATCAACTTTGATAAGCGGTGAAATATAAGCATTTGCAAGACCCAGATAATGAACAAAAAGTTTGAAAGTCCATTGATCATTCGGGATGTATCCAAAAGTCCCAACAATATCGGTAATCCCGGCACTATTCGTTCCTGCTGGATGGATGAAATAACTCATGTCCCCAAAAAAAGGATCACCCTGATTACCATACATGTTATAATTGAATGTATTTGATTCTGTGGCTGCTTTTAAGGTATCTGATAAATCGGTACCCGATGCAAACTGATAACCAACACCAAAAATGAACTTACCCAATCGGGCATTTAACCATGAGGACCATAAGATGGCCTTAAGATCCTTGCCAGCAATTGTTTTCCCCCCCTGAAAATAAAACTCCCCTTCATAAAACAAATGCTCATGAAAATTAATATTTGCAAAAACACCGGTGGTAAAATTAACATACAGCACATCAGGGTATGATTTTACAATACTTTTTTGAACAACATATTGATCCCCGGAAACGGTAATCAGGGTATCGCTGTGAAGGCTGATATCATCCTGTCGCTGGGCCGCATTAACAATATTCATCCATGATATATCAACTTTTCCATCGAGGATCTTTTTATTTATCCACAGATAAGTAAGGTATTTATAGAAATTAACATCATAATTGGCTGTAAAGTTGGAAGCGTTCCTGTTATTGATCCCAATACCAAGATCAACTTCAAATTCCGTATCGGTATTATCATATCTAAACAAACCTATATCAAATGAATTGCCCCAGTTATTCCAATCGGCATCAGATATTAATCTCCCATTATCGTATCCTATTTCCTGCCTTCCCAATTTGAAACTAAAATACTTCCCGGCAAGAAAATTAATCCAGGCTTCATCAATACCCAGGCTATTACTCCCTGCAAACTGATCCTGCCCCCATACCCTGTCATCCTGCCCGCTGAAATAAAACTGGATCTTTTCTTTTTGATAAAAGAAGTTTATCCTGGTTCTTTGTTCAACATAAATCGCCGGATCATCACCACGCACAGGAATTTCCTGATAACCATAGTTGATAAAACTACGGGTTCTTAATTCACCGCCAATTTTGAATTGTGCTTGTGTATTTAGAAATGAAAAACACATGATACATACAATAATGTAAAAACTTTTTGATGTTTTCATCCGTCTATAATTTATGTATTTTATTGATAATGAACAGTAAGCATACAATAATATTTGATCTGGAATTCTGTATGTTAAATTATAAAAAAGTGGGTTATCATGGTAACACTGAGTTAAATTATTTTACAAACATCCTTTTTCTAAGCGTTGTGTTGAAGTCATTGTACAATGGTCTTGGTATTTTCTGCTATATTTGTATATAGTATATCATCAATTTGCCAGGATCTTTTTTGAGCTGAATATCAAAAAAGTTTCTCACTTTAGGTCTTCAGCCTAACTTGAACAATTAGTTACCAAAGTGAACGTGTGTATTATCAACTTAAAACAAAAACTACCAATCTTGAAAACAATTAACAATCCGTAGAGATGCTTCTAAAAAACCGCTATTTATTCATAATGATTTCGCTGGTACTATTTCTCATTGTACCTCCATTTATCAACAACAGGGTAGCAACCCATTTTATTTTCAGCATATTGTTTACGCTGATACTTTTATTGAGTTCTTTAATATTTTACGAGAAAAAGAAATACCACATTATAACCATTTGTGCAGTTCTGGCAGCAATCATAATCACATGGCTGGAACGGCTGCTGAACACTGAAGATGATACCATCAGACGCCTGACCTATATTATTTTATTTTGCTTCTTCACCTATGTTACCATAATCCTTTTCAGGTTTTTAATTAAAATCAAGGAGGTGAACAGGGATGCTATTTTTGTTTCCATCAGTATTTATTTTCTTATGGGTATTATAGGTGGACTGGTTTTTATTGCTATCCATAATATTTACCCTTCAGCTTATTCTTTTCCCGGCTCCATGCCTGTTGATATGGGCGATTTCATCTATTTTAGTTTCGTAACCATGACTACCCTGGGATATGGGGATATCACCCCTGCAATACAGGAATCTCAGATGCTTGCTATTTTGTGGAGCATCTTTGGGCAGTTTTACCTGGCTATTATTGTGGCAGTGATGGTTGGGAAATTTATTGCGAAACCGAAATAAGGGTACCCACCCCCAAAAAGGGTGAACGCCCTATTCTTCATATTCAATTTCAGAACCCTAGTGATTTTCCCAATCTGGGAAGCTAAATATTCGCAACCTGTTTGTGTTCTCTCTATATATCAACGATTTAAATCTGATGGCACACAAATTGTTAAGTATATTGCTCATTCGAAATTTAAAACAATATATAATGAAAAGAATAATTTTTTTAGTCATAATCGGAACTGCACTGGTTTTCACTTCATGCACAAAAGAATTTGATGAAATTAAACCGGTGGAATCAAATAGTATAGAAAATATAAGTGTCCCTTCAAATTTTGATTGGAAAACTTTTAAGGATGTCACCTTAAATCTCACTGGAAAAGCAAACAGTCTGGTTGAGGTAATTTCCGAAAAAGGAGTAGTTTACCAGAGAGCTTACCTTACAAAAGATGAGCTTTATTCGATGAAACTATCCGTACCAACTTATGAAACATCTGTCAGGTTATTGTTTATGGGTCAAAATATAGAAATTGACCTCAATGATGATGTAATTAATTATGAGTTTATTTAAAATCAGGGAGCTTATTTGCACAAATTAACAAACAAGAATATGAAAACTTTAAGTTTATTATCAATAAATATGATTAAAACAAGAATTTCCAGCAGTGTAATATTCAAGATCCTTGCACTGAATCTTTTACTGCTGTCTGCAACTCAAATTGCATCAGGTCAATCATTTATTCTCGACCTGCAGTATAATCCCATGAGCTTCACCAATGCTGCGCGGACCATTATAAATGATCCGGGTAATAATGGTGGTTTAAACCAGGGATCAATTCATAAATATACAGATGTTGCAACTGTTAATGGCATTACAATATACGCACTCCTTACTATTCTGGAAGTAGATAATGCAACAATTAAAAACTTTGATGATGATATAGAAACCGGGGACAGCGACAGGTTTCAACCCAGAATAGGTGCCGGTAGTGGAGGAGGACATATACTGTACCAACTCGAATTCTTCAATACGGCTAATGATGACCCGGCATTTTTATATAATTACTGGTTCACAGGAGTTGATGTTGATGGAAGCAGTTCTGCATCCGGTTATAGAGAGTTTGCTGAACTTGGTGGATATACAAGTTACCAGGTTGATGCCAGCACCATGTTAACAATATCTACCAACCCGGTTACAGGCAGAACCCGTTTTCTCGGAAGACAGGGCAGCTTAAGTGGTGTAACATTTGACAATACAGCATCTTATATTGCAAATTTTTCAAACCCGAACAATACAATAACTTTCGCACTGGGTGTTTCCGAATATAACAACGAAAGATATTTTTCAATACAACTTGGCGCTCCAGATCCTGAAGGCCCGTTTGACAATCCTGTTACTATAAATAATCCTTTGCCCATTGCTGTTGATGATGTTGGCACCACCATTTACAGTTCAGTTGGTGGAACCTCGGTAAGCAATGTACTGGATAACGATCTTTTCGATGGTTCTCCTGTAGTACCATCGGCCGTGAATATTTCGGTTGTTGATCCGGCTTCTAATCCTGGAGTAGTATTAAACACATCCACAGGTGAAGTAACCGTTGCCCCCGGAACACCAACCGGAACCTATACGATTATTTATCAGATTTGTATGGTAGCATCGCCATCAGATTGCGATGTAGCTACCATAACTGTGGAAGTATTACAAATGGAAGCTGATCTGGCTGTTACAAAAACAGGCACGCCAAATCCAGCAGCGGTTGGGCAAACAATTACTTATACTATTGCTGTAACCAATAATGGACCGAATGATGCAGTTGATGTCGAAGTAGAAGACATTTTACACTCTGAATTAACGTTTGTAAGTGCAATCCCATCAACAGGTACATGGTCTGCCCCTACCTGGGAAATCGGAACTATGGCAAATAGTGCATCTGAAACTTTAACGATTACTGCAACAGTTAATACCGGCGTTATTGGAACTGTTAGCAACACCGCTACAGTATCCAGTAATACCACCGATCCGAATTCCGCTAACAACAGTGCCACGGCTTTGATCACTGTTGAATCATCAGGTCCTATCAACAACCATTTTCCGGCTGCAGGATTTGGCACACTGGCTTTTGAAGATCTCTGGCCTGCAAAAGGAGACTATGATTTTAATGACCTTGTTCTGGACTATCAGTTTGAAATTACTACCAACACAGGCAATATGGTTGAACAGGTAGTCGGCACATTTATTATTCAGGCTTTTGGTGCCGGTTTTGAAAATGGATTTGGGTTCCAGCTATCTGACGCCATAAATCCCACCGACCTTACTGTTACGGGATATAGTTTAACAGAAACATATATCACGCTGGAAGGTAATGGAACTGAAGCCGGACAATCAAAACCTACAATTATTGTTTATGACAATGCATTTAATGAAATGGAACACCCGGGTATGGGAATCGGTGTTAATACAGAGCCTTCTGCCCCTTATGTTACACCGGTTACTTTAACGATTACTATCACATTCCCGACGGATACTTATTCATATAACGATCTTAATATTGCCAGTTTCAATCCGTTCCTTATTGTAAATCTCGACAGGTCTGTTGAAGTACATTTGCCTGACTACCTGCCTACTGATCTGGCTGATCTGGGTTTATTTGGAACACTTGAGGATGATACAAATCCAGCAACTGGTAAGTACTATAAAACCGAGAATAACTTACCCTGGGCTATTCACCTCTATGAAAGTTTTGAATATCCTATTGAAAAGAGAGAAATTAACACAGCATACAACCATTTTATCGAATGGGCTGAAAGCGGAGGAAGCACCTATACAGATTGGTATCAGGATCTTTCTGGTTACAGAAATGATTCGAATATTTACTAAACTAAACCTTTATTTATCACAAAGAACCCGGGCTTATGGTCCGGGTTTTTCTTTATATTTTTAGAATACTGATAGCACGGATCTCCGAACACGGATAAGAACATATTTAAATTGATAAAATCAGCAAAACAGTTATCACAGTAATCATTGTCACTGACAGAATAGTGTTTTAATGATTTAATCGCAGAGAACGATGAGGGGGTGTATCACAACCTGGTTTAACCGCGAAGCACACAAAGATTCCGCAAAGATCCCGAGTTACTAATACACTGTCTGACAATTCTTTGCGGATTTTGTGGTTAAGTCAATATTAAAGTTGTGATACAGCCCCCTGCAATTTTATTATTTTTAAACCGTCAAATTGAATAGTAAATGCCTAAATCAATGAAACTTACGTTATAACTTTCAATCTTCTAACTTCTAGTTACCAGTATCTGCCAGACGGGCTCCCGGCTAATCAATCCTGATTTCAGGGGTGCGTTTTTCGGCATGTGTGAATTCATCATTATGAGATTTGGAGCTTGAATTTTGGAATTCATCAATATCTAATGCTTCATCTTAAAACAACCTGTTATTGGTAAAAAGAATTGATAAATTTTCAACTTTTTGAAGTGTTTAGGTAACATTGTTGAACCTTGATTCTCTTCAATCACTTCCGTATATATTATCATCATTCCTGTACCCGGGTTCATCAAGGTACCAGTCAGTATAGCTTGTACCGGAAGATATAGCCCAGGTTTCGAATTTCAGATAAGCTATCAGGATATCCGCTTTTTCGATCGGATAATCAAAACTGACAGGTATCTCAACAACCCATGGTAAGATATTTTCCGTCACATAGTATCGGTTTCCACAACATTTCCGCCTGGTATGGTATTAAATATGGCACTGTTATAAATTGTATTGATTGCATCATATGGGATAATGACAGTATGATCGTTATGGCCATTTTCATATCCTTTTGCATTCATATTCAGGTTACCTAATGCATGCACATAACCTGTAACATTATCTTGTGACTATCAATGATCGGTTAAAAACCAACTCTAAACCCTCAACTCTCAACAATTCAACTTTTCAACTTTTCAACCATCAACTATCAACTATCAACCACCTTATTCATAAGATATAAAGGAATATTTCAGGTTAGGCAACAACCCTGCTATAACAATCAATCATGCTTGTAAAGCAGGTTATAATATTGTATCCAGGCACTTAAAGCATGCTGCACATAATCAATCCTGATCTCCGGGTTCCTCTTATCACCTCCTCTGAAAACGCCACTGTTTATTTCAGTAGCAGGAACATAAGCACGTGTCATGCCCCCGGTATGAGGGCCCTTTTTTACCTGGGCATCTATGGTAAACTCCATACCATTATTAATGCTGTTGATAATAAATTTAATGGCTGCTGTATCGGTTAATGGTATGAATACGATTGCACTTAACAAACCTTCCAGCCTTGTTGATGTAGGTGTAGTTCTGCCATCAGGAGTAAAACAACCATAATAAAGTGATTCGGGAGCAATGTTAGCCTTCTCATTGATCATACTTCGACAAATGGTCATGGCATGGGTAATGATCTTGTTTTCAATGCCGGAGGAAGTTTTCTTCCTGATATTTTTCAAAAGGAGTTCACTGGCGATCAATGCCCAGTGATCCGCCTCAACAATAGTCTTTCCCTTTCTTATCCTGTCCAGATATTCAATGGCATCAGTGGCAGCTTCGAGCCATTTCTTCTGTGGGTCCAGCTCATATAGCATTAACAATCCAAGTGCAGCTTCACCGGGATAATATAATGAGGTCCATGAATCATCCCTCCCTTTCCTATGGGGATAATATTTCGAATAGAAGCTACCATCCTTCTTCTGCATATAAAGCAGGAACATTCCCAGTTTCTTAAGGGTATCAAGAGATACAATATTTGATCCGCTCTGTCGAAGGCTGCATAATGCAACCAGGCCAAGTCCTGTTCCCCCAAGTTTTAACTCAGGAGGATCCTTATCATGAACGATTTCGGGCAGGGTCCAGATACCCAAAACACCGGGAACACCACTTATCGGTTTAACTGTATTCCTGATTAGAAACCGGGCAGCTTTCTCTGCGGTTTGTAAAGCAACGATATCACCCGTAAGATCATAATACATGGATAAGGCATAAATTGAGCCTGCATGCCGGAGGGTATTATACCGGGGTTTTACATTTACCGTTGAATCAAGGTTAATTCTGTATCTGAATTTTCCATTATCGAGTAAGATACTGCTTAAGT
>CAYXUU010000020.1:15000-91351 GCA_964468645.1 uncultured Bacteroidales bacterium
AATCCAGGACACCGGTACCCCATAGGATCATAGCTAAGCCACCAATAAATAATCCGACCATCATTAAAGCCGGAAGGTAACACACAAATGACCGAAAACCAGATATCCAGAAATAGATACCATACATCATTCCAATATACAAACTCATAAATCCGGCCATGATTAGCATTATGTTCAGGTCACCGCCAAAGAAAATAACATAGAACATGTTCATAACGATGAGGTATACCCATACCAGCATCAGGGGGACCATCCAATATTTAAGGAATCCTTTCACCAGCCACGATATAGATACACCCTTATAAAACATCACCACAAATGATAATATCGGGACAAAATAGATCCACGTTCTGATATGTATTCTTAATGGAATATTGGTGCCAAGCCGGATTATGAAGATATAAAATGCAATTACAATCAATAATAACATGATGGCAACAAACCGGCTGGCAATCTTTTCAATATCATTTTGAGGTCTGACGATCTTCTTGCCAGCTCGATTGAAACCATCAACCTGGCGGTAGATATAATCTGAGAGCTTCAAGGTTTTTTGTGTAAATATAGCTTATTATGCTTTTGTTTATTTGTTTGACTTTAAAGTTATCACCTATTCCGGAAATTAATTCAACTGATGCTTGACAAATAACCTGATTTTATGAATGTTTAATTTCAAACAATTTCAGGGAAAACTTTTGCATCTTGGCACTTTATATATTTATGACGCTTCTTTTGGATTGGTAATGTTGAATTTCCACACAGTGATATAACACCAAATTATTCCCAGATTTATTAACCTAAAAATTAGAAATCATGCGTAACCAGCAATCACTATTGATCATTACATCAGTTGCAATCATATTATTATTGATTTATTCGGACTGCAAAGTAAAAGAACTCGCTGAAAAACAACCAGACATTTCCATGGGTGGTCGAGGCGTTTCAATAACATTAGATCCAAAAAGTAATAAGACGGTTTTTTCAGTTAAGGTACCTTCAAAAGGAAATATTATTGTTCTAACAGACAAAGTTGTCAAAGTATCAACAGACAATGGGAAAAACTGGAGTTATTCTACAAAGGATCTTTCCGTAAGCAGGGAGGCTCATATGTATAACCAGTAAAGAGAAAAGTTCTAATTGTAAGGTATAATTTTGGATCATAATTTGGTTCACCGATGGCAATTAAAATTGTAAAACCAAAAACAACTGGTTTAAACAGGATTTTTCTGCGATCTAAGATGAGCGTAATCAGCATTCCAATTCTTTTAGCCCTCCAATGCATATCGTTCAATTATTATCCTTATGTGATCTTATGTGGTTCTATTACCTTGCGTAACATTGCGCTCCCAGCTCCATTGCGGTGAAAATTAGTCGGGGTCAATGTACATTACTCAGAATCTATTATCTTTGGATAAACATGCACAGGATTTCCAAATCAACATATCTCCGCGGTGTTCAGTGTAAGAAATCCCTGCACCTTAACAAATACCACTCTGAATATCGTGATCCTGTGCCCGAAAGCCGGCAGGCGGTTTTCGATAAGGGCCACATGATCGGCAAACTGGCACAGGAGTTATTTCCCGGCGGTATTGATGCTACACGTGGAAATCCTTTCAATATAAAAGCAGCCCTGTATTATACCAGTTATCTGATCGACAGTGGCCAAAAAATAGTATATGAAGCTGCATTTGAATTTGATGGGGTGCTTTGTTATCTTGATATCCTGGTCAATGAAAATGGAAAATGGAAAGCCTTCGAGGTGAAAGGATCAACAGGTTTAAAAAACTATTATATCAATGATGCTTCTGTACAATATTATATCATCAATAATTCCGGATTGGCCCTTGAAGATATTTCCATCATTTACCTCAACAATCAATATGTCAGAAAAGGGGAGATTGATCTGTCACAACTGTTTATTATGGAATCGGTGCTTGAAAGGATCCGGGTTAAACAAGATGAAGTTGAAAGCAACATAGAACAATTCAGGTCTGTACTTGATCTTCCATTTCATCCCGATATAGATATTGGCCCTTATTGTTCCGATCCATATGATTGTGATTTTGCCGGTTATTGCTGGAAGCATATCCCGGAGAATTCCGTATTTGATATCAATGGTTTACATGCCAGCAAGAAATTTGAGCTATATAACAAAGGCATCGTCAGGCAGAAAGATATTCCGGATGATTACCCGCTGAATGAAAACCAGTGGCTGCAGGTAAATTCATTATTAAAGCAGGAAACAATGATTAAGAAGGATATGATCAGATCTTTTCTTCACAGGCTCTCATATCCCCTTTACTTTCTTGATTTTGAATCCTTCCAGCCGGCTATCCCAATATATGATCATTCCAGGCCCTACCAGCAGATTGTATTTCAGTACTCATTGCATCTTCTTTCTGATAAGAATGCAGAACTTCAGCATTTTGAATTTTTGGCAAAACCCAATACCGATCCGAGGATAGGATTTATTGAATCTTTGATTCGTGATTGTGGTAAAGAAGGATCTGTCCTGGTTTATAATAAAAGTTTTGAACGTGGCAGGTTAAACGAAATAGTAAGGGATTTCCCGGAAAACCAGAAAGGCATTGACAATATCCTCAGCCGTATTGTTGACCTGATGGAGCCCTTCCAGAAGAAATATTTTTACACACCGGCTATGCATGGTTCCTATTCTATCAAACAGGTATTGCCTGCCCTGGTTCCCGATCTTACATATAATGATCTTGAGATTAATGAAGGTGGAATGGCCAGCCTGGCTTTTGAACGGCTGCAAACTGAAACTGATCCGGTTACCATCGATAAGATCAGGAATGATCTGTTGGCTTATTGTCGGGTGGATACGCTGGCAATGGTGAAATTGTTGAAGAAGTTGAAAGAAGTGATTAAAAGAAAATAGATGCTGGAAGTTGGATGTTAGACATTGGGGAATTGTTGATTGTACCGGTCCAGGGACGAATTCCCTCCCGATTGCTGATAATGTCGGGATATTTCCCATCTGGTATTCATTTGTTCCTAAATTCCTTCCTATTGTAATCAGGAGGGAACATGGCACTTCTGCAGATTGGATATTGGATATTCAGTGTTGGTTATTGAATATTTTTTTTGAAAAATCCATTGGGGTGAACCCACCAGTGATAAGCGTAATATAAATCGGTTATGTGTTTTCTTTGAATAAACAACTGGTTTCTTCCCGAAGCTAAAAAATTTTATTCATACCTTATAATCATATATTAAGTATATTTGTGAATAATGTAGGGTTGGCTTTCCGGAATTATTAGAAATACAATGTAGCGTTTTGGTTAAATCAGATAACTCAGATGATATATAGCACAATGAAATCAATAATCCAAAAATAAAATCCTAAACCAAAAACCAATACAATGAGAAAAATTATTTTTGTTTTACTGCTTATGTTTGCATTCATCTGTATGCAATCACAGAATTATCAAATAGATTTTAGCGGATCAGGTCAAAGCACAACCGTGGACAGTGTTCTGGTTGAGAACCTCTCCCAGGGTACTTCGTTAACTTTGAATGGATCAGATGTGTTGCATTTAGTGGAATCACTGGGTATTAATACACTGGATTATTTTAACAAACATTTAAAGATATACCCGAATCCAATGGGCGAGACTACAAATATTGAATTTTACCAGGAAAATCCCGGGCAGGTTGATATTACAATATTTGATGCTACAGGAAGGTTAATTGCCAACCATAGCCGGCATATAGAACAGGGAACCAATACATTTTCCGTTACCGGACTAGGCCAAGGTATATTTACGGTAAATGTATCCACATCAGATGGACAATTTACCGGCAAACTCATTTCGGCAGGGAGAGATTTTGGAAATGTTACAATCAATCATCCGAATAGTGATCATGAGCTATTCCAAACCGGAACATTTAAAAACACCAGTAACCTGATCCCGATGCAATACAATGATGGAGAGGTATTGAAGTTAACAGCTTATTCAGGAAATTATGCCACAACAACAACATTAGTACCGGATGAAAGTCAAACAGTCAATTTTGAATTTATGAATTGTGAAGATGGCAGCGGGAATTCATATTCAGTAGTTACAATAGGTGATCAGGTATGGATGGGGGAAAACCTGAACACTACCAGTCATAGTGATGGTACACCCATTCCAATAGTAAACGACAACAATGAATGGTCGGGCCAGACAGCACATGCCTGTTGCTGGTATGATAACAATGACGCCAAAAGGGATATTTACGGGGTATTGTACAACTGGTATGCGGTCGATTACGGCTTACTATGCCCGTCTGGCTGGCATGTGCCTACCGATGTCGATTGGGATATTCTGGAAGCCTATCTGGGCGGAACAGATATTGCCGGTGGTAAATTAAAAGAAACCGGCACAAATCACTGGGGTATTCCTAATACCGGCGCCACCAACTCAAGTGGTTTTACCGGCCTGCCGGGCGGCGACCGGCAGCATTACAATGGCTGGTTCGTCAATATTGAGTCCTATGGAAGCTGGTGGGAAGATAAGGAGTATGAAGGCGATCTTGATCATGCATGGATAAGAGGTTTGTATTACTATGACAATGATGTTGAACGGTATTACTATTTTAAATGGAGCGGGCGTTCTGTTCGTTGCGTCAAGAATTAGAATATTGAACAAATCATCCTGTGGTCGATTCAACTTTGATAATCAAATTTAACAAAGGTTTGCCAACGACCCATAAAATGCTTAGTACAATTTATATAGTTGAATAAAATCATTATATTAGCATTGTGTAATTCAACCAATCAAAACCAAATAAAATGAAAAAAACAGTATTTACATTAATCGTGCTTGTCAGTTTCACATTACTCTGCAATGCACAACGTGAAGGACTCGGTAAAGGATTCGGGTTCGGGTTTCAAATCGGCCAGATCCAGAACGATTTTGGAGTCGGAATTAATGTGATGAGTCCATTTTTCGCGAACAAAATGATGGCCGCTCGTTTACGAGGAAACCTGATGTGGCATCAACATCTTTGTGTAGAGGATGAAGAAATCGTATGGTCACCTTATTTTAACCTGTCACTGGGGCTGTTTAGTGTAGCTGCAGAAGTAGGTGGTTTTATGCGTTTGTACGGTGAAGGAGGGGTTATATGCCTGTTTCCATCCGATGAATTCTCATCCGACACTTACTCACTGGGTGGATTTGGGCTCTTTGGTTTCGAATTTTTCATGAGTGATTATTTTAGTTATCTCATCGAAATAGGTGGCGTTGGAATAGGGGCAAAAGCGGATAAGATCCCTCATAAACCCATTTATTCAAATGGTTTAATTATCAATACAGGATTCCGAGTCCAGCTGGAATAAAAAATTGGGAGGACGATATTACAGACCTTCAGGATGGATTGCCGGAAAACGATGGCAACCTTCACAACCAACCTATCAATTCCCTCGATGAATATCCGGGAAATTATATCATTCTTAAAATCGATTCCGAACACTACGCTGCTTACTGTCATTGCCAGCCCGGCAAGTTCTTTGTCAATGATGGAGAGGCTGTAGTTGAAGTCCAGCCGTTGGGTTTACTTGGCAATTCAGGGAACTCCGGAATGCCACATCTCCATTTCCATATCATGGACAGAAACAATGTTAATTATTCCATTGGTCTGCCTTATGTGTTTAAGGAATATTAAAAGATCAATGAGTTCAGTCCTGACTTTCAATTGTTAAATCCACCTGTTGAAATTTTTAACGATGCCATGATGGGGCAATTCTCTGTTGTTGATTTTAATTATTAGATCATATCCTTCCGGGATGAGGAATATTCAAGATAAAATATTTATCTTTATTCTTCATTCTCCAAATCTAACCATTATGAAAACAAAAAGCATCTATTTATTTATCTCAGGAGTGATTATATTTAGCGTCTCATGTAAGAAAGACAACAATGATGATGACAATGGCACACCTCCTTTTAATGCCGGCACCATTGAAGTTGTCATCAACGACATTCCCTATCCGACCGAACGTTACCTCAGAATTGGATATACCCTGAAAATGTGGGAATGGGTAGAAGATGGACTGAAATTACTGGAGATCATTGTTCAGGACGATGATACGAAAACTTTACTGATGAAGCTTGATACCAATAGTATACCAATTATCTTTTATAATCCAATTCCGCCATTACCTCATTTTACCTGGGATGAGATAGATCATTATTATATGTCGATACAGTTGCCCATCATGCTCGGACAAACTGTTCCTGATAAGATATCCCATAAACTGGTTTTTGAACGTTCGGCATACAATGATGTCGTTTCAGTTGAAGGTGGTGTTTTTACACCAAGAGTTGATGAAACACCAATTGCTATTTCTTCACCTGTAAGAGGAAACCACTGGATTTTTGCCAGTCAGTCAACTATGGGATATCATTTCTATATGCTCTGGTTTAGCATGGGAGATATTTTTTCTGGATCGCGGTATGCATTTGATAATGGACACCTGAACGAATGGTTAACAAGTGATATGACCGGGGATTCAGCCTTCAATGAATCATATATCTGTTATGGGGATACCTTATACGCTGTCGCAGATGGAGTGATATCAGATCTTCAGGATGGGATACCGGAGAGAAATGGGAACTTAGAGGATACGCCGATAAATTCGGTAGATGACTACCCGGGAAATTATATTATTCTTGAGATTGACGCCAATCATTATGCAACTTATGGTCATTGTCAATCTCCCTTTTTTGTCAGCGAAGGAGAGGGAGTGGTAGAAGGCCAGCCTTTGGGTTTATTGGGTAATTCAGGAAACTCTCAAATGCCACATCTGCACTTCCAGATCCAGGACAGAAATGAGATTATATTTGCATATGGACTTCCTTACGTATTGAAGGAGTACAAGAAGATTAATGAGTTTGACCCTGACTTTCAACTATTGAATCCACCTGTTGAGATATTCACCAATGCATTAATGGAAGAATGGTCTATCGTGGATTTCGACTATTAGGTCATTTTCCAGATTTCAGGATTGGGAAACCCTCAACGGGGATACTTTTCTTAAAATAAATTTTTAACCAAATAACCTTCTGATGGAATATAAAGATAATCAAATTCAAATTATAATTCTTACATTTATTGTATTATTTCAAATCCTAAAATCATGAAAACAACAAAAATTCTCACCATTATTTCCATTGTTCTAATAATTACAACAGCCTGTAAAAAAGATAACAACGATGATGATAACGGAAACCCTCCTGTAAATGCAGGTTTAATTGAGGTTGTCATCAATGACATTCCCTATCCAACCGAACGTTATCTTAGGATTGGTTACACCATAAAAATGTGGGAATGGGAAAAGGATGGCCTGAAATTATTAGAAATCATTGTTCAGGATGAAGATACAAAAGCTGAATTGATGAAACTCGATACCAATACCATGCCTGTAATCTGGCGGGAACCACTTCCACCATTTCCCTATTTCACCTGGGATGTGATTGATCATTATTATCTTTCAATACAACTACCCATATTGCTGGATCAGACTGTTCCTGATAAGATCTCTCATAAACTGGTTTTTTACCGATCAGCTTATGATGACATCGTTGCTGTTGAAGGAGGGGTGTTTACACCAAGGGTTAATGAATCACCAATAGCAATTGCTTCACCTGTTAAGGGTAATCACTGGGTCTTTGCCAGCCAGTCAACCATGGCTTATCATTTTTTTGTTCTCTTCTTTACCATGGGTGAAATTTATACTTTTGAAAGGTACGCTTTCGACAATGGTCGTCTTAACGAATGGCTCACCAGCGATATGACAGGTGACTCTGCATTTAATGAATCTTATATTTGTTATGGCGACACCCTGTATGCTGTCGCAGATGGAGTAATATCAGATCTTCAGGACGGGATACCGGACAGAAATGGGAATTTGGAGGATACGCCGATAAATTCAGTAGAGGACTATCCGGGCAATTATATTATTCTTAAGATCGACGCCAATCATTTTGCCGGATATTGCCATTGTATACCCAACCAGTTCTTTGTTAACAATGGCGACAATGTAGTAGAAGGCCAGCCACTGGCTTTATTAGGGAACTCAGGGAATTCAGGAATGCCCCACCTCCACTTCCAGATTATGGACAGGAATGATATTTTCTTTTCAGATGGACTGCCATACGTCTTTAAGGAGTATAAGAAGATCAACGAGTTTGGCCCCGATTTTCAGTTGCTGAACCCACCTGTTGAGGTATTCACCAATGCGATGATGGAAGAATTGTCGGTGGTTGATTTTGATTATTAGTATGTGCTTCTAAGGGCAGGTAATTATCGGCGCCACGGTCAGTCATATCCCAGCCTGCAGAGTTACCACGATAGTAAGCCCTGGTAGGATCATATTCGGTCGAGGTCCAGTGGAATGATCCCCATCCCTCACTGCTGTAATTTCCTATCGCCGTGCGATAACCACCCGGAACGTCGGTGAATCCTGAGGTATTGGTTCCATTGCCGCCACTGTCCCAGCCACTGGTATTTTTTATCTTCAGGCCTGTATCTATACCACTAGCACCATAGACGGTGCAATTTACCGTTGCATCAATAAAAGTGGTTATTGTACACCATTCTGCATCAGATGCCAGGTGCCAACCAGCCGGACATATTGTTAGGGCATCCTGCCAGTAATATAACCTGCCATAGGTATCACAATTTGATTGGGAACAGGTTCAATTCCAATATTGATATTTGCTCCCACGTTCATTCAGTTTGACGATTGAATTTTCACGGGAACTGCCAAAAGTTCTATAGCATAAAAAGGAGGAAAACGGAAACATCATTTACAATGGAGTTTATTTTTTAAGTTAAGCTCTGACAATAGATTTGAGAATGCCAGGAGAATGATCCAGTTGAAATAGATTGTTATTCTTCAAAATGATCGATCAATAACCGGGTGATCTCATTGATCCCTTCTCCATCATAAGTATTGATCATGATTACAATCCCCGTGTTACTGTCAGGTAATATCAATGCAATACTGTTAAACGTGCCCGCACTACCCCTGTGATGATAACAGGTCCGGTTAAACAGTCTTGCTGCCCACCCAAGAGAATAGTCAGGATAGGAAGCAAGCAGGTGTTTGTATGTTTCTGATTTCAAATAATTATCTTTTCCGTTTAATCCCTCGATATGCATAAGCAGAAACTCCAGGAAACCTGAAACTGTGATGCTGGTATGTCCCGAAGGTGTGCACAACAAAATATATTGGTTAAAATAATGATATCTTTTGAGGACTTCAGGGATAGGTATTAATTCATGTTCAATATCAATAAGCCATTGTTCAGGATTAATATGACCCCGGGGTTGATCCGGATCCTTACTTAAAGGCCAACCAACGTAGAGCCCAAGATTTAAAGTCCCTGAAACTTTACCAATCAACTCCTCCCATGATTTGCCGGCCACTTTTTCAAGCATTAATGCCGCTGCTATATACCCGGCATTTGAATACCTGTCATCATGATAGTCATAAAGCGGTATAGGTTCATATTTTAAAACCTGCTTTATAAACTGGTAACGTTTTTGGGGAAGGCTTAAACTTTGGTCCAAGGTTCTTTCATAATCAACAATAGGATATATTTCCGATTCATTTTTAAATGGTATTAATCTTGCCCGATGAGATAAAAGTTGCTGAAGGGTGATATCACAATAAGCTGGATTACTTTCGGCTTTCAATTCCGGATACAGATCGAAGAACCTGGTATCCCATGAGGTATGTCCGTCTTCCACCAGTTTCGCAGCCAGGAAAGCAGTAAATGATTTGGTGTTTGATCCAATATGAAATAAGTCATCAGTTTGAGCTTTTTCTTTTATTTCTATATTTCTGTAACCAATGACATTTTTTACGATTATTGAATCATTTCTGACAACACCATAGGCAATAGCAGGAATATCATATTTAACCCTCAGGCTATTGAGTTGTTTTTCCAGTTCAGTAATCCTACCTGGCTCATCCTGATAAGATTTGCATGAGAACAGAACCACCAGGATGATAAAAAATGAGACAAGGTTTCGGGTAAGCTTCATATTTATCCTTTAAGCTATTTTATTCAAAAGTTATTTCAAAATCGCATACAATTGAAGACTGCCGACAGCTATAAATTTTCTTCTAGCCAGTTAAGAATCCGCTCGTTCGAGATCATGATTGCACCCATCTGGCAATGTTCTTCCGCTCCTTCTTTTTCAGTAAAAAGCATAAACTCCTTCGGGCATTTCAGGGCATCAAATAGTTTTATTGCCTGTCCGGGAAGAGTATTATCATCCTCGGAATCAATCACCAGCATGGTGCATTGTATTTTGTCTGCACAGTCATTTAAAGAATAGGGTTCAATTTTACGAATGAGTTCACTGGGGGTATCTGCACCAAATGTAAACATCCCATTTGCAAAGAACCAGCCGGTATTCACATCAAAGTTTACGGCCTCCATAACCTCCTTGTCGTACTCTTTTGTAGCTTCCTCATCGTTTAGGATATCTAAAATATCCGGAGCATTTCTTTCGATGACAACTTCATAAAAGCTGAATATTCCACCGTTGGCAATGCAAACTTTAATACGGTCTTCAAAAGCGGCTGCGCGGGGGGCAAGATAACCGCCAAAACTGATCCCCAGTAGTCCAATTCTTTCAGGATCTACTTCAGGTCTTGTCAGTGCATAATCCACTATAGGTGTCACCACTGATTCCCAATCATGCCTGAACGGAATCTTTTGCTGGCGAATAACCTCTCCCTGCCCCGGCCCTTCAAACAGCAAGCAGTTAAAGCCGCGTTCCAGAGCAAGAACACCAATTTCAAAATATAATTCTTCGGCAGTGCCGTCAAACCCACTATGGATGATCAGCAATGGCTTTGTCTTCCCTGTATTATCGGCAAAGCAAAAGTAACCGGGTAGTGTTGTTCCTTCATAGGGAATCCTGACATATTCAATCTGCCGATCGGAAAGCGCTATAGCCTCAAGGAAACATGCCCTGCTCCTGCCCCACGTCTCAATGATACGTGGATCATCAGGATTATTATGTAAAAAGAATTCTGCTGTCCGGTAATAATTCGATGCACGGAAATAGGCTTCCATGGCACTTTTTTTATGACCATCCTTCAGGAACTGACAGGCCGTATTTTCAAGACGTTCTGCCGTTGCATACCACTCCCTGTACCAGCTCTCGTTGTCAGCATCCTTGATCCGGGAGGCAGTATTAAGACACTCTTTGATATCTGCGCCACCGGTACAGCTGTAACCCATGACCCTCAAACATTCAAAAGAATACTGAGGATCCTTGAAAAAATAATCCTGAGCCAGTAAAATACTGCATTGAAAAAGAATACCTGTGATGAATAATGGTATTTTCATTTTCATGTACTTCAATTTTAGAATAAGATATAAAATTAGTAAATTTATCAGGTTAATAAGAGAGATACTGGATATTTGATACTGGATGCTGGAGACTAAAGACCGAAGACTGCTGACTGGATACTTGATATTGTATATTGACGATTGACGACAGAATAATTAATTAAATGGCAAATGCATAATTAATTATATTTTGAAGGAACAAATCCACGAACATAAAACAAAATGTGATGAAAAGGAAAGCTATTACAATTAACCTTCTTATAATGGTGATCCTGATATTTTTTATATCCGGATGCAAAAAAGATGGGGATGAACAACCCTGCAAATTAAAGGGATATGCCTATTATTCAGGAACGACCATACCTATATCAGGTGTTCAGATTTCTATTCAATCGAAAAGCACAAGTACGGATGAGGAGGGTTTTTATGAGATTAATAATATTACTGCTGGTAGTCAAACCATAAATGCGACCAGGGAAGGATTTGACGATGCGTCTTCAAATATTGATGTCATCCCGGGTACCATGGAATTAAACATTGAGCTTACATCTGCAATCTTTACGAGTAAGATCTATGGTAGTATCGTTTCTAAATTCAGCAATGAGGGAGTTAGCGATTGCAAAATTGTGGTATTGAATCCGGATGGCTCAGCATCCCAATTATCTGCATATTCCTCCGCAGGCGGTGATTATGAAATATCAGCTGTTCCACAGGGAAGCCGTACAATACTTAGATGTGATAAATGTTATCTTTTAATCCTTCTGGAAATAACCAGTGAAGATTACCAATACGATACTGAAATCGAAACATCATTTGTCGATCCTCGTGATGGGAGGGTTTATCGTGTAGTTGAAATTGGGGATCAAATATGGATGGCTGAAAATTTGAATTATGGCGAAAGAATAGATGGCAGTATAAACCAGGAAGATAATCAGATTCCAGAAAAATATTGTTATGATAATCAGGAATCCAATTGTAATACTTATGGTGGGTTATATCAATGGAATGAAGCAATGCAATATAACACCCAGGTCTCACAGGGTATATGCCCTGATGGATGGCATTTACCTGCTGATTATGAATGGACAGTATTGGTTGATTATTTAGGTGATTCAGTTCTTGCCGGCATGAGACTGAAAGAAACCGGTACAACCCACTGGAGGGGTTATAATACCAGCGCAAATAATGAAAGTGGATTTACTGCATTGCCGGCAGGAGCCCGTTCAAGCGATGGTTCTTTCAACTTGCTAACAGAGAATACCAACCTCTGGTCATCTTCTATTTACTCTGACCATTGCTCGTGGTACAGGGCGTTGATGTATAACAGGACTGAAGTCAGCCGAAGGGAGCATAGCAAAGAAGTTGGCCGGTCGCTTCGTTGTATAAAGGATTAACAGATGTCGTGAAAAAAAATATCTATTACTTCTGGCTATACCCTTGTTTGCAGCCTGCTCAAAAGAGGCAGATGACAATATCAAACCCAGCGGTCAATTTACTAAAACCCTTACCATTTTCTTTGTACATGACCTGCACGGACAACTGGATAACTTTTCTAAGATTAAACATATCGTTGATCAGGAAAAACGGGAGGGAAATGTTATAGTAGCCTGTAGCGGTGATATTTTTTCAGGAAATCCTGTTGTTGATAATTATCCTGATTATGCTATGGAACTTAAATCAGTTATGAGATTGATCCTTTTAACAACGGTGCGATAATTTATAAGATGTCGGTTAGTGAAATCAAAACCTTTTTAATCGGGGCTGAATCCGGTTTTTATTATTCCGGAATCCGGATCGAACAAAGCGGCATCAATATTAATATTAATGATTTATCCGGATCAATGATTCCTGATACTGTTATATTAACCGTTGGCACCAATGATTATATCCCTGCTGTTCACGACAATTACTTCCCGGAAAATGGAGATATTCAATCCTTTACAACCGCTGAAGCACTGATTTATTTCCTGGAAAACATCAATAACCAGGTTGACTACCCCGGATGTGATCATTATTTCAGGTATCAATATGGGAATCAACAGTAATCTATGTTACAGCATTCTGTTGAATAATATTGTTAAAGAAGTAAATATGTTTGATTATTCAATGTTTTATTTTCAGGATTTATTAAAGCCCGGGCTGAGAACGGATACGGCAAAGGTACTTATTATGACCTTTATGTTACCATAATTCTATAGCATTCGTAAAAAGAATCGCAATCCACAGTAATAATAATTGTGAAATTGAGTTGATGTTAATGAATGTTTTTCTACCCTTAAATTCTTTATTTACCAAAATTCAATAATCATGAAACGATATTTCTTTGTATTGCTGAGCCTGGCCGTCTTATCTATTCTCATCTTGGATAGTTGTAATGATGATATCAATAATGACCCGGTCACTCCTGATGCCGATCCGGGTTTATACCTTGGATTGATTGGATTCAACGAAGATTTGTATGAAAAACAACTCATCATGCTCAATGAATCTTCACAGGGTTCATTCAATAATTTTATCGACGGATTAAGCTCCAATGATGGGACAATATTATATCATGCGGTTAATAAATCCCTCAATAACCTTTCAGGGGCAAACCTGCCTGATGACCTGGTAAATGTTTCTATCGTAACTTTTACTGATGGCCTTGACCTTGGCTCCTATGTTTTGAATAGCAGTTATAACTCGGGTGAGGAATACCTGGCAGCAGTTCACGATAAGATTATGAATCTGACTATCAAAGAAATACCTGTATCAGCATATTCAATCGGAATTAAAGGAGAAGATGTTACGGACATAGAGCTGTTTCATGAGAACCTGAACAAACTTGCAAGTGCTCCTGAAAACGCTTTTGAAGTTAGCGACGTGAATGAATTAAATACCCGGTTTCAGCTCATTGCATCTTCTTTAACCAGTGTAAGCTCATCAAGTTTTATGAATTTAACCATGCCGGCACCTAGCCCGAATACAATTATCCGGTTCACCTTTGATAATGTTCAGAATGCAGCAAATTCAACCATTTATATTGAGGGTACTTTTACAGCAGAGGATGGAAACTATTCATTAACAAATATAACTTATGCCGGATTAATTTGTGAAAGCGGAAGTTCTCTTTCAGGTTCTGCTTCCGGTATTAAAATTACTTTTTCATTTCTGAATCTCAAAAGGGATGATGGTATTGGGATAAACACTGGTTCAATTGATCAATGGAGCTATATACCGGCCAATGATTTGTGGCAGGTTAATTCCGAATTTAATCCTGATGAGGATACCCAAACCAATATTGAACAACACAGTGCCGCCATCATCCTTGTTCTTGATTGCAGCAGCTCTCTTGGTGATGATTTTCTGAATATGCAGGAAGCAGCCAGAGCATTTATCCAGATCCTGGTAGATGGAGGAGGCGGACCTGTTATTGCTGATTATTCCCAGATCCGTTTTGAAAAAGTTTCAAATTACACCTATGTTTCAGATCTTGGACTTTGGGATGAAAACAATTCCGAAATAGCATCCCATTTCTTCGGACCGAATGCCGGAGTTTCGAATTATATAACTGTTGAGCCCGGTTCACACAGGCCTGTTTATTATTTTACCGAGCCCGGGGAGGTAGGATGGTTCGATTGTATGGCAAGTCCTGGAACATATCCAATTAATGAAGGCTACAAATACAAACTTCAGTGTAGTGATGATGGCACCAGTTTAAATTTCTCGATTATTAATGAAGGATTAATCCTGGTTTCTTCCACGACTTATTCTGCATTTGAATAAAAAAATAATCTTTTTATTGTTGATTCCAAATTCATATTTTTTCAAATATCGAATTCCGATTAACTATATTTGATTTCAGATTTGATTTGAGACTTATTCAAAAATTATCCATCCAATCTAAAATCGTTAATGGGTGTTCCGTGTTCGATATTCTATTAAGTTAGATATAAGGTTTTATCGCTTCGCGATTGAGGGACTACCTGCTCTCCTACAATTAATTATCCCCTACCCGATCTTCTTCAAAACTACCTGCTTATAGGTATTCCCAACAGGTACCTCAACATCACCAATGATGATCCTGTTCCCTGAAATCCGGTCAATCTTTGAGATATTGACCAGGTAGGATTTATGTACTCTGATAAACTTTATCTCAGAAATGCTTTCTTCAAGTTCCTGCATGGTGAGGCGGACAGTAGCAGCTTTTCCTGTAGTATGAATTTTCAGATAGTTGCCATAAGATTCAAAATAGAGCAACTCCCCATATTCAAATTTCCGGATGATGCCATCAACCTTCAGGAAGATAAATTTATTTTCTTCTGACAGGCTGGTAGGAGTTTCTTTGTATCGGCCGGCAAATAGTTTTATTGCCTTGTTTGCGGCTTTTAAGAAACGTTCGAAAGAAATGGGTTTCAGCAGGTAATCAACAACATTATATTCATAGCTTTCAACGGCATATTCGGAATAAGCAGTTGTCAGTATTACCATGGGAGCATGATCCATTGATCTGAGCATTTCCAGGCCGGATAGCTCAGGCATGTTGATATCGAGGAAGATCAGATCAATCTGCTCCCTGTTAAGGAACGACAGTGTTTCAATTGCATTATCACATCTGCCGATAAGCAGAAGATCAGGTATTCTTTTCACGTAAGTCTCCAGGATATTCTGGGCAAGCTCCTCATCATCAACAATTAAACACCTGAGTATCATAATTCAACATTTAATGAAGTATAAAACACATCATCTTCTTCATAAATATTCAAGCTATACCTGTTGGGATATAACAGCATCAGCCGTTTTTTTACGTTATCAATGCCCATACCAAGAACATATGAATTACCCGTTTTATTGATGCTGTTCTTAATTTCAAGTTTCAAAGTATTACCGGCAATTTGTACCACAATCTCCACAAAATTATCTTCCGGATTAATCCCAATTCCATGCTTGAAAGCGTTTTCTACAAATGGGATCAACAGCATTGGAGCAATGGATTTATTGTTCGTCTCACCCTGTACATTATAATTGATCCTGCATTTATTCTTCAGCCGTAGATGCTCGAGAGTGACATAATTCTCAATAAATCTGAGTTCCTTATCAACGTTGACATATTTCCCTTTCCCTGTCTCCATGACATACCTCATCAATTCCGATAATTGCAGTACCGCATCTGGAGTGGATTCTGATTTTTCGAGGGCCAGGGAGTAAATATTATTCAGGTTATTGAAAAGAAAATGTGGATTCACCTGTGATTTTAAAAATTCAAGTTCAGTATTGACCTGTTTTGCTTCGGCATCCTTAAGTTTCAATTCAGCCTTTGCTTTTTCAGCGAATGCCTCATTAAGACTGATCTTGTTTTGCAAACTGACTCTGAAGCTCCTTATTCCTGTTGTAATAAGAATAAAAATCAGTGGATTCAGATATCCGCCGTAATAGATATCTTCAGTATTTACTGTGATATCGGCAATATACTGTGCGAAAAAACCTGATAGCACAATAAGCATAACCAACAGAATTGTGTAAAGGATAAATTTCTTTTTAAGAAAGAAGCTATCGAAAAGATAAAAATGTATGTAAACAGGAGGGATAACCGGAAGAATAATAAACAGCACAAAACTAAAGGCAAATGGGATACCGGTAAAATAATAGATGATCAGAAATATAAGTAGAATAAAGGCCAGCCACCCAAAAGCATTGAGGGTGATGTTATTCAGCAATATGTTTTTTCGGGTTTCCATGTTTCAGGGATTCAAAATTAAATGAAAATTAAGCATCTGTTGCAAAATTTGTGACAAACAAAATACATCCCATTATACAGGCATCTTATCACATCAGCCCGGTGTTGATCACATTAATTGTAAAGGATTTGTTTGCCGTGAGGATATTTGTGGAAATTACATGCCACGAATGTGAACCATTATCAAAAACATCATGAAAAAACATCGAATACTAACAGGGATTCTTACACTTATCTTCATTTATTTTATTTTTAGTTTAAATGCCCTTTCACAACAAAATGATCCTGATGATCCAATTAATTCCCTGGAGTGGAAAATCGACAGCCTGGTAACAAATAGCAAACTGATCCCCGGAGTTGCAATAGCCATAGTTAAAAGGGATTCGCTAACCCAGATTATAACCGCCGGTTTTTCCGATCTTCAGAACAATACACCCGTAACCGAAAACACCCTTTTTTGCATCGGTTCATGCACCAAGAGTTTCATCGGCCTGGCATATCTGAAGCTTATCGAAGAAGGGAAAATCAATATCAATGCAAGCATTAGAAAACTTGTACCTGAAATACAAATTAAGAATCCATGGTCCGATACCCATCCTGTCAGGGTAATTCACTTATTGGAACATTCCTCTGGTTTTGAAGACTCCCGGCCTAACTGGTTCTATTTTAACAAACCTCTTTTATCTATAAGAGAGGCTCTTGAAAAGAAAAAGTATTTACTGAAGGCTCGCTGGGAGCCTGGGACAAGATTCAGCTATTCCAGTCCGGGATATACCCTTGCGGGCTACATTCTTGAAAAAGTTGCCGGGCAATCCTTTAATGATTTTATCAAAGAAAAGATCTTTATACCAGTAGGGATGAAAACGGTCTCTTATGGAAATGCCGCAAAGGACAACGAACAGTTAGCCACAGGATATGACAAATTGTTGCGCGAATATCCCATATGGTATGATCTTGACGAACCAGCAGGTGCCATAAATGCCTCCATCAGGGATATGGCCAATTTCCTGATCCTTATATTGAATGAAGGCAGAATTGAAAATACCGCGATCATTCCACAAGATCTTTTTAATAGAATTGGCAAACCTGTGTCAACCCTTGCATCTTTGTCTGGTATAAGTTCAGGATATAGTTATGGCGTTGGAGTAACTTATAAATACGGCCTTAAATGGCTGGGTCACAGTGGTGCTGTGCCAGGCTTCTTATCTGCCTACTACTATTGTCCTGAAAAGGGTATCGGATTCGCTATATTACAAAACCAGTTCGACATGACCTTTGATGAAGAGGTGTTTTCTGAAGTATGGAGATACATGAAGGAAATGCTTGAATCAAAAACAGATGCTCAGGATGATATTCAACCATCAGGTGATCATAAAGAATTTGAAGGTTATTATGAACCGCGGAATCCAAGAGTACGTATAGGACAATTTATAGAAATAATAACCGGTGGAATACATGTCGTATCAAAAAATGATACGCTGTTTACAAAAGGATTTATGGAAGTTGGGATTCCTCTTTACAGTGTTTCCGGCAATCTGTTCCGGCGTGCCGGAAATCCTGAAGCAACAGCTGTATTTGCAACGGATGAAGATGGGGATATGATCTTCACAAGCGCACGAAAATATTATCAAAGGGTTTCGCCATGGAAACCGATTCTTTCAAGAGTGGTGTTTTTTGGTGGATGGATATTTATCCTGTCTATGATCCCATACCTGTTGACAGGCGGGATTATACTGATCGTTAGGGGAATCAGACACAAAGATTGCAGGGTTTACTGGCTGAATATTAAACTGTTGCCATTGCTGGCTTTATTAAGTTTAATTGGTGGTATGATTCCATTTATGATATCACAGCCTACTATTCTTGAGATTGGACAGATGTCATTATCAAATATTTTCCTGTTTATTACCACCTTGCTTTTCCTGGTATTTTCTGTGATCGGTGTTTATTTATACTTTAAATACTGGCGTAAACCAGTAAGGATAATTACAAGGATTTATTTTGCATCGGTGTTGCTTTCCTGCATAGGAATGTCTTTTTATATGAGTTTCTGGGGGATTATTGGAATCAGGTTGTGGGCATAACAAATCAACCTTACGAAGTTTAAAATTCATGGAATTTATCCTGTTTTCTTGCTAATAAAAACTTTATTAATATTTTAGCCAACCATTTTTAGATTCTGCCTGTCTTATCACAGGATACTAATTTTAATAAACAAGGAGGAGAACCAATGAACTATATTTCACTGAATGGAAAACATTTACTTGCCGTATTATTAATTGGAAGTTTCTTATCTGTTCCGATAGCAACTTCAGCCCAGGATGATAAAACACCTGAGAATACAAAGTTGCTGATGCACCGGGAAATACCTGATGATGATTATTTGCCACTTCTACCTGAAGACCTGCAAACATCCCCGCCCTGCCGGTTTAACACATGGAATTTTTTTACCACCCAGGTAAACATCGATGAGGATGGGCAGAATATTATTGGTGATGCAGCCAATGAACCATCCATTGCTGTTGACCCGACACACCCAAACCGTATTGTTATTGGATGGCGGCAATTCGATAATGTAGGCAGCAATTTCAGGCAGGCCGGGTATGCTTTTACCCTTGATGGCGGAGAGAACTGGACTTTCCCGGGATCGATAGATGCGGGTGTTTTCCGTTCCGACCCGGTGCTTGATGTTGATAAATTTGGGAATTTCTATTATAACAGCCTGACACGTGATATTAATGATGAATTCTTATGTACGGTTTATAAAACCGAAGATACCGGTGTTGAATGGGATGAAGGCACCTTTGCCCAGGGAGGGGATAAACAATGGATGCGTATAGATAATACTGGTGGTACCGGCAGCGGGCATATTTATTCTTTCTGGACAACTTATTACAGTTGGTGTTACCCGGGGGCATTTACAAGATCAACCGATGAAGGTGCTTCCTATGAAGATTGTATTAATGTTACAGGCGAATTACGCTGGGGAACCCTGGCAGTTGGCCCCGACGGTGAATTATATATCGTGGGTTCCGGTGGCTGGGGTGGTATCCAGGTTAACAAATCCACGAATGCACTGGATCCTTCAGAAGAAGTTACATGGGAAAGCACCTATAACGTTGACCTTGATGGTGAACTATCTGGTTGGGTTGAGGTAAACCCATCAGGCTTAATGGGTCAGGCCTGGATTGATGTTGATAAATCAAATGGCCCGGGTCGAGGATATGTTTACGTACTGGCTTCCGTTGACAGAAATTCGAATATTGATCCTGGTGATGTGATGTTTGCCAGGAGTACAGATGGCGGGGAAACATGGGACAATCCCATCAGGATCAATGATGATGAAAGTTATTTTAACACCCAGTGGTTCGGCACCATGTCGGTAGCCCCAAATGGCAGAATTGATGTAGTCTGGCTGGATACACGTGATGCAACATCAAATCCCAATATGTCGGCACTGTATTATTCCTACTCATTAGATCAGGGAGAATCATGGTCGGTAAACCAGCAACTCTCAGATCCATTCGATCCGCACCTGGGATGGCCACAGCAGGAAAAGATGGGCGATTATTATGATATGGTATCAGATAATGAAGGGGCACACCTGGCCTGGGCACATACATTACTTGGCGAACAAAATGTTAATTATGGACATATTACACCCTTATACACAAGTATTGAGGGTATGCCTGCAGAGCAAATATCACTGGGATTGAAAAGCTTTCCAAATCCAATTATTGATCAAACCACGATAAGGTATAAAATAAATCATAATACAAGTATTGAATTATCAATTACCGATGTTTCGGGCAGGATAATAAAAACAATTACCAGTGGGACACAGGAAGCCGGCACCTATGAATACAAAGTAGTGGTTGATGATCTTTCCAGGGGGATATACTACTGCCACCTGAAAGCAGGAACAAAATCCGAGACGATCAAGCTGATGGTAGTAAAATAATATTTAACTTCAATTGCCCTAATTCTTAATACACCTTACCGAGAGACCGAAGTCCTCATTCCAACTCCAGGTTTCTCCAATGACAACATCATCATCAGATTTTGACAGATAAAGCCCTTTAGCTGAAACAAGGGGACTGGCCAGTTTAAGTGTTGATGTCCACAGAAAGTTAAACACCCTGGCATTATTAAAAGTACCGGTGGCATAATATCTTTGACCAGCCCCAAGCGCTGTAAAACCGCTGGAGTTAGTTGCGCCAACATTATTTGGCGCCCAGTGACGGTAGCCTGTCTCTTTCATCTTTCCGCCGGCTACAGCGGTGTTACCAAGATAGGTTACAAGGGTTTTATATTCATCATATGTAGGGATATGCCATCCCTCCGGACAAATACCCTGGACACCAGCTACCTGTGAATATTGCATGGCTTCATGCCACTGATAAAGACCACCATAAACATCGCAACTGTCCGGCACATCATTATAGCAATATTTTTCTATAGTGCCATTATTTTTCATGGTGTCAACACCATCGATTCGGGTACCAATGTTTAGGTTCTCCCTGAGCCAGCATTGCGACCCAATGATAACAGTATTATATGTTTGGCCACCATAGTTAACTGACCCGCAACTGTCACCATCTTTGTTTTTTCCTATTTCCCATCCCGCTCCATTGTACCAGCATATCACACGAAGTGTTGTATTGTAAACCATCAGGCCTTCAGGAGGTAAAGCAATGGCATTCATTTCCACAGTTGATACTCTGGGTGGAAGGAATCCTTTGGAAGTGGACTTCACATCCAGTATGGCTGCATTATCTGGGGCACTGCCATCTTCATTTATTGCCACCTGGGCTATTGTTGTTGTATTAATAATGATAAATAAGCTAAACAGTGAAGTAATAATTATTTTCATGGTTTAAGATTTGGTGATTGTGAAGCATAAAAATATAAAAATTCTGGCAATGGGGATACTAGTTAGGGCTTTAGGGTTCTGTGTTATTGTTGTCCTGTTAAAGTAAGGGGATTCTTCGGCTTCGCTGCGAATGACCCATTAATATAAATAACTGACTTTATGACTCTTGGTGTCTTGAAGGCGAGAAAAAATGCCACAACGACACCAAGATATCACTAAATAAATTTGTCATTATCTTTTAAAATCATTGCATTATGTTCATTGTTTCAGAATGATAATCATTTTAGGGTTCTTTAGGGAGGTCGGGGGTGGTTCTGAGTCATGAGTTGGGTGTTCGAAGTCAATTCCATTTAGTTAGGCGTTCATTTCCATAAAACAGCAGGTAAGTTTTGATCCCAGTTATCAAATTTTACCCTATCGGCCATTTCAGCGATACCGGCTAGAAGAATAGTCCGGGCTGTTATTTCCCCTGCCAGTTTTCCTGCAAAACCCCATGATTCAGATTCCTAAACTTGATTTTATCATTTCCCCCTCGAATTGTGATTTCCTGAAAGGATGTGCTTCTGTATTAAATACATAATCATCAAGATTAAATTTATCATTATCTTTAGCAAATGCCAAATAAAGATATTTCAGCGTTTCAGCAAAAAAGTAGGTGGGCATATTATCCCTTTTTCCCATGGTCTGAACATTCTCAATGGAAGAAAAAGCAATATCGGTTTTGCAATATTTAAGAATATCTGCCCAGTATTGTTTCAGCATATCAAGGTATTTCACCTCCCCTGTTGCATGATACAGATAATATGCCGATTCGATGATCTCGGGATTAAGGCTGTAAACCGGATAAGTAGGCACTGCCGGGCCAAAGTTATAAACCATGGGTTCCAGGCCGTACCTGTTCCACAACCAGTCCCAGGTTTCCTGCAATTTATCTGCCTGCTCAAGATCACCGTTCAACACCAGCACTGCCGGGAAAAAGGCATCGTATAGGGTTACAATATTCCCTTCCGTTAATTCCGGTCTGTCTTCATTAATCATCGTTGTTAGTTTTTCGCCGGTATGCATATTTACCCTTTTATACCACAGTGAGGTATCACTTTCCTCAGGCAGGTAAGTGTTTAATGCTATAATGCTCTGGTCCCATATAGGTTTCAGTTCCTCATCACCAAAAAGCAAATACGCCTTCAGGAGGTATTCATAGTAAGAATCAATTCCGGCACAGATATGACTGCTCTCTTTCGTCCATTCCCCTGTTTCCACATTGATGTATTCACCTACCAGGTTAATGTCAGATACCCGCTCCCATATAGCAAGGTTTGCTTTTTTAGCCGCCTGATAATAAACGGGATTATTGGTATAATAGCTAAGGATACCCATCTCCAACAAATAGGTGGCGGCTTCCGCAACATTCACAGTTACCCCTTTCACTTCACCGGTTTTGAGGTTGAACCAGTAGTATGGTATCCCGGTGGGGGAATTAAATGCCGCCAGCATCCTTCTTCCGAAATCTTCTGTTTTATCAAGAATCTCCTTTTCCCCTGTATATTGATACATGGCCAGCATACCGCCAAGTATCCTGATGTTAACCTCAAAGGTTTTCACAAAAAGGTCCTTATCCCAGAAAACAGAATCCATAATATACTGTTCCACTTCCTCAGCAAGCGAATCCAATCCCATTACTTTCATTGTGCTGTAGGCATCAATAGGCGAAATGTGAAGTGATTCATCATACCAGTCGGAATAACTTTTAGAAATAGGTAGCAGCACATCATGCCCCCAGGCATAGGTCTTATAAGCCTCCCATGTTCTGATAAATTCCTTCTTCACATCATCAGCCAGGTGGGATTCTTCATTTTTCGGTTGATCGTTATTACACCCTGTAAACAAAAACACCAATCCAAAAAACATCAAAAAACTAATCATTCTCATATCATACAATTCTAAATTTTCTATTCTCTATTTTAATTCCATGGGTTTAAATACAGGGCGTTGGGCCTTTCAAAACCCGTCTGTATCAAACCACTGATTATTCTATTAAATGTAATCATACTCAGGTTTAGGATATCCACCAAATGAGCTATATTTTTTATTAGCAAAAGTACTTATTCCCACAAGCTGATTATTTTTAAATTCCGTACAGTTGGATATCCCTGGTCAGGTGCATTTGTTCTTTTGGGAGGCCTTACAGTACTTAAATTCAAATCAATAATGAGCATCCCTTCAATATCCGGGTCTATCTGAGAGATAAGCGTTGAATAAGATTGATGTAATTCATCGCTCTGAGAATCTTTAAAACATTCAGATATTAATTCTGTGGTTTTGTTCTGATTGATGTACAAAGTTGCAAAAACAGAACTATTGCCATAACATGTATCAATACAATTCATTTCAATATCCTCAAGTGGGTGGGCAACATTGGCAATTATTCCGAAAAGCTCATGTCTCTTTACTACAGCTGACATTTCTCTCATAAATTCTTGTGAGGCAGGATTATAGTTGATGTTTACAAGTATGTTAATAATGTTTTTGTTACTTAGATATCTGGCAACAAATTGAATTTCATCTGAAATCAGGTCAACACAGACTATGGGTAATATCTTACCATATTTGCTTGTAATGACAGTTAATGTGTCACCACGGACCATTCCTTCACCAGCAATAGGAGATACTTCAAATTTTGATTGCTTTATCTTATAGCTGTAATATATTCCGGTTGGTAAAATAATTGGAACGGTATTTTCACGGTAGTCATTATAAAAAGAACCAGCAATGATTATCATATCATTTGTTTCCGCGGTTTCTTTCATATGGTCCAACATCTCAATTCTTGTTTTAGTATCGAAAGCAAGAGCCAATTCAGGAAAGATCAGGACATTTACATTGTTCTCTATCGCTTTTTCAATACCGGCTAAAATAGATTCCTTAACTTTTTTATTTTCTTTTATTCCTTTCAATTCACTATCGGTGTCCTTTAATGGCGCATGAATCTGGCAAATTCCATAGCGGGCAAATTCAATTTGCAATTCAGGCTCAAATGCAATATAATTTATATATGGGAATTCTATTTTCAATTTCTGCCCAGATACAGCTTGTATAAGAACCAGGTACAATAATATAATCGAAATTTTTTTCATCTGTTTATTTTCTTATGTTTATAATCTTATCCTGAAGTCCGTGAATTTTAAATTTGCCTTCTGCCTTCCTTCATTCCCAAACCTCAAAATATAACATCGCATGATCTGAGAACTCATCAAACCAGAGTTTCCAATCATCTTTATGCAGTTTTGGCCAGCCCAGCACTGTTACATTGCCTATCAACCCGTTCTGGTCTCTGATATCCAAATGATCCGACACAACAACATGATCGAGGTTCGTTGGCTCATAGGTATTGCCCCCATTGTACCAGCTTACCTCTTCAGGTTCTCCATCGATTATGGTTTTATCTTTTGATAGAAGCAACATTTCCCTCTTCTCTGCCCATTTTGCAATCCGGGCAACTTCTTCCTCAGGACTAAAATCCAGTTCTTTCGAATAAGGTACCGGGTCATCAATGCCCATGGTGTTCAGGTCTCCCATAAAAATAAAATTGGAATTACCTCCTCCGGCAGCATCCAGGGCTTTTTTCAATTTAAATGCACTTGTTAATGCAGCATCACGCAAACCAAAATCTTCGGTCTTTGAACCACTTTTAATATGCAGGAACAGTAAAGGATAATGTTCATTATTGACTTGAACCGATAACAGCAAACCCGGTCGTTGATATTCACGTTTGGTTTTGAATTCAAGCCGCTGTGTGGTGAAGGTTTGAAAGTCACTGCGTACACCGATGAAGATTTCCTGGGTTTGTTTGCCTTCGGTCAGGTGGAAGCGATAATCAGGAAATTGTTCCATGAATTCAAAATAAATATCTTTTCCCTCCACCTCGTAAAGTGCGAAAATATCAGGTATTTGGGCGGATCCTCCATGCTGGCCCTTAATGAACTCAGCGATGCGCTTTACCCTGGTAATGCTGCCCTTTAAATGTTCTATGTTCCAGGAAGCGACAGAAAATAGTTTAGGCATTTTTTGAGTTTTTTAACTTCTAAAGATAAACACTAATTTTGAAAATGTATATTTGATAACTTTATCCCATGAAATTAAAAATTGTATTGTTTCTCAGTCTTTCCCTGATAATGATCAGTGCACATGGACAGTGGACAAAACTTACCGTTCCAGGGGCAGACAACTATATATCTGTATATTTTTATAATGAATCTAATGGCTTTCTTGCCAATAGCTCTGACCTCTATAAAACAACAAATGGTGGCTTGTCCTGGACCCTTTTAGATATCCCGCAGGCATATGACAATATGATCGATATACATATGCTGGATACCAATGTGATATGGCTTACTACCGATAATAATTACCCTACGGGCAACGATAAGGAAGGGAATATCCTAAAATCTGAAGATGGTGGGTCAAGCTGGGAAGTAAAATATAGTTTGCCATACCTGGGATTTAAACATTTCTTTTTCCTGGATAAGATTCACATCTGGGTGACTACATTTAATTCCCTGGTTTACAGAAGTACAGATGGTGGGGAAACCTGGGCTGAATCGAATGAGCTGGATATGATGAATATATATGGATTATATTTCATTAAACAATAGGCTGCAGTACCGGGGAGTGATTAATTCAGTAATATTATCAGATGATCTATAATATAGCATACCTGTCATACGATGATCATGATCAGGAATTAAAGAGGCGCTCTGAACAGATTCTCAACGATTTCTTTAAACCATCAAATTATTCCATTAAACAGGATGATGGACAGCTGCTTTTCATTGCCAGTGGTGGTTCAGAACAACATGCTGTTCAACTGACAAAACCTCATCGGAATGTTATACTCCTGTGTCACAGGGAATGTAATTCATATGCAGCTGCGATTGAAATTGCCGCATATTTAAGGGCACATAATAAAAGAGTCAGTATGATTGATGTCTTTGCTCCGGATGCTTTTGAGGAATTTATGGAAATTCAAAAAATAAATCAGGCATTGGAAAAGCTTACCCGGCAGAAAGCTGCATTGATAGGTGATGTTTCTGACTGGCTGATAATTTCAGATGTAGAAAGTAGCCTGATTACAGAGAAGCTGGGAATAGAGCTGATGAGATTGCCCTGGAGTAAATTAGCCGATTATCGTGACAAAGAACCATCTCTTGAGTTTCTGGAATATTTCCCAAACATCAATCCCAAACAGCTTCACGAAACTGCAAGGGTATATAGTTTACTGGAGGAAGTAATCAAAGAAAAAAGTCTTTCGGCAATCAGTGTGGAGTGTTTTTCTATGGTAATGCGTGACCAGGTTACCGCCTGTTTGCCATTGGCAGTTTTAAACCAGAAAAATATTGTGGCCGCCTGCGAAGGGGATATTTGTTCTATGTTAGGAATGATGTTCATCAAATCCATAGAAGAAGAAATTCCCTGGATGGCCAATATTGCTGAAATAAAAGAAGAGAACATATTATTTGCTCACTGTACAGCGCCGCTTCAATTGTTGAAATCCTTTCAGATTACCACCCATTTCGAAACCGGTTGCGGGACGGCCATCAGCGGAAAATTTGAGAATCAGGAAGCAGGAGTATTCCGGGTTGATAACAAATTGAAGAAGTTTATGCTCCTCAATGGTGATATCATTCATTGTCCCGATCATGATTTTGCATGCCGAACACAAATTGATTTTAAAACCAGCAAAGAACAGGTAAAACTGTTAAAGGAGCGAAGCCTGGGAAATCATCATTTAATATTTCCTGCCAGGCATATCCCGATGGTGAAACGGTTGATGCAGGTTTTAGGAATAAAAAGGGTAGCATAGTTACCATTTTTATTAATAATTCCCTGGTTAACTCTTCCAGGACCTCCTTCGTCGGACTCTGGAAGGTTGACCTGTAACCTGTAACTCGCAACTTTAATCCATAAACAATGATAGTTTGCTCTCTGTAACCGGTTTCCGGCAGAGGGACTTTTGAGTATTTTCATATCCTTACTGCCGGAACAAATAATCTTCTCATAACACGATACTGTAGAATAATTTTTTCTACCGTGAATGTGACAATGGAATTAACCTCGCATGCAGATCAGGCTCTTCCATATCTTTATCCAGAGGAAACATGGGGCGATTGATTCGTTTGTAATCCAGTCGTTCCAGATCCTGGTCAACGCCACCCGGGGTGAGTGCCATAAGCCAGTCGCCGCGTAAATTGTATAGTTCAGGAACAAGGTACCCGATTTTTACCACTACAATATCGGCTTCTCCCGGATGTAAGCCCAATTGAGTAAAGTCTTTTTCATAGTGATATGGTTTACGTTTTCTTGTAACAATTACATTCACTGATCCCACCTTAACAACCACCTCGGTTTCTGCATATTTATCACCATGTTCGATAGATTGAATGGTGCCATTTAATTGGATGGGTGGCGAATACCGGTTATCCACTGCTGCACCTGCAGTCGCGCTGATCCTTTCCCCGACACCCACTTCAACAGCTTTGTCAACAAACTCAGGTCCGGGAATGGATGCATAAATTACTGAAGGGCCATCTGCATTTTTAAATTCAGGGCGCTTGAGTATTTCATGCAGCGTCCAGGTAACATCACCAGCTCCACCTGCGGTGGGATTATCACCCATATCGCTGATGAAAAAAGGTTTTTTATCACTAGAAATAGCACTTTCCAGGCACTCTTCCAGAGTTGTTGTTGGCGCAACAAATACAAAATCATTACGCACATCCCAGAAGCTTTGAGCCAGTTTCTCAGCAGTAGTAGTTACTTTTTCCTTATCATCACCGGTTACCATAACTACGGCGTGGTTCCTTGGCTCATCGGCCCAGGCATATCCAACCCAGA
This sequence comes from uncultured Bacteroidales bacterium, assembly GCA_964468645.1. GTDB lineage: Bacteria > Bacteroidota > Bacteroidia > Bacteroidales > JAIOZK01 > JAIOZK01. The sequence goes on from CAYXUU010000020.1 coordinate 43,859, forward strand.
TCCCGGCATCCAGAATGCCTTCCTGTATTGTTGCGGGTTCAACCTGGGCATACAGGCTTTTTCCCGGTTCTATCCTGGTGCTGGTTTTTTCTCCGGGTAATAATATCGGGACAGGAATCCAGGCCTTATAGGCTGGTTTCCCTCTTCCGGTTTTTAATCTTTCCAGCAAATTGGCAACAGCTCTTTCTTTCGATTCCCATGCATCTTCATGGGGTGCCAGTCTGTAACAGGTTATCAAATCAGTGTGTTTGGCAAGTTCTTGTGATACATTGCCATGCAAATCCATGCAGGTAGATATAATGGTTTCAGTTCCTACCACATCACGGATCCGCTTAATAAAATCACCTTCCGGATCATCGAGTCCCACAACACTCATAGCCCCATGAATATCAAGGAAAAGACCATCGTAGGGAAGGTTTTCCGTTAGCATATTCAGGGTTTTCCCCACCAACGACTCATAGGCCTCCCTCTTAACGATGCCACCGGGAAGGGCATGACCTTTCAGTGTTGGATACCAGCGGGCCTGTTTCAGGTAAGTAGAATCATTTCTAAAAAAAGGATAAATGGTAAAAACATCCTCTCCTGTTCTGGCATGAAAAGCATCTTCATCAGTCTGTGCAGGTGAAAAGGTGCTGGATTCGATGGCAATGCCTGCTATGGCAATTTTTGGCATATCTGAATTTTCGTTATCTGCACTCTGTTCTTTGTGGCCAGGGTTTTGACATCCAATAGCAATCAGAATAATGGCTATATAGCTTAGTATTTTATTCATAGGAAAATTTTTGTTCAAAAGTAGAGGATATATTTTAACCAGGCACCAAAAGGAAAAATCCCACCCGCTGACAGGCGGATGGGATTTAAATGAACTTATTATAATCTTAATGTCTTTAATCAATCACCAGTTTCCTGGTAATTACATTGTAATGTGAGAATACTTTTACTAAATAGATCCCGGGCTCAAGATCAGAGATGTTTACTACAATTTGATTACCAGATGCTTTTTGTTCAAAAATATACTGTCCTGCAAAATCGATCAACTGAATATTTTCCGTATTTGCTGATGTTTCAATATAAACCGTACCCTTTGCAGGATTGGGGTGTATGCTAACCTGATTAGAGATATTTTCAGGTATTGCGGTAAAATTGGCTTCTTCATAATAATATACTTCGTAGGTCGGCCACCAATTATCTATAACACCAAATCCATAAATATCAACATTATATGGTGGATCATTCATGTTCAGCAATCTTAACTCAAGCTGGCCTGTTTGGTCTTCGAAATAATGTTTACTGGTTGAACTGCCGGGCCCGGTGAATTGACCAGCAAGTACAAATGGCAAATCATCAGGTGGGTTATTGTTTATCTGATCGACTGTTGTGATACCTAGCTCCTCTATAATTGAATTTTCTCCATAATGCCAGTATTTAACCTGTAATACCCTATTATTATTCTCGCTGAAATCCATAATAGCTCCTATGGTTATAATCTGGTTGTAATCAGGAACTGTAAGAAGTTTACCTCCCCCACCTTCATCTCCAAATCCGGCTCGAATTTTACTGGATCCTCCATCATCTGTAAAGATATAATATTCAGGTGGTTCAAATTTTCCTGCCCAGGGGCCTGTCAAAACTCCATGTGAAACGATCCCTTCATCTTTATCGAAGTTTGAAATTATCCAGCTGACTGTGCTTACAGTCTGGCCAACAGTTGCCCAACTTATAAAGAAAACAAATGAAATAATTGCAAATTTTTTCATAATGATATTTTTTTAAGTTAATAAAAATGTTAATTCATATTTTATTAATTAAATTCCAGATCCGCCTACTTCAGGATGCATATTAAATTTAACAAATTCTGTCCCTGGGGTTATGGGAAGAGATACATTACGGGTAGCGTCAGGATCCATATCACCGGGTGTGGTTGGCCCAAACTCCTGACTTTCCGTTTCACTTTGGAATACATGTACTTCAACCCTTACCTGAGGTGCTATGATTGTGTTGATATTTTCTAAAGTCCCGTTAAATGATTCGGTGTTGGTATCAAATGTTAAAACCAGGTGAATGCCGTTTACAATTTCATCTGCTGTTTGCGCTTTGTTCCAGAGTTTACCTGACTCATTGCCGCCTTCACCACCTTCACCGCCTTCGCCGCCTTCGCCGCCTTCACCATCTTCACTACTTGTTTCAGGATTCATTTTAAATTTTTTGAATGAGGTATTAGCTGAAATATTCACAGTTACATCTATTATTTCACATGGTTCCATATCGACAGGAGTATTTGATGTAAATTCATGACTGATATTGTCATCGCCTGCTACAAATACCGTGGCTTTTGCACTCGGTGCAATGTTGGTGTTTAAATTCTCCATGGTTCCAGTGAAAGCATTAGAAGATTCGTCATATTGTAAAATCAACCTGACGCCCTTCATGATTTCTGTAGCTGCTTCATTTTTAGTCCAAATGGATCCCACCTCATCTTCAATCATGGATGGGCTTGGAAGATCATTCGCTTTTTTGCATGCTGTAATCGAAATGATTACTGCAAAAAGTAAACTTAGAATCGGAATTTTGTTTTTCATATCTTATCGTTTTAATAATTGAATAAGAGAATTAATTATGTTCGTTACGTTCACTTTTCTCTCCATGTTCGCCCTTTTCATTGTGTTAGCCTTTTTCTTTATGCTCACCCTCCTTACCATGTTCACCACTTTCACGGTGGCCGTGTTCTGAGTTTCCAACTTCTGCATGAGTTGTCCACTGTTCAAATGCCTGGTTCTTTGCCGAAAGTTTAACATCAGATTTTTCACCTGGTACCAGGTTAACATTCTTTGTAGGGCCTAATTCTACTCCATTTGACAGGTGAACCTCTACCCTTACCTTGTTAATTACTTTGGTTGAAACATTCTTTACATAACCAATGAAAGATGTGGAGGCTTCGTCATACTTAAGCTCAAGCTTAATTCCTTTCTTAACTTCTTCGCAAACCTCACTTTTTGTAAACTTCTTTCCGGATTCTTCTCCTTCTTCACCATTCCTGTGTTCATCTTGACCACAACTTATGCCTATAAACATGATTTGCAATAAAAATAGGCCTAGAACTGTTTTAACAATTGAATTACTAATTTTCATAATACTAGTTTTTATTTAAATTTTGATTATATGATTCATGATGCAAACTTATGAAAGGATGGTATTTATTAGATTACAATCCCTATAATATTTCCCCTGTTTTGATTACAATTTTGTAATGTTTGGAATGGAAAATTATTAATATTTTGCAGGCATTAAAAAGCAGGTATGAAAATCCTTATAATTGAAGATGAACACAAAGTTTCGGCTTTTATTAAAAGAGGGCTTGAGTTTGAGCGTTTTACCGTTGAAACAGCATTCGATGGCATGAAGGGTTTTGAAATGGCACAGGATACAACTATTGATGTAATCATTCTCGACCTGATGCTGCCGGATCTTCATGGTTTTGCAATATTAAGGAAATTAAGGGAAAAAGACATCCGGACCCCTATAATCATTCTAACTTCAAAAGGCGAAATTGACGACAAAATTCATGGGCTGAACCTCGGTGCTGATGATTATCTGGTTAAGCCGTTTTCTTTTGGCGAATTGCTTGCCCGTATCAGGGTGCTGCTCAGGAGGAGCAATACCCAGAGTAACCCTTTTGTAATTATCGGTGATCTTAAAATTAATATGGTGACCCATGAGGTGAAAAGAGGTGAAAGGGAGATTGAGCTTACAGCAAAAGAATATGCACTTTTGGAATTTTTTGCCAATAACCTGAACAGAGCCGTAAACAGGTTGTCGATTGCCGAGCATGTTTGGAAATATGATTTTGATACCGGCACAAATTTTATCGATGTTTATGTTAACCGCTTGCGTAAAAAGCTTGATGATAAAGGTGCGCAGAAACTCATCCAAACAGTCAGGGGCTATGGATATATAATGAAACCCGCTAATGATGTTTAACAACCTAAAGATAAGAATCAGCCTTTGGTATTCAATACTTCTTACATTGATACTGGCTTCCGCATTGTTTGCATCCTATAAAATTATCGGCCTGCAGTTAAAAAGTGAAATCGAAAATGACCTGAAAACAAAGGCCAATACAGTAAAATATTTCTTTATTGAAAATGAAAAAAGTTCAAAAAGTAATGGAGAAGCCAAACATCATGGGGAAGAAGAAGGGGAAGGTTCTCAAGAACATGAAGGCCATACTTTTCAGGATATTCAAATTTACACCGAAACACCCGACAACAACTATGTAATGTATATTTATGCTGAAGGGGAACTCAAATACCTGACAGAAAGATATGAAAAGACAAAGCTTGCAGTTTACCCTTCGGAAATTTCGGACGGCAATGTAATAGATGTGGATTTTAATGGTATTCCGTTTACCTTAACGGCTTTGAATATGCCTGAATTTACTCTTTATATTGGTTATGAACTTTCTTCATTGGCCGATATTCAACAAAAAATACTGAAAATATTTCTGTATATTTTCCCCATTGGATTGATCTTCTCTTTTATATTTGGTTTCATGGTAACACAGCGTTCCATGAATGTAGTTAAACGAATCAGTATAACAACGGACTCAATAACATCTTCAAATTTAAGCAATCGTATTTCGGTTCCCAGGGGCAAAGATGAAATAACACAATTGATTTTAACCCTCAATTCCATGATCGACAGACTGGAAAAATCTTTTGCACAGGCCAAACAATTTTCTCAGGATGCTGCTCATGAAATCAGGACACCACTTACGATTATCAGAGGAGAAATAGAAGAAATTTTAGAGAATTCCCCAGTTAATGAAACAACCATCAAAACGCTTGAAAATGTACTTGAAGAGATCCAATATTTAACTTCCATTTCTGAGCGACTGCTGCTCATCCATAAAATGGACACGAATAAAATAAAATATCATTTTGAGTCAGTTGATTTGTCCACCCTGATGTATGAGATATCACAGGATGCTGAAATCATGGCTTCTGATAAAAACATTGAAGTTTCACTGGATTGTACCGACGGGATATACTTCAACGGGAACAAAGAACTTATCACACGGCTGTTATGGAATCTGATGGATAATGCAATAAAATACAACCAGCCCAACGGAAAAATAAACTTAAACCTTAAAAGGGATAAAACAGGAATATCAATTAATGTTAAGGATAGCGGGATTGGTATACCCCCGGAGGAAATACCTAAGATCTTTGAACGGTTTTACCGGGTTGATAAATCACGATCGCGCAGATTGGGAGGTAGCGGACTTGGGTTGGCCATCTGCAAATGGATTCTTGAGCTTCATAATGGTGAAATACTGGTTACCAGCGAAGTATATAGAGGCACCAATTTTAGCGTCATTTTTCCGGAAGAATAAAAGACTGAATAATTATATTCGGTTAAGATTTCACCGGCCTGTCCGCAGCAAAGCTCGGTTGCTCTTTCAATTACATCTTTTTCGGTATATGCTTTTTTACGTGCCATATTAAAAACTCACTAAGAATCTAAACGACCGGTTTTAAATAAACTGATGTTTTAACATTGTTTTCACCTGAAAATTACTTCACTGACCTAAATTAATGAACTACCCCCCGGCAGAGCCGCGGGGTAGTTCATTATGTATAATCTAATCGCTCTAGCCTGAGGCCAGACGGGGAATTAAATCCTCGTCTTGCCCATATGATGAGATTAAACTTCCTGCATTTTTCGAACTGTTTTCAGCAACATTTTTTTAGGTATTAAAGGAATCATTCCTGTCATCATTTTCTGTGAGGCAGTTAATCCTGAAACCACATTTAGTTTACCTTTCAGCATACCATTATATCCATCTTCGGCAACACTTCGTGCACTTACTGTCTTATCAAACAGGCTGGTTTTATCCATTCCGGAGGTACGGGCAAATTCTGTTTCGGTGGCACCGGGAAGCAATGCAGTTACTGTAATATTTGTATCATACAACTCCTCAGTAATGGCATTGCTGAAATAGGTTACATAGGCCTTGGTGGCATAATAGACTGCCTGCAACGGTCCTGGCATAAAACTCGCCGTTGAGGATACATTAAGGATCTTCCCTGAGTTTCTTTTTACAAAATCAGGTAAAAAGAACCTTGTAAGAGCTGTTAGTGCTACAATATTCAGGTTGATCATGGTCAGATCAAGATCCCAATCCCTTTCATGAAACTTACCCCTGCCGCCAAATCCGGCATTGTTGATCAGGTAATCGACTTGAATACCGGCCTGTGTAACTTCTTTGTAAATATTTTCCGTTGCTTCAGGCAGGCTCAGGTCCTGTGCGATCACCATTACTTTGACTGGATATTTTTCTTCCAGCTCGGTTTTCAACTGCTCTAATTTTTCCCTGCTTCTGGCAACGATAATTAAATCACCGCCCCTTTCGGCGTGAATTTGTGATAACTCTTTCCCTATGCCTGTTGAGGCTCCTGTTATTAATGCAACTTTTTTCATTTTTTTACTTATAATTATGTGAGTACTTACTTGCTAGTTTATTTAAATTTTTTTAAACCTTATATCTTTTCTTTAAAAATGTGATCATTGATTCTATATCGAATTTTTCCATCAGGAAGTATCTTGTTGCCAGTCCGTCTAGCTCGAGTAACAGCATCATGGCTTCCTTTTCAGGCTCTTCATAGCCCAGTTTTTTGAATGCACTGGTAAGGGCCAGCTGCAGGGGTTCCATCTTATGTTCACCGTACTGTTCTAGTTCCCATTTTATCTTATATTGCAATTTCCAGAATTCAAGTTCTCCCGTACTCAGATTTCCCGACGACATCATCTCCAGGGTTTTATGAATTACGGATTCCGGCTCCGTTTCAAACACGATATCAGAGAACAACACCTTGATTCTTTCTTCACCCTCTTTCAAAATCGCCTGGAGCAAACCGTCTTTATTCCTGAAATGACGGAAGATCAATCCCTCAGAAACACCGGCATGCTTCGCAACCTTGCTGGTCGATGTTGTTTTAAAACCATCCCTGGCAAAAAGTTCAAGGGCAGCCAGTAATATTTTTTCTTTCTTTTCTGTCATATTCGATAGTGAGTAATCACTTGCAAAAGTATATCAATTTTTTTAATTGTCAAGTTTTTTTTGATTTTTTTTTGAAAAATGCAACGGATGCACGGATTAATAGTGCAGATTAATGTAATTCGTGGACAAAAAGATCTGTGGATATCTGCGATCGGAGATCCGTATCATTCGTGTTCTATTCTTGTTAAGATGACCAAGGTGATCAGAATCAATAACTGAATGTCAATGTCCCTGGTAATCAGCGGTGTATACCGCAATGTTGTTTTCCGTCAGCCATTTCGCTAAAACCTTATTCCTGTTCGTATGCTCCTTCACGCCGTAGAGAATATGAAGCTTCATATGATGAAACCTACTTTCATGGTTCTGAACTTACTTTTGATTATTAAAACCACAGAGAACGCGAAAATCCGCAGAGATCTCTGCAGATTCTTTGCGTTCTCCGCGGTTTAAAACTTTCATCTAACAAAACCATAATGGGATGATATTCAATATTATATGTTTTGTCCGTGTAGTCAGTTTCCGATACGGGGACTTGTGCTTTTTTCCCTGGTTAACTCTTCCAGGACCTCCTTCATCGGACTCTGGAATGTTAACCTGTAACCTGCAACTCGCAACCTGCAACTTTTATCCATAAACAATGTAAGTTGCTCTCTGTAGCCGGTTTCCGGCAGAGGTGCTTTTGTCTTTTTCTTTTGCCATCAGGTCATAAGCCTGTATCACATCCCCATGCCTGACATATAATTTTCCGTCATTGATTACAGGGTGAGCAACATGTTCATTTTTTCCTTTTGTAATTCTGAATTTACCAGCCACTTCCATGGTAATGGGATCAGGTGTTATCAACAACACTTCACCTTTTAAATTATAATAATAAAGCATATCATCAGCAGAGATCACAACCCCCATGCCTTCTTTCAACACTTTACCTAATTTTCCGGTTATTGCGTTGATGCTTTTAAAATCCCGCTTTGCCGTTCCACAACCATAGAGATAACTACCAATTTTTACAATACCCCCCATATAACTATCAAAATCCTTATTCCTCCAGACTTCTTTAACAGTGTTACCATCCTCTGAGAGGAAGAGTTTCACACCCCCGTTTCCATCTCCGGCGGCATAATAAATATAGCCATCATCATAAATTATTGTATTGCTGTGCGTATCACCCATTCCGGGCCGCCTGTTACCCGTGTTCGTATTATCCTGCTCATGCACCCACAGCAGTTCACCAGTTTTCGTATCATGTCCCATCAGGTGATAGGCTGAAAAATTGACAAGAATGTTGCGATCTTTCAGCTGAATAATTTGCGGTGCATTATATCCGGGACGCTCTCCCACCCCCTTACTTACCCATATGATTTCACCGTTAAAACGATCCAGGGCAACAACGTTGGTGTCTTTCCCCCCCGGTGTAAAAAACAACTTTTCATCTTCAATGATCACCGATTCGGAATATCCGAACAACGGAAACTCGCCCTGCATATCCTTCACCATATCCACATTCCATTTCTGCTCTCCCGTATGCCTGTCAAAGCAGTAGATGGTTCCCAGGCCGGAGGTCATATAAATAAGATCGTCAATAATGGTCGGTGTGGACCGAGAGCCATCATAGTTCTCAACCCATTCCAAGCCAAAGTTTTTTTTCCAAAGCAAATTGCCCTGAAGGTCGAAAGCAAACAGGTAGGCCAGCGAATCGATCTCCCCGAGTATATACATCCTGTCAGGCGTAAATACCGGTGAGCCATAGCCATTACCGATCCCTTCGTATTCCCAGACAAGTTCGGGGCCTTCTTCCGGCCAGGTTTTCAGTAAACCCGTATCAGGGTAAATACCGCTTCTGTTTTCTCCGCGCCATTCGTAAACTGCCGGGTCTCCTGATACGGAATCATTCGTATTATCTGCAACTTTCGGAGTATGCTTACATCCAAAGCAAATAGCCAGCACCAGTATTCCCAATAGTATTGAAATAGTGTTGTTTTTCATAAAAGATTATTTTTATTCTGTTTCATGTGTAATCAAAATTAGTGGAAAACCTCGGGAACAAATTTAACTTTATTATTTGTCAGCTTGCAACAATTTTCTTACGTATTCTACTTAAGCTTTCCTGTGTTAAACCCAGGTATGAGGCAATATATTTCTGGGGGATTATGTTCTGTTATTTGGTAAATCTGATTATGTTTATCAGCGTACTTGCCAAACCTGGAAAATAACTGATCATGGAAAACTAACTTTACCCAACAATAATTTTGTAATTATACATAAAATCACCAGTCTCAATACAGCAAATATAAATACCCGGTACCAATGATTGAATATTCATAACATACGGAACATTTCCACCATCATGGAATATCTGTTCTTGCATGATCCTCTTACCGACAATATTATATACCACGACCTGATAATAATCTGATGGAGCTTCCGGAAGTTTTAAATGAAGTTGATCCTTACAAGGATTTGGAAAAACAAAAATTTCATGATGCCATTTCTCTTCTTCAATCTCCAGTAAAAAGCTCAATGCACTTTCCAATTGAACATCCTCACCATTTTCCCATTGTCTTCTTATATTTTCAACTGTTAACGGAATCCTTACATCCAACGATACGCCTCCATGCATAGTTGAATCGGACTCCAGGAGAATTTTAAGATCCTGGTCAAGGGATATTGCCTGTGGAAAGGTAATGATCAATCCTCCGGGCATATAAACAGGTCCGAAGTCAACTATGCCATAGGCCCCGTTTGTACCCCAGGATGAAATGACATGTGCATTACTCAATTTCTGGAACATCATGGCCATTCCTTCACCACTACTGATGCAGTTCGGGTCGGTCAGGACAACAATTTCTCCTGTGTATTGAGGTGTTAATGGCTCTACATACAGGCTAAAAATAATTTCATAATTGTCATCGTAAGTACCGGTTATATGCTCATAAAATTCTGAAGTATTATAAAAAAACCCGAGCAATGCGGTTGCCAGCAGATCATTACCGCCCAGGTTGAACCTCAGGTCAACAACCAGCTTATTAATATCATTGACATTGAAATATTCAATGGCCTGGGCGGCAAGGATAAATATATCACTTTCCATGACTTCCTGCAGTGTCATTCCATCCGAGTCTTCTGATGTTATCCTGAGATACCCCACCTCGTTAGGTAAAATCTTATAAATTACCATCGAATCGAGTATGGACATCGGTACTGTATTCAGAAATCCCATGATGTATAGCATTGACTGGTCATCTTCGGCATGAAGTGATATGGTCTCTTCCTTTCCCGATAAACTGCTCAGGAAAGTAACGGAAGCGTTCTTTCCAATTTTATCACGTGTTAACATAAGGTAACGGCTTAGAATCCGTCCCTCGAGGGTTCCGTAATTCCTGTTGTAGTTATTGTATTCTGTGTTCGGGACCGAATCAATATGTATTCCGTTCCACATAAGGATCTTATCCTCTGTTCTCAAACCTGCCGCATACGCAGCACCTGATTGTGGAACCAGGGTGGCAATGATCTCTCCGTTATCTGCCGGGATCATATTGAAACCATAACTCCCCTGCATATACTCCTTCTTGAACGAGTTAATATTTCCAACAAGATTGATATGACCATCAGGTATCTCATAAAGATATGTATACAGGTTTTTGATGAAATCAGCAGTATCTCCTGTATTCATAGCCTCCTGAATCTGTGGTCTTATTTTTGCAAGCTTCTCCGGCCACTTCACAGCTTTCCACTCAGTATAAGGATATCTTAAGCTCATACATGCATGCAAAGAATCGAATGCACTGACCCAGTCTAATGAGCTGTAATCAAATACAGTGGTATCGGTTCTGGTTTTAAACAAGTTATCAAATTGAGCCCGGGTATTAGTTGCAACAGCAAGAAATACCAGTAGAAGTAAAGCTAAGTTTCTCATAATGTATAAATTGTGGGATTTTTCAAACATGGATTAGAGAAATATATTTTAGTTGTTCTCATCGTCTTTATCACATCCCCAGAGGAATGGAATAGACACATCCCTTGTTGCTGCTGTGCTTTTTAATAAAAAATCTCTTCCTTTCACAATATATCATTTATTTTTAACTATTTCTCAAACAGATTGACAAATCACCATTGAACATAATCAGGAAATAGTTCTTTGGTAAGTTTAATAAAGAACGAATATGATTTGCTGTGATCGTTCAGGTCGAGGCGATTTACATTAATGATTATCGTTGCGTCCAATTCCGGCATATAGTACATCTCGGTTGAGAATCCGAAAATAGTCCCGTTATGCCCCCAGAAACCACCAAAATTCAATATTCCCATACCGTAGCCCATCCAGGGAGGAGCCCCCTCAAAAGGTAAAAACTGTAATTGCTGCTGATGCAACGAATCTGAAATAAGGTCTCCGTTATACAGAGCTTTTACGTAAGTTTTCAGGTCATAAATATCGGAGATGATACCACCTGAAGCATTGGGTATTGCAGGATTGAGAATAGTCATATCATCGAAAACATGCGTTTCGGTATTCCAGCTATACCCGTGGTAATTCCCCGGCAGGTTATTGTCTGTAGGATAATATGTGTTATTCATTCCAAGCGGTTTGAATATATACTCGTTGTATTCATGCTGCAGTGAGTTTCCTGAAATTCGTGTAATAATATCTCCCAACATGATGTAATTGGTATTATTATATCTTACGATCCCACCGGGGGCATAAAAGCTTGCACTGTCGGCCGCGCATATTTGAATTTCTTCTTCAATACTTAGCTGCAGTAGTGGGTCTTCATACCATTGTTCCAGGAAGGCATGGTTTGCAAAGTCAGCCATTCCGCTTTGCATATGAAGCAGGTTTTTGAGTGTTATATTCTCAGCATTGGGGAAATCCGGGTAATACTTCGAAATGGGATCATGGATATCCAGTAATCCCTGGTCATGCATCTGCAGTATCCTGATCCCGGTAAATGTTTTGGTATTACTTGCTATCCTGAACAGGTCAGTAGTTTCAACTAATCTTCCCTCCTGCATATTGGCAACCCCTGTTGCACTTACAAATTCTCCACGCCCGGGTACCCAGATCCCGATAATGGTGGCATAAATGGTGTCGCGCTGCATGATGCTATCAATGATAAACTCAAGATGATCAATGGTCTCCACAGGGAAACCTGCTGAGGGTTCATTATTATCATCATCTTTCTTACATGATGATAAGATTATGAAAACAGAAATGAGGAGGATAATTGTTTTGTTCATATCAACAAATTATTTAGTTACTTCAAAATTAGCACATTTATACTCAAGTTCAATTGACTTAGGCATTATTACGAAATAACTTGACCATTCAGGCTTGTTCTTTTGCGCGCTAACTGTGTTAAAAAGCCTCGCCATAGCCACTGCTATGCCTGCGTTTTTTGCCTTGTTATCGCACAAAATAACTTCGCTTGCTTTGTCCAACTTATTTCGTAATAATGCCTTATGTTAAATATTAGCAGGACATCTATCATATATTTAAATTGACACCCTTTGAATAAACTAGTCCAGGATGTATCTTACTGGTCAGTCGGGATGGCAATCCAAAAATATGCGCTCTCTGTAAATCCTTCAGAGATCCAACTCCAGAAATAGCACATGTATCCTGAAGAAAAGGCAGTGGATCCAACAGTATCACTGGCATTACAATGATTTCTTTCAATGCCACAAAATGAACCACTCGGGATCAATATACTTGCTCATTTTTTCTCCATAGGATGTGATCTTCGTATCATCATGCACCTGGAAGGAAGATCTTTCACCATACACCCTGGAGAAAACGATCGTTGATTTCCGGCCATTGTGATCGATATGTGTTATCCCAGCCAGGTTCTCACCCTTTTCAATGTCGAGGTTTTCCATGCAGACAGGACAATAGAATTTCACCATGTCACCAATAGCGATATCCAAAGAATCACTGATCTCACAGGTATAATTTCCTATTTCTTCATGCAACAAAACAAGCCCCTTGTTGTCAATGTCTTTGAAGTTTCTTACTGCAAGGATCACATTTCCTTTAATATTCAGAACAACCTTGCAAAATGGGCATAAATATTTTGCTTTCATCTCTTTGAATTTTCTATAAATTTACGAAAAACCTTGCAAATATCAAAACATTATTCCCGGATAATTATACCAGCTTAAATGGGCTCACACACAACATTACATCAACTGATATATGTGTGTTATTTAGCTCCTGGCAACGATCTGTTAATTCCAAATCACTTTTGTCAACGAAATTAATCAGAGCAAGGAGATTCCTGGTGTAGCCGAGAAATCTCCAATTTTTATCACAGACAGTCGTGATATGGAATTTCTCCCCTATTCATTTTCCAGCCTTTCAATCCTTTCGATCAATTCCTTATTCTGCCTCTGTAAGATAGTGATCATTTCCTGTTGTTCCTGCACAGCTTTTACCAGTGGAACTACAAATTCAGCATAGCGTAATCCATAATGATCCTGATCATTATTTGCTTTATCCACACCACTGAAATCATAATCCAGTTCATTTGCTGCTTTTTCAACATCCTGGGCGATGAAACCACTGCGTTTCATACTGGCAGCTTCTTCAGTTATTGCAGGGGAGCATACTTCCGATTCTGATGACAATCTTAAAAAACTATTTAACTTCCTAATATCAATATTGTACGTTACCGGTTCAAGCCTCAAAATAAAATCAAGACCGGGAACATCATACTGTATATTTTTCTTAAACCGCAAATCAGATAGATTTGTCCAGCTCTGATATCCTCCAATGCTTGTCACCGAACTATTACCAATGCGTACCTGGTTACTGTCTGAAACCACAGCATAATTCCCGATGGCTGTGGTATTGGCCAGTAATGGTTTACCTGATGCAGGCCCGGCCCAGTTACCCACTGCAGTATTGCTGCTTCCTCCAGTATTGTGATACATACAATTGGGGCCAATAGCGACATTGGCATCGGCGCTATCGTTGCTGTACAGCGCATTTACGCCCATGGCAACATTATAGGAACCTTTTGTATTTGAATGCATTACCGTATTTCCAACTGCTGTGTTTTGAACACCACTGGTGATGTTGGTTAATGCTTTTGTACCCACACCAACATTATACGATCCTGTCCTATTGTTATACAAAGCCTTGTATCCTATCATAGTATTCTCATTTCCGTTAAATTGCCAATAACCAGTTTCTGCTCCCAAAGCTGTATTATACTGCCCGGTGGTATCCCAAACCATTGTATATGCACCGACCGCAGTATTATAACTCCCGGTCTTATGCCCTTCCAATGCATAGAATCCTACAGCCGTATTCCACGAACCAGTTGTATTACGGAATAAGGCATCGCTTCCAACAGCAGTATTTCTCGAACCATTGGTATTATATCTTAGAGAATAACTACCTACTCCGGTATTATATTCTGACTTGTTATCATACAATGAATAACTACCCAATGCAGTATTTTCGTTACCACTTGTATTCCCTCTTAAGGCATTAATTCCCAAAGCCGTATTTCGAGAACCATCATTGTTGTAATACATTGCATTATAACCCATGGCAGTATTACTACCACCATAACCATTATTTTTCAAAGCACAGAATCCTATTGCATTATTACTGGAAGCACCGATACCATCAGATAACGTAAATAATGCTGAATCTCCAATTGCAACAAAACCATGGCCTCTTTTCAAAGATGTTAAGGCCACTGATCCTATGGCAACATTGGAATATGCCCCTGTATCCGCTTTAAGAGCTTCATTGCCAATGGCAATATTGTTATAGCCGGAAAGATTACTGATCATGGTTTGATGGCCAATAGAGATATTTGAGGAACCTGTCCTGTTTGAAAAAAGTGAAGAATCTCCAATAGCTATGTTACAACTGCCGTTCTCAGCTAAGGCCATTGCTCTGGAACCTATCGCAATGTTTTTAGTGCTTACTTCAGTAAATGATAAAGCAGAATCTCCAATAGCTATGAGGTCGTTACTTGTGGTAGAACTATATAATGACTTGGTACCAATAGCAATATTTCTGTTTCCCTGGCTATAATACAACGCAGCAAATCCAATAGAAACGTTATGGTTACCTTTTTGACCATAATGCATTGAATTGCTTCCTATAGCAATATTATAACTGCCGGTAAAATTATATCGCTTCGCTGCATAACCCAGGACTGTATTTTCTTTCCCAGTAGTGTTTTCATACAGGCTCGCAGAACCTATTGCACAATTGAAATAACCCGACTTATTTTTATGCATACTCATATAACCTATCGCTACATTATTATACCCACCCGTATCATATCTTAAAACATCTGCGCCTATGCCAACATTACTCCACTTATTTAATAAAGGAGCTGTTTTATAACCAATATATGTGTTGTAAGAATTTCCAGAAGTATCTGACTTACCTGCTGATTCCCCCAGACATACAGAATAGCCGGTATTCATTGGTTCCAGGGTTTGTTTTGATATTTTTAATTTTTCAGTACCCTGAACATAAAACCTGATGGTATCTTCATCCGACATCTTTTCAACAGTTACATACGTATCTCCGTCCGAATCAACTATCTGAGAATAGTGATCATCTGATGTTATCATTTTTGTCCATCTGGCTGCTGTGGTATCATAGAAGAAAAAACTCATTTCTTCGTGGTTGAATACCAGCAATCCGTGTGCTGGAGATGAGATAGTGCCCATCTGTGTGGTAGTTATACTTGGGATCAATAATCCTTTTGTGACACTTTTTACATGTAGCATGGCTGAGGAATCTGCATTACTGCCATCTTCATTAATAGCAACCTGTGCAAATAATCCAATCGCATTAATTATCAGGAGGAAGACGACCAGAACAAAGAATGTGATCTTAATGGTTTTTGTTTTCATCGGATTTTGATTTTGGGGTAACATGATTATAAAATTAATACCATAATGGAGCTTATGCAAGAATTTCATGGTGGCAATGGGTATGCGTGCAATTAAATACAGGTATTGAAAAGGTATGCATTCGATATCTATTATAACTGTATTGCGCTGTTTTACTGCGCCTTATAATTATTACCCGGGTAATCTTAACATATACTGCCTAAGCTGCCCGGTTAGCACTGATCAGGATGCATTTTGGTTATATTCGTACTACATGGATTTCAACAGGATTGCATGGGTCATTGGATGCCTACTTATCCTGATTCCAAAATCCTATACAATGATTTGCGGGATGGAAAATTCGTATCTATCATCCTTGATATCAATACAAAAGAAGAGCGCATCATACCCTATCCTATCAGCGCACTTTCGCATGATGGAAAATGGATGGTAAACGAATCATACCCCAATCCACCGGCAAAGTATGGTTTGTTTTTGATGAATATGGAAACCAGGCCTGTATTCCGTTGGGCACATTTTGAGAAGCGAAACATGCCCATTATGGTGAAGCTCGTTGTGACTTACACCCAAGATGGAGCCCAGATGGTACAATGATCACCATTAACTCCGCCGATACCGGATCAAGGCAGGTCTATTTGATTGAATTTGAATTGTTGAAGATTCAAATTAAGCAATTATTGATATCCTCAATAATAGAAATGCTGCTAAATACCTGAGCCAGAATTTGTTAAAAGGAACTTTACGATTGATTTGTCAGAATCCCATGATGAAGAGGATGATATTTCAAGACTGCTTTTCCGCCTGGATTGGGAGCATGACGGAACATGGGATACGGATTGGATTTCTGGCATTACACATGTCCGCAAATATGAGGCGGAAGGTGAATATACAGTCAGGGTTGAAGTAAAAGACACTGAGGGCATGACCCATAATCTCACCCAAAACCTGACAGTGACAAACAGCCATCATATGGTACCATCCAATTCCCCATTCAGATACAATGTTGGTATCAATTACGAAACTGCAACTGTTGGCAGAAATAACAGAATTGTATCAAAGGACCTGGATACCATCACAAAATATTTCAGGCTTATCAGGACTTATCATGCTGCAGCCGTAGGGACCACAGAGATCATCATTGATCCCTTTCAGGGGGAATTGATAAAATACATCGTAGATCATCAGGAATTGGAGCTTGAGCTGGTTATGGGAACCAATAATAGCGCTTTGGCCGCAGGGGGATATGGACATCCATGGGGCCCCGGTCTCATGACAAGCAAAGCCTATACGGATAAATGGCTTCAAATGCTGATTGAAACTTTTGGTTCCAAAGCGAATCTTAAAAAACATCTTAAAGCGATCCTGCTTGGAAATGAAGTTGACGCCAACGGCCCCCCGCCCGGCAATGAGTACTATTCAACTTATTATACCCAGTGGGTACCGGAGGCATTTAAAAATCTAAAAGCATCCCTGACCGAAGCTTCCCTGGATGAGATCCCGGTATCGACCACCATTGCCAATTATAATCCTGTTCACCCCGAGGCAAATATCAGGGCCGATTCCATTACAGCACATATAACAAGGAACTGGAATCCATTATGGAACATTGGAATCCCTTTTGTGTTGTTCAACCAGTATACAGGAAATTATGGAAAGAGTACTGATTTCGGCCCCGTTATCAAATACTTTGAATCACTTCATACACACTTTAACAGCAAACCAGATGTTTATGTTGGGGAAACAGGATTTTCAGCCGAATATGGTCTTGCCAATGAAGCCAGTGTGATCAAACAAATTTTTGACTGGCCGCAAAGTCAGTATTCATTGAACAAGCTGACCGTTCCATTATTTGTATTCATGGCATACGACCATCCCGAAAAATCCGTTGGGCAGCAAAAAATGGGGATCTTTCAGGACGATAGTAATAACAAACCAGTCGGTTTGAAAAAGAACATAAAAGTCCCTGAATGGGTAAGCCAGCCAAAAAATTAACTTGCTTTCTTTGTTGGATTATAAACCATTGGAAAACTTTAGATTATAAAATAGGCTATGCCTTTATTAATGCGGCGGACATCCTTAAACCGCTAAGCACCTTGAAGGGGCGCTAAGCGGATCACTAGTCCATGGGCGCTATGCAGTTAGCCTAAAACCTGAACCCGGCAGAGAATCCGGGCCAGATCCTGACCTGGGTTTTATCGTTTCCATTCAAGGGGGTAACTTTCCAGTATGGTTGAAAATCGGGGCCGAGTCGTTTCGATTTATCCGTTGATACCGAAACATTAATCGCGGGCGCCAGATATACAGAAACCCTGTTGCCCAGTTCCTTACCAAAGGCTATCTTAAACTGTGTCAGTAGATTTAATCGGTCAACACGCAGCAAATCCTTTACCCTGGAATCATTGATCCATAAAACCTGGTGTACCGTTAACTCCAGGTTAAGCAAAAAGCTTTTGCCAAGATCCATTTCTGATCCAAAACCTCCACCAAAGCTATATCTGTTTTTGTCTTTGATAAGCTTACTGAAAGAATAAATGTTGTAGAAATACCTGGTGCCAAGTTTAAAGGAAACCTGACCAAAAGCATAATCTGTTGTTGAAATTTCAAACCGGTTGTAACCATTCTTTTTAACAATATTGATAAAACCGATCGGGATACCATCTATAGTGTCACAGATATTAATAAAGCCTGCCAGCTGAACACCTTTTACATTTTTCGCAATATTGACAAAACCGGCAACCTGAAGTCCTTTAACTTCCCTGGCAACATTCAGGAATCCTGCTGCCTGTACACTGATATTTCCCTCTGGTGCGATGTTTGTAAAACCTGCAATCTGAACCGATTTATCCGATACGCCTGTCAGGTTCATTAAACCAGAAATAAATAAACCCGATGTGCTGTCGGGATATATATTCGTAAACCCGGCAAAAGAAACGCCTTTAAAATTCGTATTTGTGATATTGGTAAATCCGGCACCCTGCAATCCGGAAGAAGAATATTCCTTCCGGCTACCACCTGTAAGATTCATAAATCCACTGAATTGTACACCCTGCATAAAATACCGGTTGATATTTACCAGTGAACCAAGTTCAACACCATCTGTTCCAGCCGAAATCCCTACCAGAAGATTCAAGGAAAAGTTATTGACCGTATTTCCGAAATTTGTCCAGTTGGTTGATAAAGGAGGAAATAGAAAAGTGAGTTGAAAGGGCACCCTTCGATACGGATCCTGAATCGTATCGCTGGCGTAAGACATTGAGTGACACAGAAGGCCTGTAATTAAAAGAATTGTAAATATTTGTTTCATGATAATGAAGTGTTTGTTTTAAATAAAGACAGGGATTTATTGTAGTGGTTGCAATCAATATTCCGTATAACATCCCGGATATTTCTTTTAATTCAAAACCACTATTATCCGAATAATTTGAAGATTGCAAGGAGGTTCCCCGGCTACGTTGCTAATGACATGTTTTCTTGGTGAACTCTTTGTGTTTTGGTGGCTTTGTGGCATTTTTTTCGCCACCAAGACACCAAATCACCAAGAACCGCAAAGTCAGTTGTGTATCAAATTATGTCATGGGCACAGCAACCCAAAGATAATCCTTTCTAATATGGAAATATGAACAAGGAACAAATAACAACAAACAAGGAATCAGAAATTATTTGGTAGCTGTATCCCTACTTAAGGGATTAATCCTGTTGTTCATTATTTTCATTAATAAGTTTATCTGATTGTCCAATATATTTAGTGCTTTTTTTAATCCCACTAAATTTCTTGTTTATTTTTCTACAGTTCCTGTAAAAGTAGTTGCCGGTAATGATTGCCATATTATCGAAACGTTGAACATGCTATAAGACCAGGGATCGATCAACTCAAAATGGCCGGCGAAGGCCAGATATGTATCATATGAAGGCTTTGGGGTGATCTGGGGTAAGGAATCTTCATCTTTTTTACAATCCTCAATTACCATAACAAATGCAACAATGAACATCGAAAAGTTGCACTTCTTCATCAGACAGGATTTACTGTAACAGATTAAAGATAATAACACATGAAGCTAATTCCAAGAATCTAATATATTTATCATCCAATCAACCAAAAAGTTATGGTCATGATTCATCTTTCGGTTTTACTATTTACGCTGTTCATGATCTAACCACTTTCTGATCCCCTACTATTTACGGTTCCCTTTCTGCAGATGCCGAAGACCTAAATTATAATTCGGCATTTATTTACTGGGGTGCCGATGATCACCAGTATGGATTATCTGCAAGGTGTATAAAAGATTTAGTGTTTTTGGGTTTTACCTTATTTTGGTCTTCCACAATATGGGAAAATTATTTTAGCAAAGCCATTCAGAATTGATGTAGAGAAGAAAACTTACAGATTTCTCATTGACGAAATCAGGTGATTAATAGTTTTATTCAATGAAGAATAATGATCCTGATTCATTCTTTATTCGATGCAAAAAGTTTATCTGCTTTGTTTTCCACTTTCCCTTCCAACGATTCAACTTTTGCATATAAGGTATTAAGCGCTTCCTGGTATTGTACAAGTAGTTGTTGCTGCTGGTTAATTATCTTTTCTTGCTCCACAATCAAATCATGCAATTCCTGTGTTGACTCAACAAGAGGCACGACAAATTCTGCATAGCGCAGGCCATAATTGTCTTGTTCATTCGCAGGTTTTTTAACACCACTGAATTCGAATCCTGATTGTCTTGCAGCTTCTTCTACCTCCTGTGCAATAAAACCAGTATACTTGATCTTACTCTTCTCAGCTAATCCCAATTTAAGATTATCAGGCATATCTATATCACGAAAAGCGTAATATTCCTGGTAATCCATATTGTAGGTAACCGGCCTTAAACAGTTGATAAAATCCAGGCCTGAAACATTTTCTTCTATATTCGTTTTAAACCTTCCATCAGAAGTAGCCGTCCAGTTCACCTCACCACCAATCACTGAAGTGGCTGCATTGCCGATGATCACTTCATTATCATTACCCAGGGTAATGTCATTACCAATGGCAATGGAATTATCGCCTGTTATGTTCACGGTACCACCGATTGCAATGGCACCACCGGCATGAACGTTAACTCCGTTTCCGATACCAATGTTGTTTGAACTGTCAACCTCGCTGGCATAGCCTATTGCCACATTATACTGTGCTCCGCTCATTGAGTTTAATCCAACCTGAGACTGGTATCCGATAGCGATGTTTTTACCGTCAGCCACGGTAACATCATAACCGGCTGCCAGGGAGTAATTGGCTGAAGCTGTTACATATGTTGAATATCCTATTGCTATTGCGCCAACAGACCTGGCATCTGTTGATGATCCCAGTAGTGTTGAGAATTGCCCGGTGGCATATGCATCATAACCCACTGCAGTAATATCGTTGTTGTTTACAGAGGTAGAGGAGCCAATAAAAGTACTCCTGTTAATGTTCGTACCACCAAAATCTGCATTGTAGCCCATGCCAACGTTATCCTCACCTTCCCGGTTTGAGTAACCGGCATAATAACCTACATAGGTGTTTTTATCTGAATTTGTAAAGGAGTTGGTGTAATTATTTTCGTATCCGGCCCTGACACCGATAAAAGTATTGTAATCGGCATACTCGGTAGAAGCACCTGATCCCTGGCCTACAAAGGTGTTATGATAGCCCACACCGCAATCCACTCCTGCCGAATCCCCAACAAATGTATTTCTGTCCCCTGTTGTATTATCCCAACCGGCTTCATTACCGACAAAGCAGTTCCGAAATCCTGTAGTGTTGTTTTTTCCTGCATGGTTTCCAATAAAAGTATTATCATTGGCGGTTGTATTGCTGTAACCGGCATCCTCACCCACAAATACATTGTCATCTCCAGTAGTATTCATATATCCTGCTTCTTCACCAATAAACACTACATCAGCGCCATTTTCGTTAAAATATCCTGCATGTGTGCCTATGATAACCACATCGGTTCCATAATGATTATAACCGGCCATTTTCCCTATGATAACATTATCTGTACTGGATACCGAAAAAGGTGTTCCTCCCATTGCTTCGGCGCCAATGATGGTATTGTCACTCTGGGTGAATGAAGCAAAAGACAGAGAATAACCAGCGTGATAACCAATAAATGTATTGTAAAGCCCGGTGGTATTGGTATAACCGGCCGAATCCCCAACAAAAGTGTTGAAATCACCTGAAGTGTTGCTGAACCCGGCTCCTAATCCGGCTTTATACACTCCTAACTGTGCATTTACCTCAGAACTATAAAAAAATAAAACCGTAATAATGCTTATTGCTATTTTAATGTTTTTCATGGTATATCTGTTTTGTGTTAATTAATTCAAATAATTCACGTTTTTAATGCAATTCCACTAGTCTTTCCGTACACACCGAACACGGATAAAGGGGTTGTCTTTGATCACCGGATCGGGGGCGCCATAATCGAGGCGTTGTGTCCAGGCATGGTTGTTATCCCTTTCAGTACTGCTCCAGTATTCCTGATCTGATACCTGTTCGAGATCCTGAAGCATATAAGACTGTTTGTAAATGGCATCAAGTTCATATTTTGAAGGTAGATACCAGTCGTTGAAACCAAATGCATTTAAGCCATTGCAAAGTACTGCGGCTGTTGAGCCACCAATTGCCGCAAGGATAGCTGTATTGGCCTCACCATCTGTATATGAGTTCGCACCCGTTGAGGTTCCTAAAGCACCCCAGTCTTCACCAGGGCTATTATCCGTTGGATGCACATATAATATGGAACCCTGGAATTTGATAGGTATCGGTTCATCCGGATTATCCGCACGCAGGCTATTTAATCTTACCCAATCACTTCCGCTAAAAAAATAGAAAGAACTGTCGGTTGTTACAAAAACCAGGAGGCCCGTTGCCGGATTACTGATAGCATCCCGCTGGGCGTTGGATAAGCGGGGTATTAACACCCCCTTGTCTGAACTTTTTACATCAAACATGGCGGATGAGTTGGCATTGCTTCCATCTTCATTCACGGCAACCTGGCCATATGAAATTGTAGCCAGGATAAGGAGTACAATAATCAGTGCATTTTTCATGGTATTATTTTTTGATCATTAAACATAATTTGTAAGGAAATTGCAGTATTGATATTTTCAGATATATTAATCAGAATTCTTCAAAATGACATGTAAATATAAAATCTTATAAATGGAATTGCAATATTATAGGAGGTGTATTCGGTATGCTGGGTATGGATAAGTGGTATTAATATGGTATGCTATCAATCAGCTGTATTTTTTTAATTATCTGTTATTATGTGGACAAGCCAACAAAATTGACCACCCCAAGCCGACAGAAAAAGGCCAACATAGATGTATTAAAATCAAACACATACCATGGTCAGCTTGAATCGGCATAAGGTGGTCAAATACACCGGCCTTTCCATCAGAAGGCCAGTACTGCCATGATCAAAGGAAAATATTGAAATCATACTATAATTATTTTCGACCTGAATCGAATTTCATTATGTTTATTTTCGATTTTGATCGAAATATATTATACCTTTGCACCCATGATAGATAGAATACTCAGATCAATAATTAAAGATAATACCATACAAGGTAAAGCCATCGTGATACTTGGAGCCAGACAGGTTGGTAAAACCACACTCATCAGTCAACTTATTCAAAATACCAAACATGTTGAAATATTTAATGGTGATGAGCCGGATGTAAGGGATTTATTAAACAATGCAAGTTCAATACAATTGAAGAACCTTATTGGTAATGCAACTACGATCGTTATTGATGAAGCGCAAATGATACCTGATATTGGAATTACCCTGAAGCTAATTACTGATTATCTTAAAGACATCAGGTTATATGTTTCTGGCTCATCATCCATAGATCTGGCGAATAAAATAAATGAACCATTAACCGGACGTAAACTCACATATTTTTTGTATTCATTATCATTTAAGGAAATGGTAAACCATCATGGTTTATTACAGGAGAAAAGATCACTTTCCACCCGGTTTCTTTATGGGTATTACCCCGAGATAGTCAGCTCTCCGGGTAATGAGATCAGATTATTAAAGGATTTATGCAGTAGTTATTTATACAAAGACATTCTGTCATTTGGAGAGATTAAAAAACCGGCCTTACTCGACAAATTGCTAAAGGCCCTGGCCTTACAAGTAGGAAATGAAGTATCATATAATGAGCTGGGGCAAATGACAGGTGCCGATAAGGAGACAGTTGAAAAATATATCGATTTACTTGAAAAGGCATTTATTGTATTCCGGTTAAATGCTTTCAACCGGAATGTGAGAAATGAAATAAAAAAAGGTAAGAAGATCTATTTTTACGATAACGGTATCAGGAATGCAGTAATTGGCAACTTCCAGGCTTTTGAATTAAGAACTGATCAGGGAGCTCTTTGGGAAAACTTTATCATATCCGAGCGAATCAAATATCTCAACTACAACGGTTTTTACGGAAACTATTACTTTTGGAGAACCACACAGCAGCAGGAAATTGATTTTGTTGAAGAAGAAGACGGGAAGTTCTCAGCCTATGAATTCAAATTAAATCCGAAAAAGCGAGCCCGTTTCTCAACAACTTTTCACAAAAACTATCCGGTTGAAATCATGAAAACTGTAAATCCTGACAATTTGGAAGAGTTTGTAGGGTAATTACTAAGAAGTGGTCATATAACTCGCTGCAAACGTATGAATATTTTACCTGGCAGCCCCGTAGCAAGCTGTCCTGAACAACACATTAAAGAAACACGTTTTACCTTCTCATCGAATTGAATCTATCCAGGGCGGAACCGGCCTTCTCTGAAAGCTGGTTCTTCAGTTTCTCTTCCACATCATCCACCATGGCTTATCCCTGTACCAGTTTATCGGTGGTTAAGGAATGTTAAAGAGAGATAGTAGATTTAGATTTCCACGTAGTGATAATGGAAATAAAAAGGAATACTTTAGGTAAAAGAAGAATGATGAAGCGCAAAGAAAGGGTTGATTTTTGTGCTAAATATTACAACCATGTTGCAACCGTGGGAAAATACGCGAAATTCGAAGAAAATAAAAATCCCTGTAAGTATTGTCTTACAAGGTTTTTGTTTTGTCGGAGTGGGGAGATTTGAACTCCCGACCTCTTGACCCCCAGTCAAGCGCGCTAACCGGACTGCGCCACACCCCGAGAATATGTTTAATACTATATTTTTCCTAATATAAGAACGATTTGAAATCCCTACCTTCCCGACTTCAGTCGGGACACGCTAACCGGATGGAGCCTGTCTTGAGCAATGTCGAAAAGCCACACCCCGAGAAAATTGTCAAGTCTGTATTGCTTATTGTCAATTTATAATTTAAAGAACGTTAACCAACGGAGCCTGTCCTGAGCGTAGCCGAAGGGCCACACACCGCAAGTGAAATTCCAAATTCCAAATAATAAATTCAAATCTGGATTTGCAAAGTTAAATCTTTTTACTTAAAAATTAATAGAAGATAGGCATTTAATACGCTTGTTCTGATAATGACACCTGAAAGCACTTCAATCATATCTGTGATTCAAATTATAAATATCTGCTTACAGATACTCAACCATTTCTGACGATTAATTAATTCATTAGGAGCAATCCTTACCCTTGTATATTTTTATCTCTGAATATTGTTACTGAAAATATCTATCCTGAACCATTGTGCTGCAAAAAACAGAAAAAAGTAAAATATATTGATTATGATAATAGGAAAGAAACAGATTATTGCACTAAAGCTGATTAAGCTTAAAACTCAAACCATGAAAACAATAAGATCATCAAACAACGTCATAGCTCTGATAGCATTAATGGTGTTAAATGTTACATTGGCTAAAGCCGACTGGGTAACAGACCATGCAAACAATTTCAAAATTAATATTCCTTATGGTTGGAATACCAATTCCTATTCAGAAGGTGGGGATCAGGTCCATGATTTCACCAGTCCTGATGAAAACATTTTTATCCAGATCAGGTGCCTTGACAATGGGGGAATGGCGGTAACAGACCTGGCTGCATTATTTGAGGAAGGATTAATTGCTGAAGGGGCAACCGCCATGGGTCAGTCCAATGAAGAATTGAACGGTGTTCCGGGCGTTATGGGTGTATATACTATGAGCTACGAAGAAACCGATATGGGTATAATTACCTTCTCAGTAGTTAATCAAAATCTTGGTTATCTGATGTTTGTAGTTGTGCCTGTTGACATGTTCGAGCAAAAAGCCGATGAGGCAGATGCTGTACTGAACACTTTTACCCTCTTGTCTGAGAGTAGCACATATATCGAACCTGGCACTGATTCCCGCGAAGACCTTCAAACTTCCGGTGGTTTGGGTGGACTGAGGGGAAGTACATCACAACAATCCCCTGGTTCATCAGGCAATACTGGTAGTGGTCAGAACTTTGTGAAAATATCGGGTAACAGTATCAACGGAACTTTTTATTTCTCTAAAAGCGACAGTTATCCCTTAAGTTCAGTGAAAACAGTTTTTGTTAAAGGGCTGGACCATCAGGACAATACTATACTTGAGATTGTCTTTTATCGAAATAAAGGAACCGGTACTTTTATTTACGAAAACCATAATAATAATGGGGAGCCGGGCTTTGTGATTAATTCCGTAAACGGTCAAAGAATACCTGGAAATCTGTATAATGGTAGTGGGAAGCTTATTATTACAGAATACAGGGAAGGAGGAAGAATAAAAGGGCATGTGAATTCAGAACTAAATGGACATGTTATTGAGGCAAGCTTCGACCTGCCACTTGGTAATCCATTCTAGCCTGAATAATTCAGAATAGTTGAAAATCAAGAATAGTTTTAATATATAAAATGATTATTGGGATGAAGAAATGTTTGTTAGTTGTGTGGTTGTTAATGAGCAGCTTATTGTTTGCTCAAAACAATAATTGGGAGTTGATTTTTGAACAACCTGGAAATAAAGGAATACTAATTGAGAATTTATCTTCAGATGGCTATGAGAATGATGTGTTTGGCATTGGCAGGGCTAAGTTGTCTTTTAATTCACACGCAGCTTTACGTGTAAACCAATGGACTAAAGACAGAAATATAGGTGATGATTATGTGTACCCGTCTATTCCCTCGAAAAAACAACCAATTGATATTTTTATTTATGGAAAGAATATCTGGGTATGTGGCTACCAGGGTTTGATTGCCAGCAGCAAAGAAAACGGTTTAAGCGGAAGCTGGGAAGTACAACAAACTCCCGGAGATGACATGTGGCTAACCAGTATTTGGTTTACCGATGAAAACAATGGTTGGGCAGTAGGTAAACTCGGGGTTATGTTATATACACAAAACGGTGGTCAAACATGGCAGAAGTATTCATCACCTGTTGGTGAAATGCATTTTTCAAGGGTTTTCTTTACAGATTCCGGAAATGGATATATCCTTGGAACACAAAAACTGGATAATATGGGCTTTCTCTTAAAAACAACCGATGCGGGAATGAACTGGAATACTGTAAAATTCAATACAAACTCATCTTTAAATTACGGATTGTTCTTTACCGATAAGAATAACGGCTGGGTATGTGGTAGTAAAGGGATCATTGAGCATACCAGTGATGGTGGCAGAACATGGAAAACACAGCAATACTTTGGAAGTGACAGATGGGATCTGAATGACATCTGCTTTGTATCACCTGCAGAAGGCTGGGCCTGTGGCAACAGGGGGGAGTTATACTATACTGACAACGGTGGAAATAGCTGGAGAAAAATTAATACAGGTGAAACAAGGGATTTCAAAGCCCTTGAGTTTAACGGACCATACCTGGGATGGCTGGCAACTGGCAGGAAAATATACCAGATGAAGGATCCACGTTTTCAATATAAATCAGCTGAAAAATACAGGGCCGAACAAGAAAAAACTACGCCAACTTATCATGGGCAAATACCTGAGAAAAAAGTCGTTAAACCTGACACGCCACCCGATAGACATTCCAAAACAGTCTCTTATACAACTCTTGGAAAAGGAAACAGCTGGGAATTACGAAAGTATGATATACATCAAATTGAACAGGCCTGTAAGCAACTCATTAAAGAGAATAAAATGGCGGTGGGTATTAACATCGATAATGGAAAGATGGCCCTGATGTACATAAATAAAATGCCATTTCATGTGTCTGATTTTAAACTGGTGAAATATACCGATATCTCAATGATTTCACCGGGAGTAACTGAAACGATGAATTCCGGATTTATCCCTGTCGGTATGTCACTGGCTGACCAACAGTATTATTTCCTTTTTGCCGAAACCAATCTTAATGCTACTGCATGGCAGATTGTGGAGTCTGAGCTGGATCATAATGCTGTAGAAAGCGATATTCAATCTTATCTAAACGACGCCTATATACCCCTGGCTGTATCAACACTTGCAGACCAATGGTTTTATACCCTTTTACTGCAGTTTGATGATTTCCCGGCTACAAACTGGTCTATTCGGGGATATGAAGGGATTGGAAGCCAGCAAATGCAAAATGAGGTAAATGCCGATATAGGACGTTTATTCCTTCCGATGGGATATCTAAGTGTGGAAAACATAGCCAATGTTTTATATCTGAAATTCTAATATTAAACCCATATTCCGGTAAAAGTATTCATGACTCCAAAAGCAGTATTCATCTGAAAGTGTTCGCTTATAGAATTTTGCAATGATTATTCTAAAAAGCAAAAAACATAACAAATTCAGAAAGGAGTTAAAAATGAAACTAATCAACGACACAACACGAATTGTTCTTAAACTATTCACACCACAAAGACAAAAGCCAAACCCAAAACATGCTATCATAAAGGAGCTGAGCAAGGGCAATAGTCCTGGTAAAGTAAACTTCCATGTTTGTGATCGTGCGTAGATGAACAGTGTAAAAGAATGTGCTGAACGGATTTTGGCTGAAAACAAACAGATTGATGTGCTTGTAAACAATGCAGGAATTAATATGACCAAGCCTATCTTTACAGAGGTTGGTTTCGAAACCAACTGGGCAATTAATTACCTGGGGCCTTATCTTCTTACGAATCTCCTACTCGAAAGAATTATGGTATCTGCACCAGCACGCATCGTAAATTAAACCACAAATACAGAGTTTACTAATAAAATAGATTTTGATGATATCCAAACAAAACCGGATTTTAATACAAGCAGTTCCTATACAGAAGCCAGGTTAACGGTGAATATGTTCTCGATGGACCTGGCTGAAAAACTTAAAGATAAGGGAGTTACTGTAAACTGTCTTTGTCCCGGCCACATCAAATCAAACTTCGTTTTCAGGATCAGTGGAAACGGGGCGCAGGCATCAGGAATCATTAATCCCACACCTGCTTCTGATACCTGGGTAAACTACAAGATCAGCCTGAATCCGGCAGACTGGACCGTGGATTACGGATCATGGAGCGCATTGCTCAATAATGTAGAGACCCTCCTGGTTACTGTGGAATATATCAATGGTGATGAATATAACCGCCTTGACAATATCAGCCTATCCTTTTCTCCATCCAGAATTCCGATATCACCGGTTATATGTTCAGGTTTTGAAAGTGGCGGTTTTGACAACTGGGCTTTCCAGGGACAGGGAAGCGTATCAAACATCACCTCCGGCGGGAGCCCGGGGAAGTACTTGAAGATCGATAACAACAATTCTGCAACTGCTTATGCTTATGCGCCAACAAAATTCCTTGGGAACTGGACCCAGGTTGAAAATGCAGCAGATATCTGCTTTGACTTGATGGTCAGCGACTATACGGGTTCTACATTACTGGATGATGCGTTTCTCAGGATCTCCGGGCCTGGTGGTGTCGCCAGAATCCCTATGACTACCAATGTAGAAAATGCATTCGGACAATGGTACTCTTTTACCTTCCCGATTCAAGCGGCCTCATGGACCATGGTTAGTGGCAGCTGGGGAGCACTTATGGACGAGGTCACGGAAATGATTGTATGCCTTGAGTTCACTGACGGATCGGAAACCGTTGGATTTGATGACTTCTGTATATCCGACCTGCCGCCCGTTGCTGATTTTTCTGCTGATCCCGTTTATACATTCGTTGGAAATCCGGTACAATTCACAGATCTGTCAGATATATTTCCAACAAGCTGGTCATGGACTTTTGGCGATGGCAATTCCAGCGCTGAAAAAAATCCGTCCCACACATACAACCAAAGCGGCATTTATACTGTTACACTAACTGTTGCAAATAATTACGGGAATGATGTAGAACAAAAGACAGGCTACATCCAGGTTGAACCGATTGACCAGTGTCATAAGTTTTCAGATGACTTCAGTCTGCCAACAATTCAACCGGCGTGGACCTTGCACAATGGAAGCTGGGAGATCAGCTCAGGCACAATGAGGCAATATTCAAACTATTATGGTGGCACTATTATCGATGGATGTTTTGCCATTACGGGAAGCCCCCTCTGGGAAGATTACCAGATCACTGCAGATCTACAATCAACTGACAATGACAGGATAGGCCTGGTATTTAATTTTCAGGACTATCAGAATATGTATCTGTTTCGGTGGTATCTTGAAACGCCAGAACGTGTTCTGTCAAAATGGGAGGGTGGAGTTGAAACAATATTGGATTCTGACAATACGGGATATAGCAAGAACACATGGTACGAGGTGAAAGTTGGCTGTTACAATGGAAATATCACTGTAACAATTGACGATACGGAAATTTTTAATGTCACGGACAACACATTCACCTCCGGGAAAGCAGGCCTTTTCTGCAGGGCCAACCAGAGTAGTTACTGGGATAATGTTGTGATAGAATGTACAATAGATGATACAACAGGGCTTCAGAACGAGACAATTTCAAGTGGGCAGACAGCTTGTTATGAAGCAACAGATGTGATTACTGTTGCCGGTGGCGGAACAACATTCATTGTTGAGAATGGTGGAAGTGTAACCCTTGGTGCCGGACAAAAGATCAGCTTCCTGCCCGGCTCAACTGTTGAGGAGGGAGGATATCTGCACGCATTTATTGATACCTTAGGACCATGGTGTATTCCCGGTAGTATGCAACCTCCGGTAACTGAAATTGATGATGTAGTAAATGAACAGACTTTCAGAGGTAACAGCAACCCCCCTGAAAGCAACTGTAAAATTTATCCCAACCCAACTACCGGCACATTTACATTGGAATTACTAAACATTGATCCGGAACAAAAGGTTTTCGTCGATATTTACTCTATTCAGGGTGAAAAGATGCTCACTAAGCAGTTTACCGGTGACATAAAACATGAGTTTTCACTCATTAATCAAGCACCGGGGATTTACTTTATAAGATTAATACACGGTGAAGTAGTTGAAACGTTTAAGATCATCAGACAATAATTGTTAGGGTCGTAATTGTCGTGACTGTATTAAACAATACTTTAATTACTAATTTGCTTTCATATCAGATAATTGTTATATCTGACAATTAATTAAGATAAGATGAATTATCTGGCATTTCAAATCCTGATGATTTACGATCTCTTGCACTGGAAAAATGCAGAGCGCTTCATATGGAAGGGATTGCAGCTGATGTAAAACCGTTTTTATTTAACACCAAAGATGAGAAAAGTATTCTTCTTTTCCCAAAATATAAGGAACAGGCTAAATTAATCCGATAGATTGTGAAATAATCCCAAGACCATAACTAAAGCCTGACAATGGAGTAAAGGCCAGCATGGCCTGCAAAGTTGATTCCTCGATATAAAGATCGCCGGATACCAACGCCTTGAAAAAGATATATAGATCCTCAGCGGTTGAGATCATTTGTCCATGAGCCCATTCGAAGTACATTGGCAGTGTTTGATCATCTATCGTTAAAACCGTGTTATTGATGAAGGGCATATACCCCTTCGCATAGTTTTGCTGGGGAACCCCTTCGCTCCAGGAAAAGGTATTGCTGAGGTTTAAGGGAGTTAATATCCTGTCCCTGATATTTTGCTCCATACTTTTTCCGGTGACCGATTCGGTGATCAGGCCAAGTAAAATATAATTGGTGTTGGAGTAATGAAAAATAAACCCGGGTTCTTCAAAGTGGCTCGATTGGGAGCTTACAGTATAGTTTATCAATTCATAGGGTGTCCATGGTTGGTGTGGATCAGTCAACAGCATCATAATAAATGTAGTATCCTCAAAATCAGGTATGCCGCTGGAATGGTTAAGCAATTGCCTGATGGTTACTTCATCACCGTAAGGAAATTTTGAAACGATGGAATCATGTAAATAATTGTTCATATTGTGGTCAATGCTGAGTAACTTCTCTTCCCATAGCTGCAATACCACGGTTGCCAAAAATGTTTTGGAAATACTGGCAATCCTCATTTTGGTATTTTTCCCCATGGGAGTATTATTATCCATATCGGCAAGTCCAATACCAATATAGCAAAGCTCCCCTTTTGCATTTTGAATATATGCCGATAAACCCGGTATATTGTATTTCGCTAAACTGTCGTTGAGCGCTTTTTCAACTTTATGATGAAAGGTATTTCCTGGTACAATTATTTCTTCATTGCTTTTCCTGCAGGAAACTAATATTATTAGCGAAATAACGACAATAATGATTAAGAAGGATGAAATCGATTTAATTATCAGGTTTTTATTATTAGGCTATTGTATCAATAATTTTTCTGCCTGATATTCCTGATCATTGTATATACTCACAAAATAGAGTCCCGATTTAAGCTCTCTAATATCAATTGATACTCCCTCATCGTACTGTTCAATTTTCCTGATCATCCTGCCGCTCAAATCGGTGATCCTGATATTCACCGGATTGTTGGAACCGGATTCGACTATAAAAGTTGTGGTAGCAGGATTGGGATAAATATGATACTTCGTTATCCTTTCAATTTCAGGAATATCAAGTAAAATACTCAGCGCATAATTCAACTCTACATCCTTACCTTCCTGCCATTGTTCAATAACCCTGTCGACCGTCAAAGGGATTTTGATATCAGGTTGCACCCCACCAACAAGCGAGGAATCAGTGTCAATCTGAATGACTTTATCTTCATCCAGTGAACGGGCATACGGGAAAAGGATAAACTGCAGTGAATCGGGCATAATAACAACGTATGGAATAATCGCGAAAGAACCGTTAGTACCCCAGAATGAAACGATCCGGGCATTGGGTAATCGTTGTAATACCATAGGAATCCCTTCGCCAGTGCTGATGTCCTTTGGGCTTACCATGGCTATTACCTCTCCGTTGAAATATGGGATTTCCGGTACTGTGATGATTGAATCAAGGATTTCATAATTTTCATCACTGGTTCCCGTAATGTACTCATAGAACATGGGTGACTCAATAAAAAATCCTGAAATTGCCGAACCCAGGAGATCGTTACCACCATTATTTTGTCTTAGGTCAAAAATCAATTTATCAATATTATGATTATTGAAGTGAGTGATGGCCTCTTTTACTTTGAGATAGATTTCGGTCTGCCTGATCTCCTCAAGGGTCAGGCTATCGGGAGCATCCTCATCTGCAACATGTAAATAACCAACCTGCTCATTCATGATCTTGTAAACAACTTTGTCGGTAGTTTCCTGTACAGGAGCTGTAAGTTGGAAAGCCTGATAAAATAATGAAAACGTATCCGATACGGCTGTCAGGGTAACATTATGCTGGTTTCCTGTTTCGTGGGATTCGAAGGTCAGATCAATCACTGCACCAACAGAATCCCTTGATAGAATCTCATAACGACTGATCAACCGACCCTCTTTAGTAGCATAATTGGCCGATACTCCATTTGGGTTATTATACACTTCCATTTCAGGAACTTCCAGTATCGGGGTACCATTCCAGGAAATGATCTCATCGCCACACCGCAGGCCGGCTGAATATGCAGGACCCCATTCCGGGACAATATTTACAACGATACTGCCATCCGTAACTGGAATCATATTCAACCCGAAACTTCCTGCCTGCCTTGAGTGAACATAGGCTTGAGTAAGATCAATCATTGTAATGTGTCCGTCGGGTATGGATAAAAGGTACTCCAGTAATGCTCCGGTAAACATAACAAAATCAGCCTCGTTTTGTGCTTCTTCAACTTTTGGTTGGGTAATGGTTTTCTTTTGGTCCCATTCTATGGCTTTCCATTTCGTAAAAGGATACCTCTCATCCATAAGGGTGTGGAGGGAATCAAATGCATTTAACCAGTTCAGGGCACTGAGATTAAAAAACTGCAATTCTTTATGAATCAGGGCGCGGCCGTTATCGGGATTGTTTTGTGTCTGAGCATTTAAGGATATAAAGAGTACCAGAATAATTATCGCATATATTTTTTTCATAGGTGTTGTTATTAAAATTTATTATTAACATCCAATACATTATAGCAATTTTTAATCCATGTAAGGAAGTTGCTTCATGGTTAAACTTAAAAGCTAATATCCTGATAACAATGAACAGAATTACCCAGAATAATTATTATGGGTAGTGAAGCATGTTACATACAATATTATAAATTATATTTTGATAATCAAAATTTTAACAACAAAAACGTAATAATGACAATTATCTTGATTTAAGCCAGAACATTAACCTGTAAGTAACTGAAGATTACACATTTGAAATGAATCCTTTGAAACAGTTCCGGTTTCAAATACATATGATGCTGTATTTACTGTGGGAATTGATAATCCAATCGAGAGTGAGCTGATTGTTTGCATTTTCCCTAATGCGATAAGCCCAATATTATTATATACATCCAGCAATACCCTTTTTCTTGATGTGGTACTTTCCAGAATAATTTGATAATTAGTTTCGGCTAATTTGTTTTTTTGATTGTCGAAGGAAATGTTTCCCAACTGCAATAAGGCATTAATAATCCCAAATTATGCATTGGGAATGCAATGAAACAATGTATTAGTTGGGATTATCCCGATTTACAAGATGTTGTATTTCATCATTCAGGTGAATATTAATTTATGATGAAAATATGGTTGCCTTGTATGAAAACGGAAATGCATGGTACATTATAAAAAATGGTTAGGGCCCCATTATTTTATATACTCCAGGTCTTCCTACGGTTATCCTTATGCCAGCATCTTTTTAATCACAATAAGTATAATCCTTTAACCGGAACTGCTTATAAGAAACAGAATTATTGAATCATATTTATACATATATATACTTATTACTTAGAACGCAATATAAATACTACCTCATACATTATCATTATATGTTTTTTTTATATATTTAAGCCATGTTGAAGGTCCAGCAAACAATCACTTCTTATCAGATACTCACTCATCCTGCTGGAACTAGTTACACACTTGGTTTTCTGTAATATATATGGAATCAATCATATTAAAATATAAATAAATGAAAAGTTTTAATAACATTTACATCGTATTAATAATTATACTTTTAAATATTCAACTGGCATCGGGCCAGGTAATAACAGTCGATAGCATTTATCCGGTTCAAAACCAATTAAACATTGCTGAAAATACCAACGTGCTGGTCGTGTTCAGTGATAACATCAGCGGTGCTACGCTCAATGATGACATAACCTTTAACGTAGATGGTTCCATGACCGGGGAACACCAGGGAAACTTTACCGGCGGCGGCACCGATACCATAACATTTGACCCGGTGAATGATTTTGAATCCGGTGAAGTAGTCACTGTTACACTTACCACAGGTATTGAATCAACTTCAGGGGATCCGTTAAACGAACCTTATTCCTGGCAGTTTACCATTGCATCCGCTTCATCGAATGGCGATTTTGGACCCCAGCAGCTTGTAACCAGTACTGTGTTTTATCCCGGTTCTGTGGTTACAGCCGATATTGATGGCGATGGCGACCAGGACATGCTGGCCACCAGCGCCGCCAATAATAAAATCTTCTGGTATGAAAATGGTAATAACTGGAATGAGGATACAGTCTCCACACATGTTGATGCTCCTAAATGCGCACAGGCTACAGATCTGGACGGGGATGGTGATATGGATGTTGTTTGTGCCAGTGCTGAAGATAATGCTATTTACTGGTTCGAAAACGGGAACGATTGGAACAAAATCACGGTTACGGGTTCGGCCTCCTATGTTTTTTGGATTAGTGCCGGCGATCTGGATGGTGATGGCGATATGGATATTGTTTCAGCAGAATCGGGAAGCCATATTGTGGCCTGGTATGAGAATGGTAACGGGTGGAATAAAACGGTCATTTCAAGCTCGGTTACCCAGGTTAACTCCGTCTGTATTGCCGATATCAACAATGATGCCTTGCCGGATGTGGTTGCTTCTGCCAATTATTCCGACAAAATAGTGTGGTTTGAAAACGGAAATTCCTGGAATGCTACGGAAGTATCCACAGCAGTTGATGCCCCCAAATGTGTGTATGCCGGAGATATTGATCAGGACGGTGACCTGGATATTGCTGCAGCATCAGCTTTAAACAATACGGTTTTCTGGTTTGAGAACAACAATAATATCTGGACAGATCACACTGTTAACAACAGTTTTGGCGGAGCCCGCTTTGTCAGGATAGATGATTTAGATGGCGACGGGGACCTCGATATCCTTGCCGCTGCCGCAACAGATGATACGTTAAGCTGGTTTGAAAACGGAAACGCCTGGTCTGAACACCTGATAACTGATGATGCAGATGGTGTTAACGGTATATTCGCAGCCGATTTGAATGGTGATGGCACGCTTGATGTTGTTGCCGATCATTATGGAGATCATAAAATTAGCTGGTATACAAATTATTGCCTTAACGTGGCCTCTTCGACTCCCGGACAAAATGCCCTGGGTGTGGCCGCAGGTACAAATATCCAGGTAGTGTTTGATAAGGATATCAATGTAGCCACGCTCGATGATGATGTAACCTTTAACATAGACGGTTCCATGACCGGGGAACACCAGGGTATATTTACCGGCGGCGGCACCGATACCATAACATTTGACCCGGATAGTGCTTTCGCAGCCGGGGAAATTGTCACTGTTACCTTAACTACAGGTGTAGAATCAATTTACGGTGACCCATTAAACGAGCCCTATACATGGCAATTCACCATTGAAGCAGATGAAGCCAGTGGTGCATTCGGACAAAAACAGGTAATATCCGGCAATGCTTCTTTGGCTATGACTATTTGTACTGCTGACCTGGATAATGACATGGATGTTGATGTTATTGCTTACTCAGCTATGGGTGATACACTTGCCTGGTATGAGAACGGAAACTCATGGGACCTTCATTTAGTGACTGATTCCATCAACGATGCCCAGGATATTCAAGCAGTGGATATTGATGGTGATGGAAATTTGGACCTGATATCCAATTCATACTGGGAAGACAGGATATTGTGGTATGAAAACAGCATTAGCTGGAACCAGAACACCATTGCTTACTCCCTTGACGGGGCAATTTCCGTGTGCCCTGCCGATATTGATGGCGATGGGGATATGGACGTGCTTTCCGCATCAAGGTATGACAATAAAATTGCATGGTTCGAAAATGGAAATCAATGGGAACAAACCGTGATCTCTGAAAATGCAGATGGGGCATATAAGGTTTGTTCTGCCGATATCGATAATGACGGGGACATGGATGTTGTGGCAGGATCAGTAAATGACAATACGATCTCCTGGTTTGAAAATGGAAATGGATGGGAAAAGGCAAATATTGCCGAAAATGTATATAAAGCTTATTGGGTGATTGTGGCAGATTTGGATGAAGACGGTGACATGGATATCGTGGCCTGTTCGCAATCCAACCATGAAATAGCATGGTATGAGAACGGAAATGCCTGGAACCAATCAATTATTGCAGACTCCCTGGATTTGGATAACCTATTCTGTGTTTATGTTTCGGATATCGATGGGGACAACGATATGGATATGTTAGCTTCATTTAGCATGGATTCCACTATTGCCTGGTATGAAAATGGAAATGACTGGAAAGAATCCATTGTTTCTGATTCCATTGCATTTGTGGTAGTGGTTTCTGCAGCCGATATGGATGGGGATGGGGATATGGATGTACTTGCATCAACAGCGGGTGATGATGAGCTGGTATGGTTTGAAAATAAAAACCTGGCGGTTAATTCCATAACGCCGGTACAAAATAGTCTTAATATTTCAAAAAATACAAATATCCAGGTTATTTTTGATAAGGATATCAATGGAACCACCCTGGATGATGACCTCACCTTTAACGTAGATGGCTCAATGACCGGGGCACACCAGGGAGTATTTACCGGTGCCGGTACTGATACCATTGTGTTTGATCCGGCAAATGATTTTGAACTCGGGGAAACTGTCACCGTAACACTTACCACAGGTATTGAATCGATATACGGTGATCCATTGAACAAGCCACATACCTGGCAGTTTTTTGTTGAATCGGATAGTGCCAGCGGAGGATTCGGCATGCAACAAATAATCTCTGATTCAGCAGATAACGCTTATTCTGTTTATGCAGCCGATGTGGATGGGGATGGGGATTTGGATATACTATCGGCTTCAAGGTATGATGATAAAATCGCATGGTATGAAAATGGGAATGCATGGTACCAGACCATCATTACAAACTCGGCTTATGGAGCCGCTTCAATTTATGCTGTAGACATCGATGGCGATGGCGACCTTGATGTGCTTTCAGCATTAATGTGGGATGATATGATTACATGGTATGAGAACGGGAATGCATGGAACCAAACCATCATAACTTCCTCAACGGATGGAGCCTGTTCGGTATATCCAGCAGATATCGATGGGGACGGGGATATTGATGTACTATCTGCTTCGTTTAATGATGATAAAATTGCATGGTATGAGAATGGGAATACATGGAACCAGACCATAATATCCACATCTGCTGATTATGCAAAATCTGTTTATGCAGCCGATATAGATGGTGATGGGGATTTGGATGTACTTTCGGCTTCGAGCCATGATGATAAAATCGCCTGGTATGAGAATGGAAATGGATGGAACCAGACCGTCATTTCAAATCAAGCTGATGGGGCCACATGTGTTTATGCGGCAGATATGGATGGTGACCGGGATATGGATGTGCTTTCAGCTTCATATAATGATAATAACATTGTATGGTATGAGAATGGAAATGCATGGAACCAGATGTACATAACAACCCTGGTTGATTGGCCTTCATCTGTTTACACAACAGATATGGATGGTGATGGGGATATGGATGTGCTTTCGGCATCCAAAGATGATGATAAAATCGCATGGTATGAGAATGGGAACTCCTGGAACCAAACCATAATTACCACATCTGCTGATTATGCAGAATCTGTTTATGCAGCCGATATAGATGGCGACGGGGATATGGATGTTCTTTCTGCTTCTCCTAATGATGATAAAATCGCATGGTACGAAAACAAAATGGGGGTATTTTCATCCTTACCTGTACAAAACGACCTGGGCGTAGCAAAAGAAACGGATATACTGGTTGATTTCACAGCTGGTATCAATATGGCGACACTGAACGATGACGCCACTTATAATATAGATGGTTCTATGAGCGGTGAACACCAGGGAACATTTACCGGTATCGGGACAGATACCATTGCATTTGACCCGGAAATTGATTTTGAACCTGGTGAAGTTGTCACGGTTACACTAACGACAGGAATTGAATCCACAAATGGAATACCGATGGATGAGCCTTATACCTGGCAATTTACCATCGGATCTAACGAAGCCAGCGGGGTATTCGGTCCGCAACAGGTAATTTCGACTTTGGTTGTTAGCCCCCGTTCGCTATATGCAGCAGATATCAACAACGACGGGGATATGGATGTGCTGTCGGCTTCAGCGGATGATGATCAAATTGCATGGTATGAAAACGGGAATGCATGGTACCTGACTAACATAACCTCTTCAGCAGATCGAGCTTACTCGGTAAATGCAGCCGATATGGATGGAGACGGCGACATGGATGTACTCTCAGCTTCTTATAGTGATGATAAAATTGCATGGTATGAGAACGGAAATTCCTGGAATGAAACCCCTGTAACAAGCTCCGCTGATGGAGCCTTGGCAGTATATGCAGCCGATATTGATGGCGACGGGGATATGGATGTGCTATCTGCTTCTGCTGAAGATGATAAAATTGCATGGTACGAAAACGGAAATACATGGTACCAGACCATTATAACAACATCTGCTAATTGCGCCAATTCCCTGTTTGCCGCCGATATTGATGGGGATGGGGATATGGATGTGTTGTCAGCTTCAAGGTTTGATGACAAAATTGCATGGTATGAAAACGGGAATGCATGGAACCAGACCATTATAACAACATCAGCTAATGCTGCCTTTTCCGTCTATGCAGCCGATTTGGATGCCGATGGGGATATGGATGTGCTTTCAGCCTCTTATAGTGATGATAAAATTGCATGGTACGAAAATGGAAACGCCTGGAATGAAACCCTTATTTCAAGCTCCGCTGATGGGGCCTGGGCAGTTTATGCAGCCGATGTGGATGGCGATGGGGATATGGATGTGCTTTCTGCTTCAGATGCCGATGACAAAATTAAATGGTATGAAAACGGGAATGCATGGAACCAAACAGTTATAACCTCATTGGTAGATGGAGCCAAATCTGTATATGCAGCAGATATGGACGGAGACGGTGATATGGATGTGCTTTCTGCATCTTCGGGTGATGATAAAATCGCCTGGTACGAGAACTATGATTATATGGTTATTAACAGTATCTTCCCGGCACAGAATGCGCTTGATGTCACGGAAAATACAAACATACAGGTTACATTTGACCAACCCATTAATAGCGCTACCCTCAACGACAGCACCAGTTTCAATATTGAAGGTTCAATGAACGGGGGATACCAGGGTACATTTGCAATCAGTAGTGATTCTGTTGTAACCTTTGATCCTGATGATAACTTCTTCCCCGGTGAAACTATTACCGTTACCCTGACCAAAAGTATAAAATCGACCAAAGGTATTCCTATAAATAACCAATATACATTTCAGTTCACAATCGCTTCAGATGTTGCCACCGGCATCTTGGGGCAGGAACAGTTAATTTCCGGTTCGGCAGATCTCGCTCAATCTGTATATGCTGCAGATATGGATGGCGACGGGGATATGGATGTGCTTTCGGCTTCTGCGTATGATGATAAAATCGCATGGTATGAAAACGGGAATGCATGGAACCAGACAATCATCACAACCTCTGCTGATTGGGCACGTTCCGTTTATGCAGCCGATTTGGATGGCGATTGGGATATGGATGTGCTTTCTGCCTCTAAGTATGACGATAAAATCGCATGGTATGAAAACGGGAATGCATGGAACCAGACAATCATTACAACTGATGCTGATTGTGCACTTTCCGTTTATGCAGCCGATGTAGATGGCGATGGGGATATGGATGTGCTTTCTGCTTCTCAATGTGACGATAAAATCGCATGGTATGAAAACGGAAATGCATGGAACCAGAAAACCATTACAACTGATGCTAATAGTGCAAACTTTGTATATGCAGCCGATATTGATGGCGACGGGGATATGGATGTGCTTGCGACTTCTGGGTATGATGATAAAATCGCATGGTATGAAAACGGTAATTCCTGGTTAGAAACCAATATAACAACCTCTACTTTTGGTGTGAGTTCTGTTTATGCAGCCGATCTGGATGGCGACGGGGATGTGGATATACTTTCTGCATCAAAATATGACAATAAAATTGCCTGGTTTGAAAATGGAAATGCATGGAATGAAATCCTTATAACAAGCTCCGCAGATGGCGCTAGTTCAGTCTATGCAGCCGATATGGATGGCGATGGGGATATGGATGTGCTTTCGGCTTCTGCGTATGATGATAAAATTGTATGGTATGAAAACGGAAATGCATGGAACCAGACCATCATTACAACTGATGCTAATAGTGCCTGCTCTGTCTATGCAGCCGATATGGATGGTGACGGGGATATGGATGTGCTTTCGGCTTCTGCGTATGATGATAAAATCGCCTGGTACGAAAACCTAAACAACAACACCTGGCAGGGTGATGATGCTACTTATCCCACCAGATGGGAAGTGACGGAAAACTGGTCGTTGGATTTTGTGCCCGATCAAACCCATGATGCCATCATCCCCACCGGCCTGGTGAATTACCCGCAAATCAGTAATATGCCGGTACTGCCGGCAAAATGCTATGACCTGACCATCGAAAGCGGCGCTTCGGTTATCATCCTGCAGGATAAATCTCTGCATGTTCATGGCAGGGTGAATAATGCAGGTACCATTACTGTAGAGGAGAATGCTGAGATGGAATGTGGTGAATAATTATAGCATGCAATTTCATCTATGAGCAAGGCATCTTCATCGCTAAGGATTTCAATATGTGGTTTGGCGAATGGACTATCCGTACCCAGGCCAATCTTTCCGGAACTAAAATAACCATAAATCAGTGTTTCAGAGTTGTTAACGTAATCTATATATAACTGAGGGAAAAGGGTGAGACTATCTCAAAAGCCTCACCCTTATAAGAACATTAAGAGCCTGGTTCTTGCAGCCAGGATTACTGGCTATTTTTCAAGCGTTCGTTTTCCAGCATCAGCCTGTCAATCTGCTCCTGTTGCCGGTCTATTTTATCTGAAAGTTCCTGAACAGCTTTTACGAGGGGAACAACAAACTCAGCATAGCGCAATCCATAATGATCCTGTTCATTTTTTGCTTTATCCACGCCGCTGAACTCATAATCCAGTTCATTTGCTGCTTTTTCAACATCCTGGGCAATGAAGCCGGTATGGCGGAGCCTTTCATTCTGACTGATTAAATCTTCGGAAAGATCCTGTTGCTGTTTCTGGCTAAATCCAAGGAAATCATTCAGTTTCCTGATATTTACCTGATAGGTAACCGGTTGCAGTTTCATTATGAAATCAAGGCCGGGAACATCATTCCTGATATTTCTTTTAAATCGGACATCTGACAGGTTGGTCCAGGCTTTATATCCTCCGATGCTGGAAACTGTGCTGTTTCCGATACGCACCTGGCCATCGGCTGCCACGGAAGCATAATTACCGATAGCGGTAGTGTTTTCCAGGGTATCTGCACCTGATGCTGGTCCAGCCCAGTTACCAACCGCTGTATTGCCGCTTCCTGTAGCATTGTGAAACAGGGCATTGGGCCCAATTGCAGTATTTGCTTCACCAGTAGTATTTGAATTTAGTGAACGGCTACCTACACCGACATTATATGATCCTTTTGTATTTTCCAGCGCTTTATCACCCAGGGCACAATTTTCATTACCTGATATATTATCATGGAGCGATTCCGATCCTACGGCGACATTATTATGACCGGTATTGTTATTATATAATGCAAATACACCAATCCCAATATTAGAGTGTGATTTATTGCCATATAATGCTTCACGGCCTATTGCTACATTTGAAAATCCTGTTTGATTTGCCAGAAGAGCACTGAAACCAATCGCAGTATTATCCGCACCTGAAGTGTTCATAAACATTACCTGATCTCCAAAACCAGTATTATGATAACCGGTACTGTTAGAATACAATGCTTTGTATCCTGTGGCTGTGTTTGAGCTACCTTCTGTATTTGAAAACATTGCTTTCGCTCCTATTGCTGTGTTCTCCACCCCATCGACAGGATGACCGTATGATCTATTATTATAAAGTGCAGAATCACCGATGGCAACCAGATTGCAGACCGAATCATTTGAATATAATGCATGATTGCCAATAGCAATATTTGAACTCGCATTTTTACCATTCATCAATGCAGCGCTACCAATACCAACATTATAATTTCCTTCTGTGTGATACCCCATAGCCCAACTCCCAACAGATACATTATGTTTCCCTGTTGTATTTTGATTGAATGATGCACGACCTATCGCTGTATTATGTGCACCTGATGTAGTATTCTCGCCGGCAACACTGCCTATAAAGGTGTTGTAGCCACCAGTTGACAAGTTTAATCCTGCATTTTGACCAATCGCCACACAGGAATGTAATGTGGACAGGGATATTCTTCCATACACTGTCAGTATTGCATTTGGGGTTGCCGTTCCTATTGCGATACTATCACTGCTGTTATAAACATAATGGCCATTCAATGTCCATCCACCTCCATTTACAGTCGATCCATCAGCCCAGGTAGCATTGCCAGTGGCGTCGGACACCAGTATTTTTCCGGCACCCTGACTTCCATCAACATATCGTGCTCCGCCAACAATATGCAGGTTAGTTTCAGGTGCGTTTGTACCTATTCCAACATTGTTTTCTTTAACAACAATTGCAGGATGTTTGTCATAGATCAATTCCTGCATTTCCATTTCATTAATGGAAACGTAATTGTCGGTACTGCCTTTATTATCAGAGATATTGATCCTGTAGTATCTGTATCTCCCGGTATTGGTGAAGGTATATTCCTTCCATTCATTCCCTGACCAATCCTGGCTGCTCCTGGTATCCAGGGTGATCCATGTACTGGCATTATTGGATGCCTGGAAGGTCCAGGCTGCCGGTGAAGCATCGTAGTTAGCTGACTCAAAATAAATCCTATACCTGACGATGACTTTGCCATTACCATCGCCAAAATCGTATTGTAACCATGCAGGCAGGTTGTTGTCATTGCTCCAGTATGTGGAGTTTGAATTGTCAAATGCATTCGCAGCCGGTTTGCCGGCATAGCTTTCACTTGCTGAAGCGGTCCCTCCGCTGCATCTGTCTGAGGAGTAAGCCCCGGTTGCTTTGTCAGTTACTACCTGAAAAACGAAGGTTCCTATAGTGTCACCAATAGCTACTGAATACAATGAATCTGTATAAACTTTATAGTTATTCAAAT
This sequence comes from uncultured Bacteroidales bacterium, assembly GCA_964468645.1. Taxonomy (GTDB): domain Bacteria; phylum Bacteroidota; class Bacteroidia; order Bacteroidales; family JAIOZK01; genus JAIOZK01. Next base: position 88,654 of record CAYXUU010000020.1, read on the forward strand.
TCCATCCTGATGATGCAATTCCAACTTTTTGCCAGCTATTACCCTGGTAAAAATAGTAAGTGCTGTCGGTGGTAACAAATACCAGCAGGCCCGTTGCCGGATTACTGATTGCATCTCTCTGTGTACTGGATAAGCGTGGAATCAAAACTCCCTTGTTTGCGCTTTTTACATCGAACATGGCTGATGGATCAGCGTTGCTTCCGTCCTGGTTCACGGCAACCTGACCCTGTGAAATTGTTGCCATGATGAGGAGTACAATAATTAGTGCATTTTTCATGATCTTACTTTTTAAACATTAAACATAATTCTACCGGGAATCTTTAGTATTGGAATTTCCAGATCTTTTAATTAAAACTGACTTTTCTACTTTTTCTTCAGTACTGATCACCCTGACCAGATATTTTCCCTCCGGTAAACCTACCTGAAAACTGAAAAAATTATCATCGGGCAAATCTAACTCCTGAACAATTTCGCTTCGGTTATTGATTACCAGTACCCTGCCTCCGGATATTACCCTTTTACGATGTATAAAAACTTCATTATCTATTGAAAAAATCAACATGGTCAGAATTTTTCTGATTGACATGTAAATATATATCTCATAAATGGAATTTCAATGATATATTAGGTGTTATCGGTATGCTGGCTATTGAAACGTGGTATTAATATGGTATGCAATCAATCATTTACATATTCTTATTAGCCTGTTTAAGTGATGCTTATGGTTTGCTCATGGGTATTTTGTGCTTTAATCATTATGATTCAGTATAAACATCGTTATATTTGTTACCATGTATTATATGTTGTGTCTGTTTTTTGTAATATCAGTTCAACTTCTTTTTGGAAATACAAGGAAGGTTGATATTGACAGCCTCGAATTTATCCTTCTTACTGCCAAGAAGGAGAAGAAAATAGAACTCCTGATCACCCTTGCCGGGTGTTACCAGGACTCACAGAATAGCAAAAGCTTAAAATATGCTGAATTAGCCTTCAACTTAATGTTAGATCAGCATAAAGATTCTGTTAATTTGGGAAGTTATAATACTCTTGGTGACATTTTTAATAAACATTCATCTTTCAGGAATGCCATCAGTTGCTACAGCAAAAGCCTGGAAAATTACAAAACTGCTGATGACAGTACTGCCATGGCTGAATATTTTCATAAGATAGCCGGCATCATCACAAAAACAGGTGATTATACACTGGCTATGCATAATTTCCTGGAGAGTCTTCGTATTGCCCGGGCCCAGAACAATGATGAACAGATTGCCAAGGCTCTGGTTTCTATTGCCCGGCTTAACTACTTCATGAAGAATTACGACAAAGCCCTGGATAACCTCGACCAGGCCCTTTTGTCAGCTGAAGAAACAGGAAGTAAAGAAACATTGATCAGGATATACAATCAATACGGCCTGGTTTACGACGACCTGGAAGATTTTGAAAAGTCGCTTGATAACCATTTTAAATCATTGGAGATAGCACAGGGGATCAATAATCTTCAGTCGATATCGTACAGCCTGAATAATATCGGGTTGGTTTATATCAGTACCGGTAAGTATGAACATGCCTATGATTACTATCTTCGATCAATGGCCATAAAGGAGAAATTAAATGACAAATGGGGCATCATAGGTGCCTGTATTAATATCGGCACGGCCCTTGTAAGACTCGGGCAATACGAAGAAGCCAGGAAATATATCGACAGGGGCCTGGAGATGTCAGAAACGATAAATATGAATCCGTTGCTCATGTATTTATGGGATACCTATTATGAATTGTATAGCTCAACAGGTGATTACCAGAAAGCCCTGGAAGCTTATATGCTGAGTACCCAATATAAAGATAGTATCTACTCCCGGAAAAAAACGATTGAAATCGCTGAATTACAAACAAAATACGAAAATGAAAAGCAGGAGCGGGAATTAATAATACTCAAAGAAAAAGAAAATTATGAGCAATTAATCAGGAGAATCCTGATTGTTGGTATCGTATTACTTTTTATTGTATCGGTAATCATTGTTGTTGGAATCATTCAAAGACGAAAGAAAGATAAAATTATCAGCCGGAAAGAGAAACAGATCCTCGAAACCAAACTGGAGAGCAAAGAATCGAAAGAAAAAGAGATGAGGCAGGAAATCAGGTTTAAAACCAGGCAGCTTACAACCCATGCTTTGCATATGATGCAGAAAAACGAAATGCTGAATGATATTATCAACCTTTCTACCGACCTGTTAAAATCACCGGAAGATGAGATTAAACCAAAAATCAGGCAACTCCGTCAGCAGTTAAAACAAAACCTGAAAACTGAAAACGACTGGGAGGTCTTTAAAATCCATTTCGAACAGGTTAATACCGATTTCTTCAATAACCTGCTAAAAGTCAACGCCAATATGAATACATATGATCTCAGGCACAGCGCATTGATAAAACTCAATATGAATATTAAAGAAAGTGCTTCTGTTCTGAACTTGTCACCACACAGTGTGAAAAGTGCCAGGTACCGGTTGAAGAAAAAACTGAATCTTAAACCTGATGAGGATTTAAGTGATTTTATCAGGAATATATAAGCCGAAGATAAAAGCAGTAATAAACGACATGTGATTTACGATCCATTTAAATCTGCAATCGGTGTTGGATGTTCGGTGTTCGGTGTTCAAAAACAATCGCTATGAATATCGAACACCGATTATCGATAGGT
>CAYXUU010000021.1:0-89845 GCA_964468645.1 uncultured Bacteroidales bacterium
GGTATTTCTTGATGAGCAGGGCAACGCAGCTTTTGAAGTCACTACATACTTAACAGGATACCAGTTTAGCCGTCCAAATTTTATTGCAATACAAAATGATCAGGATAAAACCAAGGAATGGTTGCAGGGAACACTGGATATCCCTTCAGCTACCATTACCGGTATTAGCTTTCACCGTGAGGATGAAAACATACCGGAAATTAGCGCAGATTATGAAATGCAGATCAGAAATATTGTTGCCCGCACAAAATCAAGGATATTCCTGAAACCTAATTTTTATGATAGAATTTCTAAATTGTCTGCTTTAAAAAAAGAAAGGAAATACCCGGTTTTCAATAATTATCCTTATCTCGATATTGATACGATAACATTTTATTTGCCATCCGGTTATTCCATCGAAAACATAAATGACTATCCGGTTGCCATTGATTCTGATTTTGGCAACTATTTTGCCAATTGTACTTTTTCGTCAAATAATGATACTTTAACCTATATAAGGCATTTAAGATTTAACTCCTTTAACATGCCAGCTGAAAAGTATAAAGAACTGGAATTGTTTACTAACGAAATCGCCAAAGCAGAAAACAACCAGATTGTATTCCGTAAAGAAGAGTAAATGTGTGAGTTTAAAAAATGATATCTTAGCAGGCTTTAAAACCTGATTGGATGAAGGCATGCTTGGATTTACCCAATCACAGAAAGGAATGCTAATGGGTACCGTATCCTTTGTATTATACTTTCTGCCTTTATTCAATGGAGCCATAGCCGACAGGTTCTGATATAAGAAGATCCTGATTATCAGTAATACCATACTTTCGACGGGATATCTCATGAGTGGCTTTGTAACCGGGTACACTTCTATTTTTATGACTTTCCTGTATGTTGCCATCGGAGCAGGTTTATTTAAGCCTGTCATATCTGCCACCATTGCCAAAACAACAACCAAAGAAACCGCCTCATTAGGATTTGGAATATTTTATATGATCGTTAATGTGGGTGCGTTTATCGATCCTGTTGCCGGTCGAATAATAAAGCGCCAGAGTCCTCTGGGTGGATACTATTCAGATGTTCAAGCACTTGAAGTTTATAAATCTGATAGTGTCAGATTGAATGGAATTATTGATAATATTAATCCAGACTCAATAAAAAAAACAACTTTAATAAAGCCAACTTTAAAACATTGTTAAAACATCTATACCTTAGCTATGAATTTATAAAGGGGGTATTTGAATGAATAATACATTTTTACTTTTTATTATATTTTTATTGCAGGCATCATGTTCAGCATTCACACAGGAAATAAATACTAAATTCGGAGCAGTATCAAAAAGTGATTTTTCGCCTGAATTACTAAAACAGTACCCAAATGCCAATGCCATCTTATTAATGAACAAAGGGTACTTTGAATATGAAACCTTCGGAACAAGGGTGGAAGCGATATATGATATACATATAAGAATTCTCATTCTTAATAAATCAGGATATAACTATGCTAATGTCAAAATTCCTTATTTCGGACTGGAAAGAATTGAACGAGTTGAAGGTATTAAGGGTGCAACTTATACCCTTGAGAACGGAAAGATTGTAACACATAAGCTTAAATCTAAGGATATTTATTTTGAAGAAATTGGTGAAGAATGGGAAAGCAGGAATTTTGCATTACCGCAGGTGTGTGAAGGCTGTATCATTGAATATAGGTATAAACTGTTCTCAAGATATTTCGATAATCTCCGTACATTTTATTTCCAGTGGGATGTTCCTGTTGTTTATAACGAACTCACTACCCGGATCCCCCAGTTCTATAAGTATAACAGTGTTTTAAAGGGATATGAGATCCTGGATTCAAAGAATGAAAGATCTTACAGCGATACATTTATCATTTCAGGTCGTTATGGAGCCGGAACTCATGAATTTACAGGTTACGAAACCGTGTATGTTATGAAAAACGTTGCTCCATTGAAAAAAGAACCATTGATCTCTTCCAGAAACAATTTCACTTCAAGAATACTTTTTCAGTTATACCAGGTTTATCTTCCTGGGATTGTAAATCTCACTTTTGTTGAAGACTGGGATCAAATGGTTACTTACCTGCTTGACCATAAATATCTTGGGGATAAATTAAAGTTTAATGTCACACTTAGAAAAACAGCCAGGGAACTAACAGAGAAACTGGAGGACCCGTTAGATAAAATGATTGTTATTTACAACTATGTGAAAGACAATTACAAATGGAATGGAATCAACCGTAAGTTTTCATTTTATGCCCTCAGCAGGGTAAACAAAGATAAGCAAGGTAACAGCGCAACAATAAACATCGTTCTCACCAATATGCTTCGTGAAGCAGGCCTGAACTCAAAAGCTGCTATCCTCAGTACAAGGAAGAACGGAATGATCAATATGTCGTGTCCTTTGATGGTTGATTTCGACAAACTGATTAATTGCACAAAAATCGATAACGAGATTTTTCTGCTTGATGCTACCGATCATTACCGTCCCTACAATCTTCTTGATAAAAACACCCTTAATCATGATGCGCTGATCCTTGAGAAGAATAAATTAGACTGGATTCCTCTCAAGAATAAAATAAATACGAAAAGGATAATCAGTGGGAATCTTCATTTCGATGAAAACCTGAACCTTATTGTTAAAATAGATCTGTCAGATGAAGGCTATTTTGCTTTTGATAACCGCAAGGAAATTATTATAAATGGTAAAGATCAATTCCTTGATGATGAATACAGGAAGAAGCTAACTGATATACGCATAGATACATTTTACATTGACAATCTGGAGGAGTATAATCATAAACTGCAGAGTCACATTAGTTTTACAACAAGTAGTTTTATTAACAAATCAGAAAACCAGATATTCATTCAACCATTACTTCACTTTGCATTACAGGAGAGTCCATTCACTACTGAAGGAAGGATTTATCCAATAAATTTCAATTATCCCAAGGAGTATACCTATATTATAAATATTACTGTACCAGAAGGTTATGAGATAACCAAATTGCCTGAAAGCATCAAACTGGTGCTGCCCGATAAAGGTGCCGAGTTTCTCTATCAATATACAACAGCAGGCAGTAACATCCAGTTGATGTGCAAAATTAAGTTCTCTAAAACTGAGTACCTTGCAATTGAATATGATCATTTAAAAAATCTATTTGAAAACATGATCAGTAAACAGAGAGAATCAATTGTATTGACGAAACTTGAATAGTCCTTATTGATATGCTTAAAAACCTGATTCCTTGTTTTATTTGTCTCCTTTTAACACTTTCAACAGGGGCCTCGTTATATGCATCACGTAACAAGCCCGAATATGATGCCTCCAAAATCCCCAAAGACCTGTTCACGAATTCCGATGCTGTGATCAGAATCAATAACATTGAATTTGAAGTTTTTAATAAAAAGAAGGCAGTTTATAAACGAACATTAGCGATAACAATCTTAAATAGGCAAGGAACCCGTATGGGGGAAATTGAAGTTTATTATGATAAATTCAGTCAGGTTCGACTGTTTAAAGGAAAAATCTATGATAAAAACGGGAATTTTGTAAGAGATTCCAGGAAAAAGGAAGAGTTCGACTTTTCCTATAATTTCTATACTTCCATAATTGATGATTCCAGATTTAAAGAGTTGGGGATTTCACACTCCGATTATCCTTACACTGTTGAATTTGAAATAATCATAGAGTATAATGGCCTATTAAATTACCCATCATGCTTTGGACTCTGGGAAGAAAATGTTTCCCTTGAAAAATGTAACTATAAGATCATCACACCAAAAAGTTTTAAAATACATTATACTACACAGAACCTAGAAAACATAGCTTATGTAGTAAAAAACGAGGGAAACAAGTATATCCATTGGTGGCATATCGGACAAATACCGGCATATAAAGACGAGACAAATACACCACCATTTCGAGATATAATTCCAGCCATCTTTACTTCACCTGAAGAATTTGAAATTGATGGTTATACTGGTTCAATGAATTCCTGGAATAATCTTGGTCAATTCTATCTTACACTAAATGAAGGACGCGACAGTCTGTCACTTCAATCACAGGCAGAGATAAAACAACTTGTCAATATTGATGATGATACCAGGGAGAAGATTAAGATATTATACAGATATCTTCAGGAGACAACCCGATATGTAAGTATACAACTAGGTATAGGTGGCTGGCAATCGCTGGAAGCAGAATTCGTGCATGAGCATAAATATGGCGACTGTAAAGCCCTCACTAATTACATGAAGGCTTTGCTGAGATCGATTGGGATAGAATCATATCCGGTACTTGTAAGAGCTGGTCAACACTCGGGAACCATTCTGGATGACTTTGTTAGCAACCAGTTTAATCATGTAATCTTATTTGTTCCATTAGAAAAAGATACTGTATGGCTTGAATGCACCTCTCAGATAATACCCTATGGATACCTTGGATCATTCACCTCAAATAAAAAAGGACTATTGATTGATCCTGACTCATGTAGTCTAATAAATACACCCACACCCCTACCAACAGATAATTGCAAAATTAGCAAGGCGATAATCTATCTTGATAACGGGGGAAATGTAACTGTTTTTGGTTCGGATACTTATTCAGGATATGAATATTTTATGCCTGCTCATGTTTATTTTGAAGATGATGAAAACAGGATACAGGAATGGTTTCATGATTCACATGAAATCCCTTCCTTTAACCTTGAGGTATTGGAGTTTTTAAAACCTGATCCCGATCTGGATAAGATATTTGTTAACTACGAATTAAAAGCTAACCGGCTGATACCCACAACCGGTAGTTATGTATTCCTCAAACCATGCTTTCTCAATAAGACGAAGAAAATCTCTCAAAGAGACAGAAAACGTCAGTTCAGGGTTTTCAATAATAAATCCGATATGCAAGTTGATAGTCTGGTTTTTATCCTTCCATCTGACTATGTTTTAAATCATAATGACAGCTTTCCTGTTAGCATCAATTCTGAATTTGGTTCCTTTGATGCTAATTGCCGATTCAATGATACACATGACACCTTGGTTTATACCCGGCAACTAATATTGAATGAATTCGATCTTCCATCAGATAGTTATAGTAAGCTTGTCGATTTCTTTAATAATATTGTTAAAGCAGAACAACGCCAGATAGTATTTAGCAAGAAAGAGTAAGCAGTTCGTCAATCCTTGACGGGTGTTCGTATATTAAAACACTTTTTTCTGCAATCCGATTCCCGTTTATATGAAAACAACTAGGCTAGTTGTTGATGATGGTTAAGTTCAAATTTTAATATCTTAGCAGCCTCCAAAAGCCGAACATATGAATAGACTCACAGGGACAATAAGGAAATTCCCAAAGACTTTCTGGGTTGCTAACACCATGGAACTATTTGAACGATGGGCATGGTATGGTGTATTCATGGTACTCGCCATATATTTAACAGGATCGCAGGACGAAGGCATGCTGGGATTCACCCAGTCACAAAAAGGGATGCTGATGGGCACCATTTCGTTTGTCCTTTATTTTCTCCCGTTATTTACCGGGGCCATTGCTGACAGGTTCGGGTATAAGAAGATACTGATCATCAGTTATGCCATACTTTCGACGGGGTATCTTATGAGTGGCTTTGTAACCGGGTACACTTCTATTTTTATGACTTTCCTGTATGTTGCCATCGGAGCAGGTTTATTTAAGCCTGTCATATCTGCCACCATTGCCAAAACAACAACCAAAGAAACCGCCTCATTAGGCTTTGGAATATTTTATATGATCGTTAATGTGGGTGCGTTTATTGGCCCTGTATTTGCTTCTGTGTACCGGGAAGTGAGCTGGAAATTTCCATTCATCATTGCCGCGACAGCTATTGCACTGAATATGATCCTGGTTCTGGTATTTTACAAAGAACCTGAACGGGAAATTAAGAAAGAACCCTTCAGTGATACCATGGCCACTATTGGTAAAAATATTCTGACAGCATTGAGCGATTGGAAGTTCCTGATCTTCCTGCTTATCATTGTTGGTTTCTGGACCATGTATATGCAGCTATTCTTTTCACTTACAGTTTTTATTGATCAATGGATTAATACCAATATCATCTATAATGCTGTACACTCAGTATGGCCCTGGCTGGCAGAGTCAGTAGGTACTTCAGAAAAGACCATCAATCCTGAGATGATCGCCAATGTTGATGCGTTGTATATTGTATTCTTCCAGGTGTTGATCTCAACCCTGATCATGAAGTACAGACCAATCAATACTATCATTACAGGATTCCTGATTAGTTCCATCGGAATAGGTTTATGGTACATTACACAGAATGGTGCCTACCTTTTCCTCTCCATCCTGATTTTCGGTATCGGTGAAATGGCAAGCTCTCCAAGAATTATGGAATACATTGGCAAGATCGCACCAAAAGACAAAACAGCCCTTTATATGGGGTGTTATTATTTGCCTCTTGCAGGGGGCAATTTTCTTGCTGGTATTATCTCAGGTAATGTTTATGGCAGGATATCTGATAAAGTTACCCTGTTAAAAGAAGAAGTTGCTGCAAGAGGATTGCAAATCCAGGAGATATCAGACACCTTCACACAAAACGATTACATCAATAAAGTAGCTGAGCTATTGGGTATGACACCACAACAGCTTACCGATTTCCTATGGACAAATTATCATCCCTATAACTTCTGGATGGTAGTGACGGGAATTGGATTGGGGACTACATTACTATTGTTTCTATTTGACAGGTTTGTACTTAAGCAAGAATCTACTGTTCGCCAATAATTTTCCATATCTTTATATCTATGACTCTTAGATGCGTAGTCATAATGAGAAATTTCTCATCATTCCTAATCCTTTTATTTATGTTTCTTTGCTTCAATACTGATTAACCCTTTCCCGAAATCTTATCACCAATATTTCGTCCCTACGGGATTTTTTCATATTGCCTCCTCACAGTCTAGCAATATCATATCCCTAACGGGATATATTTGAAATGAAACAAATTATTTCATGAAAAGAATACTTGTTTAATATAGAACGGAATGGTCCCGCTAGGGATCTGATATCGGTAAAACGTGGGATTTCAAAACCAGCAAAGTCCCGTAGGGACGAAACAAAACAGGGCACCAACCAAATGATGCCCTGCAAACCCAAAAATAATGATCTATATCTAAATAGACTTTACACCTCTTCTATTCGTATTTTAATGTATTCGCCGGATTTTTATTTGCAGCAACCAGTGCCTGGAACACAACCGTTAATAGCGCAATGACCACTGACAGGCCAATCGCAGCAAGGAATATCCAGTAGGTGATCTTCGTATGATAGGCATATTCATCAAGCCATTGTTTCATCAGGTACCATGCGATCGGCCAGGCTACGATATTGGCAATGATCACCCAGCGGAGGAAATTCCTTGTCATCAATACAAGTATTTTCATAACCGAGGCCCCCATCGCTTTTCTGATCCCGATCTCTTTTGTTCTCTGTTCTGCCATAAAAGCTGCCAGGCCAAAAAGTCCGAGGCATGAAATAAAAATTGCCAGTAATGCGAAATACTGAAAGATCTCACCCAGTTTTTTTTCCTCCCGGTACATCTGGTCATACATGGCATCAATGAACCGGTATTCAAAGGGGAAACCGGATGCCAGCCTGGTCCAAACATCCTCCACATAATCAATTGCTTCATCGGTATTGTTTTCGTCGATCCTGATAAATGCACTTCTACAGTATTGTGGGGACAGCCAAATTGAAAGAGGCTCTATTTCCCGTGTAAGAGGCTGAAAGTGAAAATCTTTCATCACACCTATAATTCTATACCTGTCACCCCATTCCAGCCATTTTCCAACCGGATCTACCATACCCATTAACTCAACTGCCTTCTCATTAAGTACAACCCCGGCTGAGTCTGTTACAAATTCCTCGCTAAAAAACCTTCCGTCTGCCATTTTCATCTGAAAGGTTTTTGCATAATCGTAATCAACGAAAGAAAAACCTATCAAAATTTCATCGTCACTCTCCCTGCCTTCCCAGTTAAATCCTCCGCTGTTGCTTCCGATCCAGTAAGGCAGTTCGCCTCCCCTGCTTACCGTTTGAATATATGGGCTTTGCAAAAGATTTGTTTTCAGATCATCAAACTTCTCACCCAGATTACCGTGCAGGTAAACATAGAGTACATTTTCTTTTTCAATGCCCGTCTTTTTATCTTGCAGAAAATTTAATTGTTTAAAAACGATAATGGTGCAAATGATCAGTATGATCGAAAGGGTAAACTGAAAAACAACAAGCACCTTTCTGAAGTTAGCGCTCCGTTTGCTGGTATTTGAAAATTCTTTAAGGACTTTTACCGGCCTGAATGAAGACATGAAAAATGCAGGATAGATGCCAGCAAGCACACCTACAAATAAGATAATCAATAATAATCCCGCAATTGTCCAAACATTCAACAGATTAAAAACAAGTTCTTTTTCAGCAAGATTATTAAATGGTTCTATTAATAGATACACCAATATAACGGCAATAATTAATGAAAAAAACGACAGCAGTAACGACTCCCCAAGGAATTGTTTGACGATTTGTCCTCTTAATGCACCTACGGTTTTTCGTAATCCAATTTCACGGCTTCGCCTTACCGAACGGGCTGTCGCCAGATTCATAAAATTAACACAGGCAATGATGAGAATAAATATGGCTATGGCTGAGAAAATATATACATATTGAATATCCCCTCCTCCCCTGACCGAATAGAGGTGCATTTTTTCAAGGGGCCACATAAAAAGGTCTATCACATCTTCGGCTTCACCTTCTTCCGGAGGATTTTTAATGAGCATAAAATCCTTTATCTTTTCATTGACTATCTTGAAATCGGCCTCAGGATGCAACTCAACATAACAGTAATAGGTGTTCCAGCCATATCTGTCAAGATCCCTACCCCTCTTCTCAAGGAATCTGAAAGGAATACAGATATCGAACCTTAATGATGAATTGGTTGGCGGTTCTTCAATTATTCCTGTAACTTTAAATTGTTCCTCCTGGTTAAGTTTAAGTATCTTTCCTATCGGATCCTCTTCCCCAAAATATTTTAGGGCTGCTTCTTCAGTTAAGATCACTGATGTCACCTCATCGAAAATATGCTCCGGATCCCCTTCAATAAACTTAAAATCGAAAACCTGGAAACATTCAGGATCTGCAAGATAAACTCTCTCAGAAAATACCTTCTCTCCGCAACTTACATTTGCCGGCATGGTGTAAAACATAAATGAATTAACAACCTCTGGTATGTCAGCCTTAATATCGGTTGCTATTATACCGGGCATACAGGTAGTGGTAAGTGGCCCGGTGGAATAATATTGTGTTTGCACCAGACGGTATATCCTGTCCGACTTCTCATTAAACCTATCATAACTTAACTCATGCAATACCCACAACAAAATAAGAATAGAGCAGGCCATCCCGATTGCCAGTCCGAGAATATTTATGATGGAGTATCCCTTTTGTCTGAGCAGGTTGCGAAAAGCTATGATTAAATAATTTTTCCACATAATGCTAAATTAATTAAAGGACTGTTTATAAATAAAACTGTAACAAGAATCAGATTAACAGAATCTACAAAAAACAAGCACCAAATAACAAATAAATTCCGGTATTCAATGACCAAATGACCAAAAAAGTCGACTGGCAAATGTTTTGCGTTTGAAATTTGAGTACAAGGACTTATTTGAAAATTGGAATTTCACTGCTTATACTTCTTTCTTTATGCCTTACCTAATTTGCTTTTCTCAGATAAATATTCCCGCTGATCGTTTCCAGATTAATTGCAGTTCCTCCACCGTTAAGTGTGGCATCAATTACCTGGCCGCATACATGATGCATCCCCGATTCGTATTCCGGAAATTTAAGGTCTAAATTGGTAAATGCTTCTCCGGAAATGGTGCTCATTTCAATTTCAGCTTTTTTTCTGGCATTAAGACTCAAGTCAATAAAACCACTGATTGTGTTAATGTGCATCTCGTTTTCGAATCCGGTAATAATAATATCGCCACTGATGGTGTGGATATTCAGTTTAACATCTTCCGGAATAAATACCTCAAAAAACAGTTCCAGACTCAGGTTGCAATTATTGATATAATAATCACCGTCTTCATCTTTCTTAATAGTATAGCTTTCTTTATGCAGATCTTCCATATTTTTAATTTCTGAGGTTATTTTCACACCTGATCCTGATTTTCCTGATAGCAGTTCAAATGCATCATTGTCCTCATTATCGTTGATATTCACACTAACTTTTACAAATACTTCATCCTTGTTCCAGGTCTTTATATTGATCTCATCGGCGAAATCAAAATCAAGATCCACTGTTTCCCCTTTTGAGACACTAATCCGGTCTTCAACTATCCGGGGCGAATCACCAAGAAATAAAGACACAAGGATGACTGTCAATACATGTATGATTGTTTTCATTATTGATCGATTTTTAGACTAATTAATAAACCGTATGATTATGAAGGTGCATGCATTCAATGATTAACATGCACCTTCAGGGATATGAAGCCCGATTATTTTTTTCTCAGGTAAACATTGCTGTTTATTGAGCTGAGTTTTAGATCAACACCACCACCATTTATAGTTCCTTCATAGGAACTTCCACCAACCTGCCTTATGCCTTTTTTATCATCCTCGAATTTGATATCGAAATTGGTGAAGGCTTCGCCGTGTATTGTTCCAAGTGTAATATCAGCAGCTGTGTTTCCAGGTAAAGTAACATCCACATCACCATTAATACACTCAATCGTTGTGGGAGCATCCTGGCTCAGTTTTGTGAATACAATTTCTGCATCCCCATTTATTGCATAGATTGAAACCGGTCCGGAAATATTCTCCAGGTTGATATCACCATTCAGGGTTGAAACGGCAATCTCACCCGAGAAATCCTTAATGGATACATCCTTAGCCATATGATGCTGATAATTAACATGAAGTGCAATGCTGTTCGGAACCATAATGGTATATACAGCATCTGCTGCCTGTTTATTGGCAGGCTCGAGCATGATATTGTTCCCGTTTTCTATAAATACCAAGCCAATCCCTGTGTTATCCTCCAGAGTGTTGTATAAAGATTTCAGGCCATCAGCCCTTTCAGGTGGCTTGGAATAATCATTGGTTTTAACGATCAGGTCATTCCCATTATGCCCCTGAATATTGATATCCTCCACCATTCTTTCCAGTTTCAAAGTGGCTCCTGACTTTACGGCTTTCTTGAATTCCTGGGCTACTGTTCCTGATGCGATAAGAAACCCCGCTAATACTGCAAGACTTAATTTAATTGTTGTTTTCATTTTTATTTAAAATTTTGGTTCAACATTTGTTATTCTTTAATACCAGGTGTCATCGTGCCGGCTTAAACACCTGTTTTATCCTGAACCGCGGCTATTGCAATTGTTTATTGTTTATTTTTTATTGTATTTTCACTGTTCACTATTCACTATTCACTGTTCACTATACACGACTCACTAAATTAAAACATCCACTCCCCGCTTGGCCTGCGCCTTAACAACATCCATTGACCTGTCGTCAATCATGATCTTTCTGAACTGATCAACGGCACCCGTTTCCTGCAATTCAACCAGAACATTGATCAGGGTAATTTGCATCAGCGGATCGGATTCTTTTTCAAGTGTATTTATAAGAAACTCCCTCACATAGGCTTCCTGTCCATAAGTTTTCATTGCACTCACTGCCGTCATTCTGACATTGGGATTTTCATCTTTCCCAATGGTTTTAATCAGGGCATCGATAAACCTCGGATCTGGTTCTGTAATTTGTTCCTGTATATAATTTACTGCCTGTATTCTATGACTTGGTGAATCTTCCTGTAACTGCACAAGCAGCATCATTTGTTTCATTTCACCTACCTGGTCCTTAAGTTCTGAAAGCTCAGAATTTGAATTGCTCATATTGATCAATAAACCAAACAACACACCTGTAACCAAAATGGCAATACCGGCAGCAATACGACCAATTAAATATGATTTACCTTCATTTCCCGAAAGAAAAAGAAATTTTCCTATGGGCTTCTTGCTGCCTGTTTTGGATATTGATTCTTTCTCTTCTTGCAACTTCGACATAAAGTTAGCTCTTAGGTACTCGCCTGGTTTTTCTTCAGGTGTCTTATCCATCAATTCGAAAATTTCAAGTAATTCCTCCATCTCCTGCCTGCATTGTTTACAAGCTGTCAGATGTTGCTGTACAAGTTCTGTATTTTCCTTATCCAGCTTCTTATCCGCAAAATCTATCAAAAGTGACTGTATCTTCCTGCATTCCATGATATAATTGTTAAGCGATTTGAAAGTAAATTTCCCTTAGTTTTTTAATGGCCCGATGTATCTTCACCCTGACAGCACCCTCTGAATTTCCGGTTATCCTTGCGATCTCGTTATACTGCAGATCCTGGAACCTGCTCAGTTCAATAATCTCCCTGTCTTCATCAGGTAATACCTGTAAGGCATCATGTAAAATTTTATGACGTTGTTCCCGGTCAAATTCAGCCTGTGCATCCCCGGCTTTTTCACCCAGGCGTTCCACATCTTTATCTGCTGAATAATCAAGCCTGTTTTTCTGGTAATTGTCTATGTGAACGTTTCTTGCCATCTGGTATATCCAGGTTTTAAATTTATATTCTTCCTTGTAAGTATGCCTGTAACTGATTATCCTGCTGAATACATTCTGTGTCAGGTCTTCAGCCGTTTCCCTGTTGTGGGTCAATCGCAGAAAGAAATTAAACAGGCGTATATTATATTTGTCAAATAACGGTACCAGTGCGTCCAGGTCACCCTGCTTAACAACCTTCATTAAATCTTCATCTGTTTTTCCGATCACTGGCATTTGTGTTGCTTTCAATAATGATTACCTGAGAATTTCAGGAATGTTACAAGATAAAAAAATTTTAGAAAATTTTTTATTGTAAGTGTGTTGTCTGCATAATTATATGGAAATATGATAATGAGATAACATCCGTAATGCAGGAGGGGATAGCATCCCTGTGTGGAAATTAGATACATGGAAATAAGAGGAAATATATCGAAATATAAAGGAGTAATTCAACTGCAGGGTAATTCTATTTTAAGATATAAATAAATCCAATCGTAAATCCAGTAGATCTTGACTGATAATCAGCCGGATACTTTCCTAATGTGCCGACATAAATTGTTTTCATCCCGAAACTATTTTGATAATCTAAAGACAGCCCGTATTGTTTATGGAAATAATACTTGAATCCGATATTCATTAAAAAACCAAAATCATAATTACTTTTTGAATTCTCAAATCTTGAGTATTCATTTTTTATATTATAACTCAGGAGAAATCCATTGTATATACCACCTCCTAATGAAAATTTAAATTTACGACCTAAGTTCAGTTGTAGTATTAAAGGTAGGCGCAGGTAATATAAATCAATTGATCTGTTTCCCGATTGTAAAAATCCCAGGCCGGTTCGAATGGACAAGAGTGTTTTACAGGGTGAATATTCAAGTCCGATTTCAAAGTTACCTTTCCATCCAATATCGTTGTAATCCTGAAATATATCCTTAATTGATGGTGAATATTCAACAATAGACTTTGATAAACCAATATTCCCGGATAATATTAAAACCTGGGTTTTACTATCTGATGCAGAAAAAATAAGAAACAAAATTGTTATAATTAATGTTCTCATTTTGTAGTGAAATAATGATTCACAAAAATAATAAAAATTGACAATCAATTTCGCCGAAAATGCCTCTCATCCATTTTCCAGTAGGCATTCGGATCATCTTCATCATCATCCTCGTCTTCAAACTCCCAGGAATATCGTTTTTTCTGGGGGCCCTGTTTTCTGTAAAAGATAGCGAGGATTAATCCGGCCACCATACCCATTAAATGCGATTCCCATGAAATGGGTTTATCAGGAAAGAACTCAGGAAAGACACCCCATACCATACTCCCGTACAGAAAGGCAATAACGAGGGTTACGACCATTAACCTTGGATTGCGCCTGATGATCCCGCTGACAAAAAGAAAGGATGCAATTCCGTAAACAAGCCCGCTGGCGCCAATATGATATGACTCCCGGCCCAGAAACCAAACCCATACACCTGTAAATATCCAGATCAGAAATAACACCCGAAAGGCAATCTTTCTATAAAAACTAAAAAGTAAGAATCCTAGCACAAAAAGGGAAGTCGTATTGGCAATAAGGTGTGAAAAATCAGCATGGATCAAAGGAGCTGTTACAATCCCAATAAGCCCTTTATAGGATAAAGGAAATAATCCGGCCTGTACAAAACTTATATCAAAGGCAACTTCAACGATCTTCACCAGCCACAAAAAAAGTATAAATAAAAATGGAAAGACCAGACTACTTATCAATTCCTTTTTTTCAGAACTCATAATTACTAAGGTAAATTAATTATTTATTAAATCTTGTGATCATATATCGTGCCCAAGTAATTTATAAACTTATTTACCGTTAATTTCACTAACTTATTGAGTTAATTATGCATTGTCCGGAGTCATTTCCCCGTTTATCAGGGAAAAAAGGGTTTTTAACAAATATTAACTTCGCTTTGCGACCATTAGCAACTTATTTTGTCAATAAAAATAAAATTAAAATCCCCTTTGGACAAAATATTTATTTAAGATTCGAATACTGATCTTATAACCAACGTATTAAAACCAATTTTAATGAAATCAATATATTCCCTTTTATTCCTGTTCCTGATGTTTTGGCCGGCCGTTCATGCAATACCTCCTGATGGTGAGGGTGATGATGCTGGTGTTAAATTTACCATCAGCGGGCATATCAAAGACCAGAATACCGGAGAAGACCTTATCGGTGCAACAATTTACATAACAGAAATCGGTGGAGGAACGGTTACCAATGCATATGGCTTCTATTCTATAAGCATACCCCCGGGAGAATATCATATAACATACTCCTATGTTGGTTTTGAAACGATTGAAAAGGAAATCAACCTGGATCGGAACTTCACCATTAACATTGAACTTGAACCAAGGCAAGAACTTCTTGACGAAGTAATCATTGTCGGGCAGGCAATGGATGATAATGTAAAGAAAGCTGAAATGAGTGTTCAGAAGATGGATACCAAAACCATCAAAAAGATCCCGGCACTGATGGGTGAAGTTGATGTTATCAAGGCTATTCAGTTATTACCCGGAGTTCAAACAACTGCAGAAGGAACATCCGGATTCAGTGTACGAGGAGGAAATCCTGATCAGAACCTGATCCTCCTGGATGAAGCAACGGTTTACAACCCCTCACACCTGATGGGATTTTTCTCGGTTTTTAACAATGATGCATTAAAAGATGTAAAGCTTTATAAAGGTGACATTCCGGCGGCTTATGGTGGCAGATTGTCATCGCTACTGGATGTAAGAATGAAAGATGGCAATCTCAAGCACTTCGCGGCTACAGGCGGAATAGGTACAATTTCAAGCAGGCTTACCCTTGAAGCCCCCATTGTAAAAGATAAAGCATCGTTTATTGTTTCAGGCAGAAGAACGTATGCAGATTTGTTTTTAGCATTTTCAAAAGATGAAGATATAAAGAACAATAAATTATATTTCTACGATTTGAATGCTAAAGTGAACTGGGAGATCAATGAAAACAACCGTGTATATGCTTCCTTTTACCATGGAAAAGATATTTTCAAAAGTGAGGATTTTAAGATGGGCTGGGGCAATGAAACCGAAACTATTCGCTGGAATCATTTGTTTTCCAAACAATTGTTTTCAAATTTTACATTCCTGCGAAGCCGTTTTGATTATCACCTCGGTGTCCCGGAAGGGGAACCTGAATCATTCTCCTGGGACTCTGACCTATTGGATTATAGCGTAAGGGCCGATTTTCATTATTTCCCAAATGCTGATTATTCAATAAGATTCGGGGTATCTTCCATTTTTCACAACTTTGATCCGGGCTCAGCCAGGGGTCTTGGAGAAGAAAGTTTCTTTACCGAATATACCGTACCGAAAAACTATGCACTCGAATCAGCTATTTATGCCAGCAATGAACATAAAATCGGTGCAAGGCTGATTCTGAAGTATGGATTGAGATTCTCTATCTTTAACAACATAGGAAAGGGTACCATTTATCAATTCGATCAGGATTATTTAAAAATCGATTCTACAGTTTATCCAGGTGGGGAATTCTTTAATACATATTCAGGCCTCGAACCACGTTTGGGTATAACTTATGTCCTTACCGATAAGAGTTCGGTAAAAGCAAGTTATTCAAGGACAAACCAGTATGTACACCTGGCTACAAATTCAACTGCCGGTACACCTCTGGATGTCTGGATTCCCTCCAGTCCGAATGTTAAGCCACAGATTGGAGACCTGGCTGCGCTGGGATATTTCAGAAATTTCCTGGATAATACTATCGAAACATCTGTTGAAGGATATTATAAAGTTAACAGGAATGCCATTGATTTTAAAGACCACGCTGAACTATTGCTCAACAAGGAGATCGAAGGGGAATTACGATTTGGCAATGCATGGTCGTATGGTGTGGAGGTCATGGTTAACTTAAATATGAACAGGTTGTCAGGTTGGGTGAGTTATACCTGGTCACGTTCGTGGAGAGAGATTGAAGAAATCAATAATGGAAATAAATATCCTTCACCTTACGACAGACCGAATGATATCTCTGTTGTGTTGAATTATGACCTTAGCAAAAGGGTTTCATTTGGTGCAACCTGGGTATATATGACAGGATCACCTGTAACCTTTCCTACAGGAAGGTTTGTTTATGGTAATGTAATTACACCGGTTTATTCAGACAGAAACTCCTACAGACTTCCTGACTATCACCGCCTTGATCTTTCTTTTACCCTCAGGGGAAAAGATAAACCGGGCAAGAAATGGTTTGGCGAATGGAATATTTCAGTTTACAATGCTTATGCACGTAAAAATGCATGGGTAATCAATTTCGAACAGGAAACGGATGTCAATGGCAATAACACCAATGAAACCTATGCAGAGATGACATATCTATTCGGGATCATACCATCAGTTACCTATAATTTCCGATTCAGATAAAAAAGAAAAAAATGAAAAACTTATTGATCATATTGATTATCGCCCTTGCAATATCTTCATGCACAAAAAGAATTGATATTGACCTTGATGAAACTTATACCCGCCTGGTTGTTGAAGGACAGATAACCGCTGACACCATGCAGCATTCCATTACCCTGACCACAACAACAAGTTATTACTATTCAGAAGAGGCCCCCCGGGTTAGCGGAGCAATGGTAAGCCTGAGTGATGGGGATACAACAATTCAACTGGACGAAGCAGAAGATGGCGTCTATGTTACTTCGTCAGATTATTATGGGATTATTGGAAAAACATATACACTTGATATTACGCTCAGTGAAGAAATTAATAAGCATACTGACTATACTGCTACCTCAAAAATGAAGGCTGTGGCACCCATCGATTCAATTACCCTTGAATTTAACGAAAGCTGGGGTTTTGAATACTGGGAGATCAGGCTCTGGGCATGGGAACCTCCAACAGTTGACTTTTATATGTTTAATATTGCCAGAAATGGGATTCTTGTTACAGATACCATTGATGAGGTTGTTGTAAGTGATGATATCCTTTTCAGCGGGAGTTTTACAAATGGGATAGGTGTGGGCTGGTTATTCCAGGAGCGGGAAGATCAGAAACTTGTTGTGGGTGACACAGTAACCCTGATCATGTCGGGCATTACAGAAGAATATTGCAAATATTTATGGGCTGTGCAGGATGAAAGCGGTTATAATGATCCCCTATTCAGTGGGCCTCCTGCAAATGTGGTAGGCAATATAAGTAATGGCGCCCTGGGATTCTTTACTGCTTATGCAAATTCGACCTCCTCAACCATTGTCAAACAGGGAGTTCCGGCATCTTTTTAAAAAGGATATAAAAAAAGCTTGATTTTGTGGTATAGATTGTTCTATATTTGGAGAGACACAAATATCCAATATCATGAAACTTACCACACTTAATGCAATTTCTCCGGTTGATGGCAGGTACCATAAAGCCACCCAAAACCTGTCCTATTATTTCTCCGAAGCCGCTTTTATTAATTATCGATTGTTTGTTGAAATAGAATATTTCATTGCCCTTTGTGAAATACCATTACCTCAACTTGCTGATTTTGACAAATCATGCTACGACAAGTTAAGATCTATTTCAAGGAATTTTACCTTTAAGGATGCAGAAGAGGTTAAAAAAATTGAGAAGATAACAAACCATGATGTAAAAGCTGTTGAATACTATCTGAAGAAAAGATATGATAAGGTTGAACTATCAGGTTATAAGGAGTTTATACATTTTGGATTGACCTCTCAGGATGCCACTAATACAGCCATACCCTATGCAACTAAACTGGCATTTAATGATGTCATCATACCATTGCTCGATGAAATGCTAAATAAGCTTACAACCCGTGCGAAAGAATGGATGAAGGAGCCTATGTTGTCACGAACCCATGGACAGCCAGCCTCTCCAACTACTATTGGAAAAGAGATCTATGTTTTTGTTGACCGTTTGAAACAACAGATTAAGCAACTGAAGACAGTTCCTTTTACTGCAAAATTCGGTGGGGCTACCGGTAACTTTAATGCCCACAAGGCAGCATATCCTGATATTGACTGGGTAGAATTCGGAAACGAATTTGTTAAAAATCACCTTAAACTTGGAAGACAAAAGGCAACAACCCAGATTGAACATTATGACAACCTCGCAGCACTCTTCGATAACATGAAAAGGATTAATACAATCCTTATTGATTTTTGCCGTGATATCTGGACCTATATCTCAATGGAATACTTCAAGCAGAAAATTGTAAGTACTGAAGTTGGATCTTCAACCATGCCCCACAAGGTCAATCCGATTGATTTTGAGAATGCGGAAGGGAACCTGGGTGTTGCCAATGCCATGTTCAACCATCTCTCAGCTAAGTTACCAATTTCAAGGCTTCAAAGAGATCTTACCGATTCTACAGTGATTCGTAATATTGGTGTACCTATCGGGCATACCATTATTGCTATTAAGTCGCTACAAAAGGGACTGGACAAATTATTGCTTAACAAAGCGAAACTGCAAGAAGATCTGGAAAATAATTGGGCAGTTGTTTCAGAAGCTATTCAAACAATATTGCGTCGTGAGCATTACCCCGATCCTTATGAAGCACTTAAAAAGCTAACACGGAAAAATACGCATATTACTCGCGAGGTTCTGGAGCAATTTATCGATTCCCTAAAGATCCCGGCAAAAGTCAAGGAAGAACTGAAGGCCATAACCCCAGTTAATTACACCGGAATCACAAAATTTTAACGTTTAATAAATGAAGGTTAGTGGTTTCAGTTTTATCAGGAACGCGGAAAAATTTGGCTACCCCATTGTTGAATCAATAACTTCTGTATTGCCACTCTGTGATGAGTTTATAGTTGCCGTTGGTAATTCTGAAGATAATACACTGAACCTGATCAGGTCTATAGAATCAGATAAAATCAAGATCCTAGAAACAACCTGGGACGATTCCCTGCGCAGAGGAGGGCGGGTTTTAGCATTGGAGACCGACAAAGCATTCGGGGGCATTAATCCTGATGCTAACTGGGCATTTTATATTCAGGGCGATGAAGTACTTCATGAGCAATATTTACCGGCAGTTCAGGATGCAATGATAAAATGGAAAAACTATCAGGAGGTTGAAGGTTTACTTTTCAACTACCTCCATTTTTATGGTTCATATGATTATACCGGAGATTCAAGAAGGTGGTACCGAAAAGAGGTCCGGATTATCAGAAACGATAAAACTATTAAATCATACAGGGATGCACAGGGTTTCAGAAAAAACAACAAAACATTACGCGTAAAGCCAGTAAATGCAACCATGTATCATTATGGCTGGGTAAAGCCTCCCCGGCAACAACAGGAAAAATTGAAGGCTTTCCACAGTTACTGGCATGATGATCACTGGCTTAAAGAAAATATACCTCCGGTTGAAGATTTTGATTATTCGGAAATTGACGCTTTAAAACATTTTGACGGAACCCATCCTGATGTGATGAAAGACAGGATCAACAAAATGAACTGGGAATTCAGCTTTGATCCAACACAGAAAAAATTCAATACGAAGTCCAGGATATTCCATTCCCTTGATAAATTATTGGGTTTTAGAATTGGGGAGTATAAGAATTATAAGATTGTTTGATGAATGAGTTATGTTGTTTGTGTTGTCAGGGTTGTCGATGTTGTCGGGTTGTCAAAGATTTAATGAGAATTTAACTTTCGAGGACAACAATGACAACCTGACAACGCAAAGCAGACAACGATAAGAACAACACATATTTAGTCACCCAGTTTCCATTGCTTTCTTTTTTTTTCTAATTTTGCATAAATTTTACACAATGGATCTTAAAGAGATAATGGCGATATCAGGAAAGCCGGGGCTTTATAAGATGATCGCCCAGACCAAAACGGGTATGGTTGTTGAATCATTGCTTGATGGGAAGCGCTTCACCGCCTTTGCCCATGAGCGGATCAGTTCCCTTGAGGAAATAAGCATCTACACCGAAGATGAAGACATGACATTATATGATGTATTCAAAGCAATATTCGAAAAAGAGGGTGGTAAAGCATCCATTGACCATAAGGCCCCCGGGAATGAATTGAAAGCTTATCTCCTGGAATTCGTGCCCAATTATGATCAGGAAAGGGTTTACAAATCTGATATCAAGAAGATCATCATGTGGTATAATATTCTTGCTGATAATGAGATGCTGGAATTTACGGAGGAGGAAGAAGAGGCTGAGGACGTAGATGAAGTAAAGGAGGGGGAAAAGAAACCTGATATTGAAAAAGACAAAGAAAAAGATACTGAGACAAAAGAAAATGATTAATTTAAGTCCGTCGCATGACGGATTTTTTTTTGACAATAAATATACTAAACCGCTAAGCACGCTAAGGAACGCTAAAAGATTATTGACATAATTAATGATAATGGTAAAATAACATGTATTATAATAGTTATTTTAAATTATGGGATTTTCAAATCTTGTTTATTCGCGTTTCTTTGCGTGCTTTTCGGTTAAAAAATCTTAAATGAAAAAGATACAGGACTTCAAAGTAAAAGATTACAAATGGTTAAACAGCAACAGCTATATTCTGGAGCTTGAAACTGATAGTGAGATACCGGAGATCAGACCCGGGAATTTTGCAGAACTTGAAATCCCGAATAGTAATGATGTTTTTCTTCGTAGGCCACTTTCCATACTTGATTTCAACAAGGAGACAAGAACACTCTCTTTCTTCATTAAGGTAATCGGAAGGGGAACCAAAAAACTTGGGGAATTGCACAAGGGTCAGAAAGTGAGCATCATATACCCACTGGGAAATTCATTTAGTACCGAAGGCATAAGAAATACACTGATCATTGGTGGAGGCTCTGGAATTGCTCCATTTGTCCTTCTTGCCAGAACCCTTCAAAAAAACATGTCGAAAATGAGTTTCCTCATCGGTGGCAGGTCAAAGGAAGATGTTCTTCTCACCGAAATTTTTAGTATGTTCGGGGATGTATTAATAACCACTGAGGATGACACACTCGGAGAAAAAGGATTGGTTACCCAACATTCTGTATTTTCCGGTGATTTTAATTATGACAGGATCTACACCTGTGGACCCTATCCAATGATGAAGGCCGTTGCCCACATTGCAAAGAACAAAGGGATTGATTGTGAAGCATCGCTCGAAAATATGATGGCATGCGGCTTTGGTGCCTGTTTATGCTGTGTAACAGAAACCGTTGAAGGCAATAAATGTGTGTGTACTGAAGGACCTGTCTTTAACACAAACTATCTGAAATGGCAGATTTAAAAGTTATAATAAAGGACCTCGAATTTAAAAATCCTGTTACTACAGCATCCGGAACTTTCGGATTTGGTGAGGAATTCGCCGATTTCATTGATCTGAACAAACTGGGCGGGATATTTGTAAAAGGCCTCACCCTGAAAAACCGTGAAGGGAATCCATACCCCAGGATGGCCGAAACCCCTTCAGGGATGTTAAATGCAGTGGGTCTTCAGAACAAGGGTATAGATTATTTCATTAACACCATCTATCCCCGCATTAAAGACCTCGATACCGAGATCATCCCTAACGTTAATGGCGCAACCATTGAAGACTACATCACGGTTACCGAGAAACTCAATGAGGTTGATGGGATTAACGCCATTGAGTTAAACATCTCCTGCCCCAATGTAAAAGAAGGCGGGATGGCTTTTGGGGTAAGTTGCCCGAGTGCTATAGCCGTATCTGAGGCCGTACGAAAGGCCTGGGATAAAGTATTGATCGTGAAGTTGTCTCCCAATGTTACTGATATCACTGAAATAGCAAAAGGCGTTGAAGGTGCTGGTGCTGATTCGGTTTCGCTAGTAAATACTTTCCTGGGAATGGCTATCGATGCTGAAACAAGGAAGCCTATCCTATCAACCATCACCGGGGGTTTATCGGGTCCGGCGATAAAGCCGATTGCACTTCGCATGGTATGGCAGGTTTATCATGCTGTAAAGATACCGGTTATAGGAATGGGAGGAATAATGAATGCTACTGATGCAATTGAATTTATCCTTGCTGGATCAAGTGTAATCCAGGTTGGAACGGCTAATTTTATTGATCCGCAGGTATCTGTTAAGATTATTGATGGGATAGAAGAATATATGGAGAGGAATGGGATTGAAGTTGTTGATGATATGATTGGGAAGCTGGAAGTTGGAAGTTAGAGGATTGAGAATAGAACGCAGATGATCACGATTATCAAGATTTTCGCTGATTATATGAATACGAATCATGGCCAATCAGGAAAGACAGCCGGTATAGCAGTAGTCAGTCAGACTTTAAAATTGAGGATGACAGTATTTACCTGTATTACTTTATACATATCAGGGAAGATACGAATATTTACTACCTGGAAAAATTCAATTTGAAGGGCAGTTCTGTAAAGAAAAACATGATTGAACCGGGTCGTTACAACCTTTTTCCGAACCGGGTAAACCCCAAAAACTTTATCTTAATGAACAGGACATAGGCAGGATAGTCGAGATTCAACAGGATTTAAATTTAGATCATGACAGAAACATCCCCTTCTCTGATAATGTTCGGGTTAATATTGACATTGATAAGGATGGGGAAACTGAATACATTGCATTTGATCCTCTAAATAACAGAATGAGGATTATTCGCTCAAGCTCAAGGAGGGGATTGAGTTTGTGGAGAATTACCTGAAACTGCAGCAATTACGATTTGATAACCGGATCACCTATTCTATAGAAATCGACCCTGAGGTTGATCTTGAAAAAATTGTTCCCAAAATGATCATTCATACTTTTGCAGAGAATGCGGTGAAGCATGGGTTGGCGTATAAAGATAGTGTAGGAGAGGTCCGAGTTTGGATTATACAAGAAAAACAGAATCTTGTTATTGAGGTTTCTGACAATGGTATTGGGCGAATGAAAGCTGAAGAACTTGGAGCTTCCTCCACAGGTAAAGGGCATGAGATCATAGATCAGATTATTGGGATTTATAATAAGCTTCAAAAATCAGAAGTGAATTATAGGATTGAGGACTTGTTTGATGAGAATGGAAGTGTTGGGAGTGTAAGGGTGAAGGTGGTGATACCTGTTTAGCTCACATAATACATTTAATCATGCTCATATTAACATTCTGCCCCTACCCAATAACAATCATAAATAAAGACTTAAAAAAGTCACACAATGCTGTATAAACCAATCTTAAGTCCCGTTAGGGACGGAATTAAATTTCAAAATTTCTGATTTTCAATTTTAAAAGTATATGTCGTCCCTGACGGGACTGGGAAGCAATTGTTATTCCTTGTTTTATCGATATATATCCCTAACGGGACTAAGGGAGAAGCAATAAATGAATTGGCGGACAAGGCTTACGACAACATTAAATAGCTTAACATATGTGGATTTATACCTCCCTTAGAAACAAGAATATCATTTCTGCTTTTCCTGCTCCAATACCCTCTACCTTCATCAGCGATTTTACATTGGCCCTGACTATCTTATCAATACTTCCGAAGCGGGCGAGTAGTCGATGGGCCAGAGAAGAGCCAACACCAGGGAGACCCTGGATGAAAAAATGCTGGTGATTTTGCATATTTTTTGGTTTGCCCCCTTTCCTATGAATAAAACTGGGTGGATTGATTTGCTGCCCGGCGGCCATTAGCATCAACCGTACTGTATCTTCTTTACCGGAAGATCTTATAACAGGGATTTGCCATGACAAACTCACCGCCAATAATGCTCCTTTAATGGATTCTCGGCTGATTTTATGCCTGGTTTCAAAAGGATTCTTCTCTACAATAATTAATGGAATCTTTGTTGTTTTTCTCATAACGGCACATTGTTTCATCAAACGGCCATCTATAATGGATTGCACAAAGTCCTCGTTAGTTTTTCTCTCAATCACAATTTCATCATTAATCATGTAATCCCCCGCATAAAGCTGTACCATTTTAACATTTGCATTCTGCTTTGCGAGTGATTCGGGAATCCCAGAGTGTATTTCACGGTTGTCGGCTACTATATCGATTTGCATAAGTTATTTGCTTATAGAATAAAATGCATGAGTAGATTTTACCATATTAAAGGAATCAAATTACTACAGACACCTTACTTATTAACTTGTTTTATTTTAACCTACGTCTTATCACAAAAGTAAAAGATAGCTATTATATTTCAAAATCATGATTAGTTATCCCAAACATATTGTCTCCATAGATAAGATCCCAGGAAACACTTATAAGCGGATCCAGAAAATGCTGGTGAGGAAGTTTTTGATAAGGGGATGGTTAATTGATACTGAATCTGACTTTTTGAAAGATAGTCATCCGGTGAATTAAATTATCAGGTGAACCGCAAATCACATCATTCCGGATATTCGCAGACAGTATCCCCTTCAGGGGCGGCATATTGGTAGAAGATTGGAAATAAAAATATTCTGGATCCCGTCAGGGACAGAATTAATTTTTTCCATCTTTTATTTACTAATTACAAATCATGTGAAGCCTATAGTGAATTATGGAATATCTGTAATCAAATATTCATTCTTAGTGATTTCTTTGTCTCATAGGATCCTGGTGGCAAGATTAAAAATGGCTATAATGCCACAAAGCCACTAAAATATTTAGGCTAAACTGAGAGCATCAACTTATGATAGGTATGATTTGATTTATGTAAATCATCATAACATAATAATCTGTGTTCTATTTTCTTCTCCGAAATATAGCAGATCAATAAATTAATTACATATTCTTCATCATCATACTCGCCTCATTGGCTGCTTGCTGGTTATAGGTAAATGCGATATCCTGGTAATTGATCAGATCGACGATGGTGCCGATAAAGCACAGCCCGGCAGTAAAAAGGTAAAGGATTCCCATTCCGATCTGGCCTACGATAAAACGCTGGATACCTGCCACAACCACAAATCCCAGAATAGTGGTCAGCAGGATCAGGTTGGGATCTTTCCTTCTGCTCCTGTATATGTTTGCAAAGTTTAACAACTGATTCTCATCATAATCTTTTGTCAGCTGCTGAATATAGGACAATTCCGGTCCCTGAAGTTCAGGCATGTATTGTAAGATGTTTGCCATGTTTATAATTTTTTGAATTATTGAATAATTGAATTATTGAATTTCTTTTTGAATTGTTTAATCGTTGAATCGTTGAACTGTTTGTTGTAAAAACGATATAATCTTGTTGAATTCCTGATCACCTGAATACTTCTGAAAACAAGAATTAAAACTGCGAAAATCCCAAGAGGATGGCATTTAAAGGATAGTATGATCTCTCCCCTGAAAAACCAGGAGATGGATGTTCCCAATCCGCAGCCCGGGCAAAAGTTCCAGCCAAGATTGTGTAATGGACACAGGCTGTAATGATGTTCTGCCGGATTGTTAATTGCAAGCAGGATTAGTGCAGTGATCCAGATGATAGCCTCCAGATTACGCCGGAGAAAGAAGAAATACTTATTATCCACAATTTGCAAATTGAGTTATAACAAAGATAAGGAGAATTATATGAGATTCAAAACAATCTTGATAAAGGTGAAATCAATATCTTGAAATAACAAAAATCAAGCACCAAATATCAAATAAATTACAATTATTAAAATTCGAAATTACCAAATTGTTTTAAACATTTGGATATTGAAATCTGGAATTATTTTGTTATTTGGGATTTGCTATTTGGTGTTTCCACAAACAATGAGGGGAATTATGAGGCAAATACTACACAGTAAAAGGTAAAACAATAAACACCACAATATCCCATACAGTATGGCTCACAATATTAAGCAGCATCGATCGGTATTTCATATACAACCAGCCCCAGAACAATCCACAAACCAGGGCGGCAATTATGAGCACAACATTGCCGGTGGCTACATGAACCAGTGTATATAAACCGGTGGCCAGGTAATATCCTTTCAGGTATCCGAACCGGCGTTCATATTTTTCCTGGATAAATCCCCTCCAGAATAACTCCTCCCCGGGGCCGATAACTACAAGCATCAACAAAACAATACGAACATCATCTGCAGAACCTTTAAAGCCATAAACATTATTGATGCCTTTTTCGGCAAACTCAAAAAGCTGGCGGATGATGATATTCCCGAAATAGAAGATTACGTAAAGGATAAGTGCAGAAAGCAAGCCGAATATTATTTTCCAGGGTACTTTCTTCCTTAAGTCATTCTTTAAATTACCGGCGTATGATTTATCAGTGATAAATATTAGCAGTAGTAAAACAATAAGATTACCACTCATCCACCACCAGAAATCGAGAGGTCCGATACTTCTGAAAATAAACAGTGGCACAAAAAGCGCCACTGAAAGTGTTGTAAATAAGATTAACTGTTTGTTATTATCAACAGTTCCAATTGTTTTATTAACCGCATTCATGCTATATATCTAATGAGTACATCCAGTAACAATGCAACGGTGCAAAGCAGCCCGAACAGCAAATTAAGTTTTGCTGTTCCACCATCCAGGGCGATAAAATCCATAGGGTTTTTGGGTTGTTTACGGTTCAAGGCTTTACGCCATAAATTAATAGCCAGCGGCAGTGCAAGTATAGTAATCAAAAAGGTGAAGGGCATGGCTGTTACATCAGGCATAAGAAAATATGGTACCAATATCAGCCCCAACACCATAAAGAAAGGCCCGTAAATCAAAACAGCATAATACCTCAATGATTTTTTATCACCAAGCAGTGAGGCAACAGTAATGATTTTCCCGGCTTTATCTGACCTGATATCACGCCAGTTGTTGGCATGTAAGATAGCAATAACCAGCGTAGCCATGGGAACAGCCCACAGTACGGGGATCCATGACAGGCTTCCGGTTTGTACATACCAGGCCCCCAGAGCGCCCAGTAAACCAAAATCCATAAAAACGGCAAAATCGCCAAGAGCATTATACTTTAATGCAAGCCTGCTCCCTGTGGTATAGAAATAGCCAATCGCAAGTCCGGCCAATCCGATGACCAGCAACCATATACCAGTAAGCCAGGTGAGTGCCAAACCTATCACCGTGCCTATTGCAAATAATATATGCGAGGCCCTTCGAGCTTCTTTCACTGTTACGATCCCTCTGATGATCCCTCCGCTAACAGGATTGGCAACTTTATCCAACCCACGCTCATAGTCATGAATATCACTTAAGATGTTGGCTGCCGAGTGCAGTATAACCATCCCGAAGAACGCCAGTAAAAACATCCAGATATTAAAACTTATGTCTCCGTAAACAACCGCCAGGACCGTACCAAAGATTACAGGCATTGTTGATGCCGGTAATGCAAAAGGCCTGATGGAAATCCACCATTTCTTAACAAATGATATCTGCTCCTTATTATCCATTCCTCGAAATATTAATTTATATATATTGATTTATCTGTGAACAAAAATACTGAATTAATAAATCAAAGAATCAGTTTATCCTTAATTTTATTAGGGATTCACTACTAGTGTTATGTCAACTTGATTGTGTCTAATATTCATCGGATGACTTATGCCCTGGAAAATTTTATGAATCATCTATAGCATTGTGAACCTGGCATTCCTTGGTCATCCGATGAATAGTCAATCATTTACGTTATTCACCGGTTGTCACAACATTAGTAAATACTCACCTCCTCAGACAACGTAATTTCAAATTGTTGAAAAACAGATTCTTTGATTTTTTCTGCCAGGCTCAGTATTTCTTCTCCACCTGCCTGACCGTAGTTAATTAACACCAGTGCCTGTTGATCATGAACACCACAGTTTCCAAATCTCCTCCCCTTCCATCCTGTCTTTTCAATTAACCAGCCGGCAGCAATTTTGTAGTTTTTACCTGCTGGAAAAGATACCACATCAGGATAGTTTTTCCTGAGCTTATCAAAATGTCCTTTATCAATAATAGGATTCTTAAAGTAACTTCCGGCATTACCGTTTATCCTGTAATCAGGAAGTTTACTTTCCCTGATCGTTCTGATAGCATGTCCAATATCAGTTATCGTAGGATTGGTTATCATATGCCTTTGCAAATAATTATCAAGTGTCGAATAACTTAAAACTGGAACCGGTGTTTTACTCAGCTTATAAGTTACAGAGGTAATGATGAAGTTTTTATTTTCAGGTTTTTTTAAAAAACTTTGCCTGTATGAGAATTCACATCTTTCCCTGGTAAACACCTCCACTTTTTTTGTATCAAGATTAACAGCCTCACAGCTTATAAATGCTTTCTCCTGTTCAACCCCGTAAGCACCTATATTTTGCACCGGCGCAGTTCCGGCATTTCCAGGTATGGCAATCAGGTTCTCCAATCCCCAATAATTCCTGGTGATACAATAATTCACAAATTCATCCCAATTTTCACCTGCTGCTACTCTAAGAAGTATCACATCATCTGTTTCTTCTATCAACTGAATGCCTTTGTTGCCAATCCTGATTACAAGCCCTTTAAAGTCCCTGGTAAAGAGAATATTACTTCCACCTCCAAGTATTAACAATGGATTATCCCTGCAGATATTCGTATCCAACACACCCAACAGATCATTAACTGTTTTTATTTCAGTGAAATATTTAGCCTGTGCCTCAACACCAAAGGTATTGTAAGGTTTGAGTGAAACCGATTCAAGAATTTTAACCATTTGTGTAAGAAAAATCAAAGATAAGAGTTATTAAGAAGGTTAAGTTGATATTCAGTATTTTTGATTAAAATTCAGGATTTGAAAAGGGCTGTTGTTTCTGTTATTAATGACCTTGTCACCGACAGGCGGGTGGATAAGACCTGCATAACACTTGAGCAGATGGGCTTCAGCGTGTTACTTGTTGGACGTATAAAACATGACAGTCCTGAATTATCACAACGCACCTACAAAACCCATCGGATGCGATTGTTTTTTGAAAAAGGGCCGTTATTCTATGCCGAATATAATATCCGTTTATTTCTTTTTCTGATATTCAGAAGAGTGAATCTCCTTTTTTCAAATGACCTCGACACCCTGTTACCAAATTATATTATCCATCGAATAAAAAGAATTCCACTTATTTACGACAGTCATGAGTATTTTACAGAAACCCCGGAACTGGTCAACAGGAAGTATGTTCAGGGTATCTGGAAATTGATTGAAAAAAAGATCCTTCCAAAAATTAAAGATTGTATCACTGTTAATGAATCCATTGCATCACTTTATGAGAAGGAGTTTGGGATCAGGATGGCTGTTGTCCGGAACATTCCTCCATTGTATAAGGCTGAAAGGATTAAAAGCAAGAAAGATTTAGGATTACCCGAAGGCAAAAAGATTGTGATCCTGCAAGGATCGGGAATCAATATTCAGAGAGGTGCTGAGGAACTGGTGGAATCGATGAAGTTTACCGGGGATATTATTTTATTAATCGTTGGAGGTGGTGATATTATCGCCTCGTTGAAGGAGATGTCAAAAACTCAGAAACTGGATCAAAAAATCATATTTATCCCAAGGGTGCCTTTTGAGGAACTTTTCAATTATACGGTAAATGCTGATGTGGGCATAACTATCGATAAGGATACCAACATCAATTACAGGTATAGTTTACCCAATAAAATCTTCGATTATATCAATGCTGGTATTCCCATTATTGCTTCCCGCCTGCCTGAAGTTCAGAAAATCATCGATCAATACGATATTGGCACCTTCATTGACAACCATAATCCCGGGCATATTGCAAGTGTTATTACGGCAACGCTTAATGATGCGGAAAAATTGGAAAGGTGGAAAGAAAACATTAAGTTTGCACGTAAGGAATTAAATTGGGAAAATGAGCGGCTAGTACTGATTGACACCTTGAAAAAACATGCCTGATAAGCATCTGCATATTATCTCGTTTGATATACCCTACCCTCCCAATTACGGCGGTGTAATTGATGTTTACTATAAAATAAAAGCCCTTGCAGAAGCTGGTGTCAAATTACATCTTCATTGTATAGAATATCCCGGTAGGGAACCATCAGAAGAATTGAACAAACATTGTGTTGAAGTCTGCTATTACCAGAGAAAAACTGGAGTACTGTCAGCAATCAGCCTTAAACCATATATTGTTGCAAGCAGAAGATCAAAAGAATTATTGAATAAATTACTGCTTGACGATTATCCCATTCTGTTTGAGGGGCTCCACAGTTGTTATTATTTAAATCATCCCCGGCTAAAAGACAGGATTAAAATTTACAGGGAATCGAATATCGAACACAGGTATTATTTTAATTTGTTCAAAGTTGATCGAAAACTCTATAACAAAACATTTTTTATTCTGGAGAGCCTGAAGTTGAGGGCATTTCAACAGTCGCTTAAGCATGCTAACCTGATATTAGCTGTTTCACAGGCTGATACGGATTATCTAAAAAAGCATTTTCCGAAAAAGAGAGCCATGCATCTTCCCAGTTTTCATGCCAATGAAGATATTAACATTAAGCCCGGGAAGGGTGAATATGTTCTTTATCATGGAAATATTGAGGTTCCGGAAAACGCCCGTGCTGCTGAGTATCTTATAAAAGAGGTTTTTAACGATCTTGAAATTCCCCTGATCATTGCAGGGATGAAGCCTCCACAGCAAATAAAGAAACTTGTCGAATCTGCAAATAATGTAAAATTGATTGCCAATCCATCAGATGACGAGATGTTTGACCTGATAAAAAACGCACAGATCAACATACTTGTCACCTTCCAGGCTACCGGTTTAAAACTTAAGCTTTTAAATACTTTATATAACGGAAGGCATTGCCTTGTAAATGACAAAATGCTCAGTGGAACACCGCTTGCTGAATTATGTAATATTGCCAATAACGCTGAATCCCTGAAAACAAAAATCAGGGAAATTGCCGGAGAGGTTTTTGACGAGAACCATGTAACAGCAAGGGCTGAGAAGCTTAACGGGCTTTATTGCAATAAGGAAAATGCCAGGAAATTAGTTGGTCTCATTTCCTGAGTCGATGATCTTACCTTTCTCACATTTCAGTATTCTTGCAGGGAAATAATGAATCAGGTTGTAATTATGGGTTGCCATCATAACGGCTCGCCCCGACCTTGATATCTCTAATAAAAGCTGGACAATACCTTTTGAGGTTTCAGGATCAAGGTTACCGGTAGGCTCATCAGCCAGGATGATCTCGGGATCATTAACAAGGGCCCTGGCTATTGCAACCCTTTGCTGTTCTCCACCGGAAAGCTGGTGGGGCATTTTGAATCCTTTGGTACCCAGGTCCACCTTCTCAAGAACATCCTGTATCCTTTCTTCCATTTTTGTCTTTTCGGTCCAGCCGGTTGATTTCATAACAAATAAAAGATTCTCATGAACGGAACGGTCGGTAAGCAACTGAAAATCCTGGAACACGATACCCAATTTTCTTCTCAGGTATGGGACTTCCTTGCGTTTTATTCTTTTTAGCCTGAATCCTGTAACAACAGCTTTGCCTTCAAGAACAGGCAGTTCGGCATAAATGGTTTTTAAAAGGCTGGATTTGCCACTGCCCGTTTTTCCAATTAAATATATAAACTCCCCTTTATCGATACTGAAGCTTACATGGTTCAACACCATGTTGTTTTTCTGAAAAACAGGCACATCATCAAACTCAATGATCTTATCCAGTGGCATAATTATTTATATTTTAAAATACAGTTTCAAGGCTCCATTAATACCTGCCAGAACCATCTGCACCGCGATTACTGCAAGGATTAAACCCATTATTCTTGAAATAACATTAATAAGCCCATGACCAAGAAAAGCAACAACTCGTCCCCCTCCTATAAATAAAAGAAAGGTGATCAGGCACATGGCGGCAAACATTATGACTACCAGGGCCACGTGAATAATAGGATTAAGATCTGTTGAGGCTCCAACGAAGTTCATGGCAGTAGCTATTGTTCCAGGGCCAGCAAGAATGGGCATGGCAAGTGGGGATATGGCTACATTCAGATCTCCTTCATCTACTTGCTTTTTTACAGCATTAATATGTTTCTCTGTGCTGGGATGCTGGACATCAGATTTTTTACCGTTAAGCATATTCATCCCAACGAAAAATAACAAGATACCACCGGTGATCTGAAATGCCGGCAGGGTGATCCCAAATAATTTGAAAATAAGATGACCTGCAATACAAAACAGGCTCACAATTATAAATGCAATTAAAACAGATTTAATAGCAATGCCTTTTTTTGCCCTCTGGGATTCAATATTAGCGGTTAAAGAGATAAAAATAGATGCGTTGGCGATTGGATTCATAATAGCAAAAAATCCCATAAAGACTGTTCCTGCAAATAATATAATACTGCTTTCCATAATTGTAATATAAAAAAACCGGAACATGAATTGCTCCGGTTTCAAAGGTATAAAAAATTAATACTAAATCTTATTAAACCAATCCTGCGAACCCCATAAATGCCAGGGATAAAATTCCTGCAACCACCAGAGCGATAGGAACACCTTTCATTCCTTTCGGTACATCCATCAGGTCGAGATGTTCGCGTAATCCGGCGAACAGGGTCATGGCAAGGGCGAATCCAATGGCATTGGCAACAGCAAAAACAACCCCTTGAAGCAGGTTATACTCTTTGGCAACTGTTAATAAGGCCACACCCATTATTGCACAGTTGGTGGTAATCAAAGGAAGGTAAATTCCCAGTGCCTGGTATAAAGGAGGGCTTACCTTTTTAAGGATAATCTCAACCATTTGTACCAGGGAGGCAATAATAAGGATAAAACTGATGGTTTGAAGGAAACTGATACCCAGTGGTCCAAGAACATAATTCTGGATCAGCCATGTGACGATAGTGGCTATAGTCATAACAAATAATACGGCACCGCTCATACCTACAGCGGTTTCAACCTTATTAGATACACCCAGAAAGGGGCAGATACCCAGAAACTGGGCAAGTACTATATTACTGACGAATATGGCCCCAATGATGATTACAAAATATTCCATAACAATTTCCTTTATGTCGTTTTCTTGATCTTAATGGTAACAGCAATTAAATAACCCAGTACCAGGAAAGCTCCCGGTTGTAATATAAACACAAGTATGCCATCACCATCAATGAACTTATATCCAAAGATTGATCCTGCGCCAAGCATTTCCCTCACCGCTCCAAGAATGGTCAGTGCCATGGTAAAACCAAGTCCCATCCCGAGCCCATCAATGATTGAAGAAAGTATGTTATTCTTGGAAGCGAAACCTTCAGCACGACCCAGCACAAGACAGTTTACAACGATAAGTGGTATAAAAATACCAAGTGCTTTAAAAAGGCCTGGTGCGTAAGCCTGCATCACAAGCTCTACGATGGTTACAAAAGAGGCAATGATGACAATAAAAGCAGGTATCCTGACACGGTTAGGGATTAAATTCTTGACCAGGGCAACCACAATATTTGAACATACCAGTACAAACAGGGTAGCAACACCCATCCCGAAGCCATTAAATGCCGAGGAGGTTACAGCGAGTGTAGGACACAATCCCAGCAATAATATAAATACCGGATTCTCCTTAATAAATCCCTTCGAAAAGTTTTTCCATTGGTTCATTATTTGTTTCCTCCTTCAACTTTTTTATATGAATCGTAAGCCCTTACAACGGCATCACAGAAAGCCCTTGAGCTAATTGTCGCTGCAGTAATAGCATCAACATCCCCTCCATCTTTTTTCACTTCCAGTTTGAAAGTGGCCGGATCAATACCTTTGAACTGGTCACGAAATTCCGGAGTTTCCAATTTTGTACCAAGACCTGGAGTTTCTTTCTGCTGCAAAACCTGTGTATTTGCAATGTGACCATCCGGTAAAAAGCCAACCATTACCTGTATCTGGGTAGGATCATATCCTTTATTGGTATAGGAAGTGATGGCAGTTCCAACAACTTCTTCACCTGAATAACCTACATTATAAGTTAATGAATCCTTACCTTCGGCAGGCAATACCTTAAAGGAATAAATACTATCAAACTCAGGTATTACCGCTTTAATAGCAGCCCTTTCTGCAGCTTCCTTCGCCAGGCGAATGGGCTCTTCGGTCAGCTTAAAGATGCCACCCAGTGCCAGCGAGGCCACCGCTGTTATCACCAGCAGTGTGAGCACCATATTCAAAAATGTTGATTCTATTTTAGCCATCCTGATGGGTTTGTTTTTTTCTAAATCTTTTTAACTTTATTTTTATGCTTTAACTTCTGGTTGATGATTGACTTTTAATGGTTATTGGTCATTGGTCAATTGTTAATTCCTAATGGTTTCACCAAAACGTTTAGGTTTGAACACCCTGTTAATTAATGGGGCAAACGCATTCATGATCAATATAGCAAAAGATACCCCTTCAGGATATGCCCCCCAGAATCGTATGATCATAGTTATCAATCCACATCCTATACCAAATACAATCTGGCCCCTTACCGACATTGGTGAGGATACCATGTCGGTGGCCATAAAAAACACACCGAGTATCAAGCCACCGGTTACCAGGTGAAAGAGCGGATTAACATAATATGTTGGGTCAATAAGCCAGCATATTCCTGCAAAGATGAATGCTGTTAACAAATAAGATACCGGAATATGCCAGGTAATGATTTTTCTGTAAAGCATATATATGGCACCAATAATCAGTGCAATGGCAGATACTTCACCAAGTGATCCTCCCTGGAATCCGATAAGTTCATTAACGTAAGTCGGTATTCTGTAAACTACTTCCTGGCCATCCACAATAGCTGTAACACCTTTTTCGAAAAGTTCCTGTACTGTATTTGCGTGGTCTTTCAATCCCTCTTTAATAATCCCAAGTGGTGTAGGTCCGGTAACAGCATCAACAATTCCACTTGAGAACAGTGGTTTCGGAACCGGCCATGAGGTCATCTGTACCGGAAAAGAGATCAACAGAAAGACACGTCCCACCAGTGCCGGATTAAAAGGATTCTTACCAAGTCCGCCAAAAGACATCTTTGCTATTCCAATCGATACAAATGCACCAATTAATATTATCCATATTGGGAGATTGGATGGCACATTAAATGCCAGCAAGATCCCTGTTACCATTGCTGATCCATCATTAATGGTCAGGGGGCCTTTGATGATATATTTTTGTATCACCCATTCAAAGAACATACATGCTGCCGCCGAGATCAATAAAACGCGTACAGCGTCAAGTCCGAAGAAATAGATAGATACGATCATTGCAGGGATCATGGCAAAAACCACCCCATACATGATCTTCTTTACAGAAAGATCCCCATGAACATGTGGAGAACCCGATACTGTCAGTATACTCATATCTTATTTTTTACCTCTGTTTCTAATAATTTGTCCTACCCTGAATTTTCCAAGTCTAATATAATCAAGCAATGGTCTTCCGGCAGGGCAGGTATAATGGCATGACCCACATTCTATGCAATCCATCACCAGTTCGTTTTCTGTACTATCCCAATTTTCATGAGCAACAAGTTGAGCAAGTAAAACCGGCTCAAGACCCATCGGGCAAACATGAATACATTTACTACAACGAATGCAGGGTTTCATTTCCACCCTTTTCGATTCCTTTTCGTCAAATAGCAGAATACCTGAGGTACTCTTTACCACTGGAGATAAAACGGAAGTAAGTGCTTTTCCCATCATAGGTCCACCAGAAACTACTTTACCTGTATTTTCAGGTAAACCCTCAACGGCTTCCAGCAAGTTTGATACAGGTGTTCCTATTCTAACAAGGAGATTTTTTGTTGCCTTGAGGTTCTTGCCGGTTATTGTTACAACCCGCTCAAACAACGGTTTGTTTTTCTGAACACCTTCATAAACGGCATAAGCAGTGCCCACGTTATTAACAACACAACCAACTTCTATAGGTAATTTACCAGATGGCACTTCTCTGCCTGTCAGTGCCTTTATTAGTTGCTTTTCACCTCCCTGCGGATATTTAACTTTTAATGCCTGAACTTCAACGCCATCAAAGGCTTTTGCAATTTCAGTCAGATGTTTAATGGCATCAGTTTTGTTATTCTCAATTCCAATGATGGCTTTCTGAACTCCAAGGCCCTTCATCAGGATTTGCGTCCCTACCAGAATTTCTTCCCCTTTCTCAACCATTAGTCTGTGATCGGAAGTAAGATAAGGTTCACATTCCACACCGTTAATAATCAGGCATTCAGCTTTCTTGCCTTCAGGAACCATTAATTTAACGTGTGAAGGAAATGTTGCACCGCCGAGACCGACAATCCCCATTTCATGGATCTTTTTTATAATATCTTCCTTCGTCAGGGTAATTTCCTTTTTCAGTTTTTCAGTTCTGTCAATCCCGGGTTCCCACTCATCCTGATCAATATTGATAATTATTGCCTGCCTTCTGTAACCACTTTGATCAACAACATCATCTATCTTCAAAACAGTACCACTAACAGAAGAATGGACATTGGCAGAGATAAATGCTTCACCTTTGGCAATAAGTTGGCCCACCTTTACCGTATCCCCCTTGTTCACAATAGGCTTTGACGGGGCGCCAAGATTCTGGGCAACAGGTATCATTACCTGTTTGGGTAATTCAAGTACTTCTATTGAGTGCTCTGCTGATATTTTATTCTCGGCAGGATGAACACCACCTAGTTTAAATGTTTTCAATTTTATTATCCTCCTCGATTTATTTAGAGAATATTATTCTTTTTTATCCAGGTTTCCCTTGGTTGCACTTGCAACTTCGGGTTTTATATTTACGCTCTTTCCGGCAATAGTGTCTTTCACTTCTTTTTTCTCCTTTCTCGGAGGAAAATTCAGCTCATGAATAGCATTTGTTGGACACTCAGGCATACATTTCCGGCATAATTTACATTTTTCGAAATCAATATAGGCAAGGTTGTTCTTCATAGTGATAGCATCGAACTTACACACCTTGAAACATTTCTGACATCCGATACAGGCTACGCTACAGTGCTTCTTCGCTATTCCACCTTTTTCCTCGTTGATACATGATACAAAAATCCTTCTGCTTTTCTTGCCCTGATTTCTTAATTCAATAATATCGCGCGGACAAGCTTCAACACAGGCACCACATGCAACACACTTGTCTTCAATAACGACTGGAAGGCCGGTTTCTTCATCCATATATATGGCATCGAAGGTACAAGCCCTTACACAATCACCCAGGCCAAGACAGCCATAAGGGCAGCCACTTTCACCACTATAGAGGTTATTGGCAAAGGAACAAGTTGCCGGTCCGTCATATTTGATTTTCTGAGGTGCATTCTGAAAACTACCACTGCATCGTACAACAGCAATCATGGGTTCTTTTTCTTCAGCCTCAAGACCCAGAATACCAGCTACAACTTTCATAACATCATTGCCACCAACCGGGCAATTCAGTCCTTCAAGGTTGCTTTCGCCTTTTGCTTTCTTAACAGCAGCTTCTGCAAAGGCCCGGCATCCTGCATATCCACATCCGCCACAATTTGCAGATGGTAAAGAATCCTCAACAACATCGATATCCGGATCTTCTATTACCCTGAACTTCTGAGCTACAAAGTACAATATGATCGCTGCGGCTGTACCAATCGCTCCCAGGGAAATAACAGAATAAATGATTACCTCGTTCACTTTGCTTTCTCCTTTTTTAGGTTAATTTTACTCCACATGACACTGAAAATGTTGTATTTCCACGCTGTGAAAATTTTCACGGCAAAATTAAAAACAATACGCTAATTGAGGCATGAAATGCCTATCAGAAAAGATATACGTACATAACTGATTATCTTGTTATTACGAAATGTCGTTATGCTAAACAAAAATCAGGTCCTTTAATAAGAACCTGATTTTGTTACACTTATAATACAGTTTAGAAGAATTCTAAATTCTGTTAGAAAAACTAATTTAGAACCTATATAAAAAGTTCAATATAATTAGTTTATGATCAGTTTATCGGTTACTGTAAACTCCTTGCAACTTACCTCGACAAAATATATCCCCTTTTGCTGATTATCAAGGTTAAGACGATGTTCAATACCTTTTGAAACTTCATTAAATATATGCTTATAAACTTCCTTACCCTGAATATCCCTGATGACAACTTCCAGGTCGGTACATTTGGTTTTAACGATCAGGTCGAAGATTCCTTCATTTGGATTCGGAACAATCTTTACATTTTCAATTTGAGCATCAACCTGCGGTATTGCTGTACACTCATCAATTGTAAGTATCATCGAATCGATTGCATATTGACCGGGATTATATCCATAGGCTGTTAACAGGAGTACAACCTCTCCGTTCTGAATATCTTCGGAGCCTCTCCAATAAGGAGCCTCCAATTTAGTACTGGTTCCAAAAACACCATCTCCCCTCGTTACCCACTTTACCGAATTATAATCCGTTGCAGTACCACTTGTTGTAAAAACTTCATTTGTACAAACAAAATCATCGGGCCCTGCATCACAGGTAGCATTACCTACAGGATTAAAATCGAAAGATGAGATTCTCGTTCTCCATCCACCACCCATATATTCCTGGGTGTACCAGAAAGTAGAATCATCAGATGGATCGACAGACATGCAACTGTAATCTCCCCATCGGCTAATAGAAGCCTGTGATCCACTACCCCGGATTAATTCTACTTCAGCAATATTCATCTCACCAAGTGGTGCATCACTGGTTCTGCCGGTGTATCTCACTGAAGGTGAAATTGAATCGCTGGAAACCGTATATCCAAGGGCTATATTTCCTATTCCATTCATTGCTATACTTCCCATCCAACGGTGGTTAGCATCAGGAGCATAAGTTCCCTGCTGATAAATAAACCATCCATTGCCATCATTATTATCGCGCATTTCATACCACCTGACTCCGGCATGGCCGTCATCAACATCTACAGTATGATTGGTAACCATCACCTGGTGTGTTTCAAAATTTCTATACTGCAAACGGAACATCATTCTGTCAGAGATGGCTTCGAGCTTTCTACCGGTATTGGGTTGAGGAATACACTGCCATCTTTGTGCTTCACAAAGTTTAGAATCGAAAGGCTCGGTAATCAATATCTGTACCTCTTCAAAAGTAGAATTTAATGGAGCTATCCAGTCAACATCAAATTCCCATAATTTTAACTGATCATCATCATATCCCCAGGCATCATCCTTGAAATAGACAAAATAATTCGGTGTACCAGCGGGAGGATCGATAGTTCCATCACAATCAGAGGGCAACATATTTGAAGCATCAGTTCCTTCAGGCATATCGAATAAAACCATGATCGCAGTAGAATCACCAGCCATCATTTTACTCTTCTCAAAAGCTGCAGCAGCTCCCCGGTAATAACCCCCGAACATATTAAACGACGCATAGTAACCATCAGGCCATATGCCGAAATGCGGGTAATCATTAAAGGCAGGAAACTGAAATGCATATTGATAATATGACCCTAATGGATCTCCTGACTCAGATATTGCTATCAACTGCCAGTAGGTGCCATTTGAGGTATTGATGGCAAACTGGCTTGCAAGCCATCTATCTTCCTGTTCATCATACAATACAATGGGATCACCATCGTTGGTACCGGTCCATGGGCCTATAAAACCAGACCAGAGTG
Organism: uncultured Bacteroidales bacterium; assembly: GCA_964468645.1. Taxonomy (GTDB): domain Bacteria; phylum Bacteroidota; class Bacteroidia; order Bacteroidales; family JAIOZK01; genus JAIOZK01. The sequence goes on from CAYXUU010000021.1 coordinate 40,183, forward strand.
TGCTGTTATTTACAGGGCCATAAAGTTGATTCCCTTCTTTATCCCAGATAGCAAACGAAAGGTTGATCATTTGAAAATAATGATCAGGTCCAACATCACCATCCGTATCTGGCGGATATACACTATTTACATTACCAACACCATCATAGTTGTGGATAGCTGCCCTTCCTTGCCTCAAACTCCCTTGATAATCCTGCACAACCGGATCTATGCCCACAGGCAATGAACCTTCTTTTGATGGTTTGTTCATTTCAGGACTCTCCTCATTAGGTATTATCCCATCTTTCCACCCCTGGTCTTTGGGTCCGGAAGGAATGATCTCCATATCACGCAATGGGATAGTTTTCCTGAAATACTTTGTTTTCTGTACGATTGGTGTATTCTGTGCAAATAAACCAAAGGTCAGCAACACGGTTAATCCTGACAAGAATATTTGTCGGGCTGGATAAATGTTTAACATCTTTAAGTTTTTTTAGTGTCCAATATTAATATATCTTCCTATTTAAGAATAATCTTTTCGTACCTGATATTGTTTCCGGTCTCAGCTCTGAACAGGTAAGTGCCTTTTGCATAGTTCGACATATCGATCTGCTTCTGATTGGTACCATCCAGGGTTTCAACAATCTGGGTAAAAACTAGCTGACCCTGCAGGTCGGTGATTGTTATCTTAACAGATTTGCTTTCTTTATTTGTAATATTAAAAGTAAAGATACCATTTGAAGGATTAGGGACAACCAGAATATCAAAATCTTTTTCATTTTCATTAATACTTGTATATCCGTCAATAGTCAGTACCATCATATCAGTATCCTCATCTTCACATGGGGGTAAAGGATATGCAGTTAAGGTCAGGTTAACCTCCCCATCTGCAATATCGTTTGTTCCGGGTGTATAAATGGTGTTCACGAGGGTTCCATCTTCAAACATACCATCACCGCTGGTTTCCCATAAAACATTGCTAAAACTGCTGGCATCAGCGCTGGTAGCAAGATTCGCATCAATGGTAATTATTGTATCATTTCCTGCGAAAGCATAAGCATCTTTATTTACATACAGCACCATACTATCAACAGAAACAAGTCCTTCACCAAATCCATAAGCTGTAAGAATCAGGGTAACCTCCCCATTTTCAAGGTCGTCGCCACCATGGGCATAGGTTGTTTTTAATATATTGGAATTGACAAAAATACCATCACCCGTAGTTTCCCATTCAACAGATTTTGTGTACATAGCTGTAGCCTGTGGAGTGAAATACTGGTACTCACATATTGTATCATCGCCGCCTGTACTAATAACAGGAGCTACAGGAGGTGTAAAGTCAAAGGAAGTAATCCAGGTGCCCCAGCCGCTGCTTTTTCTGTATTCCTGGGTAAACCAGAAAGTAGTATCACTGGCAGGATCAACTGACATACATGCATAATCGCCCCATCTGGAGATGTTTGTTTGTGAACTCAGTCCTGCAACAACTTCAATTTCATCATAATTCATTTCCCCAAGGGGAGCATCAGCTGATCTTCCTGTATATCTTACCGAAGGGTAAACACTGGAGCTTGATGCTGAAAAACCAAGGGCTATTTCCCCATTACCATTCATGGCAACACTACCCATCCATCGGCTGGTCCCATCCGGGGAATAGGTACCTTGCTGGTAAATTGACCATACATCGTTTTCCCTTCTTAATTCATACCATCTTACTGCGGCTCTTCCATAATAGCTCACCGTATGATTTGTAACCATGGTTTCATAAGTACCAAAATTTCTGTATTGTAACCTGAACATCAACATATTTGCCAGCGCGTCAAGCTTCGAACTTGTTCCTGGCTGTGGAATGCCATTAAGATTTGAACTATAAGCGTCCGGAGTTAATGAAACATCAAGTGCAAAAGTTGAGCTATTCGGGTTATCCCAGTCAATAGTTACTTTATAAATATCAATATTGTGAGAATCATCCATATCCATGATATAATTCGGGGCACCTAACGGAGGTGCAGGACCATCGAAATCGGCAGGTAACAGTCCAAAAATACTCGGGTATTCACCAAAATAGACCATGGCGGCATCCGGGTCACCAATCAACATTTTGTCCCTTTCAAAAACTGCAATAGCCGCACCCTGAAATCCACCTGAGAACATATGATAGGTTGTATAATACCCATCGTTCCATACCCCCAGTTTAGGGTAATCATTCATATCATCAAATTCAAAAGCATAACGGTAATATGCGCCAAGCGGGTCACTTGTTTGAGAAACTGCAACAAGCTCATAAGATTTACCATTGGGTTGATTCACGGCAAACTGGGTTGCCACCCAGCGATCGGCCACCTCATCATAAATTACAATAGGATCACCGTCGTTGCTTCCGGTCCATGGGCCAATAAATCCCTGCCATAATGTACTGTTATCCACCGGGCCATAAAGCAGTTCACCTGATTTATTCCAGATTGCAAATGACAGGTTGATCATCTGGAAGTAATGGTTCGGGCCAACATCACCATCGGTATCTGGAGGATAAACTCCGTTAACGTTTCCAATACCATCAAAATTAAACTCGGGACCTCGTGTACCCATAGTCCCAAAATAGTTCTGTGTTGCTTCAGGATTTACCGGTTCGGAATTCAGTTCCATATCATTATTCAACTCCAGTGATTCATTTTTGATAATTCCATCTTTCCAGCTACGGTCACGTTCACCTGGAAGGATTACCTTCATATTCCTTAATTGAGGAGTCTGATCAAAATATTTTGCCTTCTCCACTTTTTTTGGTGTATGTATTGTATTCTGGGAAATCAAACCTCCTGATATCAATATTATAAAAACAGGAAGCAGTATTGCAAGTTTTCTTTTCATTGGTTTTTACGTTTATTGTTCTTCAATTATTTATTTTGCAAAGATATCTTCAATTAACATATTAAACTGTTAAGTGATTGTTAAACCGGCTATTCTATACTGAACATAAAAGTTTTTTTTAATTTATCTCTCGAATAGTAGATGATGATGTAGTACGGAACAAGTAATGCCAGTGCGATGAGCGCAGACAAGCCTTCTTCTTGTGTAACTTCAACAAGAATAAATAAAGCTGCCAGGACGATAAGGAAAGGCAAAAAATACGCAATAAAAACTGCTTTGTTGCCTAAAGATTTTTTCATGATAACACTAACCTGGTCACCGGGTTTATACGTTCTGTCTTTTTGTTTATAAACTTCAATGATCTTTTCCTCCATATCTGAAACAGAACACATACCTTTAGCATGACATGATGCACAGGCTGATTGAGCCAGTATCATTACAAAAACCCTGTCGTTATCCGTTTGTTTTACGATGCCCGGATGAGTAATTATTACCTGACGATTACTCATATTGGGCGCAAAGTTAGCTAATTATTTAATACATCAGGGAGTGGAAACCGATACAGGCAATATCTTACCATTAAAATACCGGTGGCCCTTTAAAGAGAATTCTTTCACAAATGATGCCATTTCCCTGGCTGTCAGAGGAGCCTTGTAGCCCGGAAAGGCTTCACCAAGCATTTCTGTTTGAGCAGCACCCAGTGCAAGGCAGTTCACTTTAATTCCGTTTTCCTTAAACTCTTCAGCCATACATTCCGAAAGAACAGCCAGGGCACCTTTGCTGGCGCTGTAAAGTGACAAACCCGGAAACTTGCTGCTCCCCTGAACACCGCCCATGCTTCCAATGTTGACGATATGTGCATAATCAGAGAAAAGTGACTTCATGGACTGTACAAGGAAAAATACACTTTTCACATTAAGCATAAACAAATAATCAAAATCTGCAGGGGTAAGATCAGCAATACCTTTATTGACCATTGCACCGGCATTGTTAATAAGTATGTCTATTTGACTCATCCTTTCCTTTATTAAACCAGGAAGTTCATCTATCAATTCCTCTTTACTTAAGTCATATGGAAGATCATGAATTACAGCCTTGCGATTTATACCCAGGCATTCCTGTTTCAGCAGTTTTAATTTCCCGGTATTGCGTGCAATAATAAGGATGGTGTTATTCTCAATCGCAAAAAGTTTTGTCAGTTCATAACCTATGCCACGGCTTGCACCTGTAATAATTATATTCATTGTAAATTCCGATTAACTGTAATGATTATTCTTCAGCCTGCATTATCAGCCGGCGTTGTTCATCATCAATGGCATAAATCGTAAGAACTCCCTCATCGTCAACGGTTATAGAGATCTTGTATTTAAGGTTCTTGGATTCATGATCATAATTAACATAGGCAATGCCCTTGATCTGGTCTTTTACTGTAGGGTATTTTTCAGCCCGTTCAAAAGCGTCAGCATATTGTTTGCTCATCGGAATATCTGCTTTTCTGGCAATTAATGCTGCCTGGGCTATTGCAAGATCATAATCCGCCTTATAAACAAGTTTGATGGAATTATAACCATCTTCTGGATTGTTCTCAGCTGTGGATCTTGAAAAGTCCTGATCGATGAATAAACCTGCAGGTTCAGAAAGTTTTATCTTTTTTGCCCATTCGGGAAGATGTCGCGTCGGATTGATATTGGCTCTTCTGGCTATCTCACGCTGATAGGTTTTATTCAATTCTTCAACCAGGCGGTGGCCCTGTTCCCTGGTTAGTATCCCTTTCTCAACATCCTTTTGAATCTCTTCTATTTTATCATTCAGGAATGTTATAAGCTCCATGGCCTGATCAATATTATTAATGGATGTTGAGAACGATTCAAGTTGATCTTTAAAAACTTCCTCACCAGATTTTTGCTCTGAAGAGGCACATCCGAATGAGAATAGTATAACAACAAGGCCGATAAAATAAAGTATTGGTTTCATAAACAACTCTTTATCAAGTACAAGCAATAACATCAAATAACAATGATTGCTTCCTTTTAAGTTTCTTGAAAAATACTAATTTTGTATAAAACATCTCTCATGATATCAAGATTATTATCAACAACTTTATTGTTAAGTACTTTAAGTGGTTTTATGCTAATGGTAACACCACGATGTTGTGCACAGTCAAGCAGTAAAATTGATGTTATTGCAGAATTAATCGGTATTGCCGACCACGAAGAATTATCAAACCATTTCAATACACTGATCGAACTCAGCCTGCCTGAAAATGAAGGGACATACAGCAAAACCCAATCAAAATTTATTCTGAAAGATTTTTTTAAAAAGAATCCACCCGTATCATTCGAAATAAAACATCAGGGAGAATCAAACAATGGATCTCTGTATGCAATTGGAACTTATAAAACCAGGTCAAATGAATACAGGACTTATTACCTTCTTAAATTGGTTAATGGCAAGTATTTAATCCACCTTATGCAAATCAACAGGCAATGACCCTGAGTATCTCATAAACTTCACACCATGACAATTGATGAAATTATTGAACAGGCACTAATCGAGGACCTTGGTGATGGTGATCATACTTCACTTTCTACCATACCACAGCTTGCTACCGGAAAAGCAAGGCTGATAATTAAAGAACAAGGTATTCTGGCAGGTGTACGGATCGCTGAAAAAGTCTATGGTAAAGTTGATCCGACAATAAGATTTGAACAGTTTATGCAGGATGGCGATCCTATTGACAAAGGCGATATCGTATTTGAAGTAAGTGGTTCATCAATATCTATATTGTCATCTGAAAGACTGGCCCTGAATTTCATGCAAAGGATGAGCGGGATCGCAACATATACCCACACGATAGTCGATCAACTGAAGGGATTGAATGTCAGGATACTTGACACCAGGAAAACCACCCCCCTATTGCGCGAAATTGAAAAAGAAGCTGTTCGTATTGGAGGCGGGGAAAATCACAGGATGGGTTTATTCGACATGATCATGATCAAGGATAACCATGTTGATTTTGCCGGGGGTATCAGGCAAGCTATTGAAGCAACACATACCTATATGTTCAAAAATGATAAAAAGCTTAAGGTTGAAATTGAGGTAAGAAATTTCAAGGAATTGGAGGAAGTATTGAATACTGGAAAGGTTGACAGAATCATGCTTGACAACTTCAAACCTGAGGATCTGCGAAATGCTGTTGAATTAATTGATGGTCGGTATGAAACAGAAGCATCCGGTGGCATTTCCATCAATAACATCCGCGAATATGCAGAAACCGGCGTCGATTTTATTTCGGTTGGCGCATTAACACACCAGATCAAAAGCCTGGACATGAGCCTGAAAGCTATCAACTAATCACCAGATAAATTTTGTTGTGAGGATATTCAAAACCATAAAGTCATTTTTTATGATGCTAAAAGGGAAGATCGTTCTTCTTTCAAAGAAGATCGTTTTACCCGGTTTTGAAGGAATGCCTTTATATGATGTTGTTGTTTTCTTTTTTAAGGGAATCAGGCAGAGTTCGCTGATCTCAAGGGCCAATGCCTTATCGTTTACCTTTCTTCTGGCTCTTTTCCCGGGTATATTGTTCTTTTTTACATTAATACCTTATATTCCGATCGAAAACCTGCAGGAGACTATAATGAGTTACATCCATAGCGCCCTGCCTGAAAATGTTTATGCCACAGTTGAGGAAACTATTAATAATATCGTCAGCCAGCACCACGGAGGTCTGCTGTCGCTCGGATTTTTTGTATCCATCTATTTCTCAACCCAGGGTATGATGGGACTGATGAAAGCCTTTAACAGAACTTCGCATACATTGGAGACCCGGTCAAATTTCAAACTCAGGCTGCTATCCATCCTGATGGTATTCATCATGACCCTGATCATCATTATTGCTGCTGCCTTATTAATTTCATCAGGCTATATTATTCATTATCTGGAGGCAACCAATACCCTAAAAAGTGAAGTTACAAGATTCCTGATGGAGGCTGGAAAATGGATCATAACACTGTTTATTATTTTCACCGCTATTAGCCTTGTCTATTATCTTGCACCGGCAGCCAAAAGGTATTTCCGGTTTATTTCAGCCGGATCAACCCTGGCCACCGTTCTGTCTTTTCTATTTATCCTTGGATTTAATTACTATATAGAAAACTTCGGCCAATACAATAAACTATATGGTTCTATTGGCACACTGGTAATCCTAATGCTATGGATCAACCTGAATGCCATTGTTGTACTGATTGGATTTGAATTGAATGCAAGTATTCTTGATGCCAAGCAAAATACAAGTAATTGACTTTTACTATATTTGTGTAACCTTGAAGAACCATTAAAAAATTAATATCATGAAAACAACTTCCAATGAACTGCCAGAACGGAAACTGGTACAATTGAACTATATTCACTCTCTTATCCTTGCCATATTCTGCATGATGATTTTACCCGTCAATACCTCCGCTCAATGGAATACCATCTTTTCTCAAAGTTTGCTTGCATTTGAAGATTTGTGTTTTATCGATGATAATAATGGTTTTGCTGTAGGAAATGCACTTAATGATGGCATGGTACTCAAGACTACTGACGGACAGGATTTTACCCTGTCGAACCAGGTGCTTGGAACAAACCTGTATGCCATCCATTTTCTAACTGAAGATATTGGTTACATCGCCGGACAGGGAGGATACATTGGCAAGACTACTGATGGTGGTTCCAACTGGACAGGCCTGAACAACACCCATCCCTTCCAGATCTTTGATCTTTACTTTCAGGACATGGAAACCGGATATGCTGTAGGTAGCAATGGTGGTATGATAAAAACCACCGATGGTGGTTTACAGTGGGATATCATGCATCATGTTACCACATTTTATCCATTATACCATATTACCGCCATGAATGAAAATGAGCTTTTTGCATGTGGTGGTAATGGACTGATTCTATATTCGGCAGACCAGGGTACACAATGGGTATATTCTGAATCTTCGGTCCAATCTGATATTTTATGTATTGATTTCACTCCGGGTATGATCGGTTTAGCATGTACCAGTGTAGGAGAGATCATCATAACTGAGGACCAAGGTCAGACATGGCAGAAAATCAATTCGCCATTTGAGGGTATTGGTCTGTATCATATATTTTGTATGGATGATCAGAATTTTTATGTTTCGGGTGAGAACGGGTTAATTGCCCGGTCAAATGATGGCGGGTCAACCTGGAGTCTTATGACTACTGATACGGATGAAACAATAACAACGATGTTATATACAGGACATAAGATTGGATATGCTGTTGGAGCAGGGGGGAATGTCTTGAAGGATAATACAAATGCTGATGTATCAGATATATCTGCCTGCGATAACATTAAAATCTACCTGATACCGGGAAGCTATAATATAATCATTGAAAACAAAAGCCTGGAAGCAATAGAGCGTGTCTTTGTTTATGATATTCATGGCAGAACAGTATTTTCATATGTTAACCTCAGTAACCAGGATATTATAACCATCAATATGTCCAAATCTCCCACTGGAATTTATGTTATTAAAGGTGAACTTCAGGATAACAAAAGTTTCAGCCGAAAAGTAAAACTTTGACTTTGTTTTGAATTTCATCTGTGAAATCTGTGGTTCTATTATACAACCTCGGATGCCTGCCTGTTCAGCCAACAGGTATGGTTTAAAAACGAATAAATATTAATAGCTCATGATCAGGCCGGTGTTAAAGCTGCCATTTTGGTGATTTACATTCAGCAGATATAGCCCCCTGTCAAAATCAAGGTTAATGGTAATCAGGCTATTATTATCATTTACTGAATATTGTTTTACTACCCTTCCATATAAGTCATAAATCTTTATCCAGGATATTTGAAACATCTCAGGATTTGAAATATTTATTTCTCCTGTTGTTGGATTAGGGAATACAACCAGAGAGCCTGAATTATTTTCCTTAATACCGGTGTAGATAATTCCAATTTCCTGACATGTAGTATCCGAACCGCAAGAATCAATGGCAATAAGACATACATTATAAAATCCTGTATCGGCATAGGTATGAACCGGGTTGCATAATGAAGAAAAATAACCATCCCCGAAGTTCCACCAGCAGGAATCGGAGCTTGATGATGTATTTGTAAAATAAGCAGTAAGGCCATCAATCTCATAAGTAAATCCAGCGGCAGGGCCATCGCATGTTTTCAAGATAACGCCATCATATCCGGCAATATATCCTGTAGAGCTATCAGGAAAACATATTCGGCTTAATCTTGTAGTCACTCCTGACGGCTGTGGATTCCATTCCCTTCCACCATTGATCGTTTTCAATATCACACCATCCAGACCTACAACATACCCCAATTCGGGAGTTAAAAAACATATGCCAATAAAAAAACTTGAAGTTCCGGACTGCTGTTGCGACCAGGTTTCTCCACCATCAACAGTTTTTAAGATTGTCCCGTATTTCCCGCACACATAACCAATATCGCTTACTGGAAAATCAACCCCTGTCAGGTTTTCAGTTGTCAGGCAACTTTTTTCTATCCAGGTTTCGCCACCATCAGTAGTCTTCATGATCCTGCCTCCATCCCCCACACAATAACCGGTATCATTGTTTACAAAACAAAAGTCCCTTAACCAGTATGGTCCATAGCTGATGATAATCCAGTTAAACCCCCCGTCGGTGGTTCTGGCGATAATCTGAGATTGTCCGCAATAAAAACCAACAGTGTCGTTTAAAAAATAAACATCCCTTATTACACTGGTAACACCAGAATTAAGATAACTCCAGCTAATCCCACCGTTTATCGTTTTTAATAATATCCCATCATTTCCAACAATGTATCCAACTTCGTCACCAGGCATATGCATATCAGTCAATGGAACATTTCCTGAATAGATGGTATTCCAGCTAAGCCCTCCATCTTCCGTTCGGAAAATATTCCCCTGTTGACTGATTACAAAACCGGTATCAACATTGATATAAGAATGGTCATTGAAATTGTCTGTACATTGTGTATTCAAGGGATACCATTGACAATAAGCAAACTTAGATTGAGATAAAATCAAAACAATTGTGATTACTATTACTTTACTCATAATTAAACAGAATTATTTATTGATCACCAAGAGATGGATATACCAGTATAAGACCAACGACAAAGTCTAATATTTACATACAACAAACTTTTCAAGAAAACTCTTTTCATCAATTATCATTTTCAAATAGTACAATCCATCTGCATAAAACGAAACATCAATATAGTTTTCATCCAGATTATCTTTGAATTTATATAGATTTATTAACCTGCCAATATTATCAAATAATTCAACATATAGTTCTTCAACATCTTCAGGCATATTGTAGATCTCAATGGTTAGGGTTTCAACAACTGGATTAGGAAAAATAATCAAAGATAGTCCCATTTCAGGTTTCTCCTCATATACTGATATGGTTTTACATATTGATGCAGAACCACAAAGATTATATACATATAAGCATGTCAAATATTCACCTGAGGTATCATATTTATGAACAGGATTCATTTCACTTGAAAAATAGTTATCGCCAAAATCCCAATACCAGGATTCAGCATATAATGAATTTTCGAAGAATTGAACAATAGAATCATCAGAAGCGTAATCAAATAAAGCCAAAGGTGGGAGACAGGTTTTCAACACAATGCCATTCTGTGCAGTGATATATCCCGTACTATCGTTTTGAAAAAACACTCTGAATAATCTACCTGACACACCTGCTGTTTGTTTGATCCAATTATCACCTCCGTTAGTTGTCTTCAATAATAACTCATTCAGGCCAACAACATAACCTTCATCAGGATTAAGAAAAAATACACCTGAGGCATAATTATTTGTACCTGATTCCTGAGCAAACCACGAATCCCCACTGTTCGTCGACTTAAGTATGGTTCCATTTGTACCACAAATGTAGCCTGTATTATTATTGACAAATGTTAATCCAATCAGATTTTGATCTGTTCCAGAATAAACTTCAAACCAGGTTTCTCCATAATTAATAGTTTTCATAATTGTTCCACCATCACCTACACAAAATCCGGTGCCATTGTTAATAAATGCAAAATCTCTTAACCAATATGATCCATAACTATTAATATTCCAGTTCATTCCACCATCAACTGTCTTTGCAATTACTTGAGATTGCCCGCAATAAAAGCCAACAGAATCATTAAAGAAATATACATCCCTTAATACATCTGAAACACCTGAGTACAGTTCAGTCCATGTATTACCCCCATCGATTGTTTTAAGTAAAATCCCATTATTACCCACCACATAACCTGTCTCAGAACTTGGCATACTAATATCCGATAATGCGATATTAGTTGAATAAATAATATCCCAGGTAGTTCCTCCATCTTCTGTTCTGAAAATATTCCCATCTATACTTACAACTATACCAGTATCAGTATTTATAAAGTATATATCGACTAAATTATCATCACTTGGGGTATATAAGGGGTACCATTGTCCATAAACAAATTGTAATTGTGTAACCACCACACTTATAACAATGATTATTAGCTTCATCATACAAGTAACATATTCTATAGAAATTCATGATAAATATACGAATTTTCTCAACATCTTAAATGCTAGTAAAATATTGCTCTTGATTATACCAATGCAGTGTGTATATATTTTTTTATTTTTGGCTGTCATTAAATCCAAAAGTTCTCTTCATTCTTGTATAACTAAAATCAGGAGAAACTTGGATAAATAAGTTATCTATGGGAAAGATAAATACTTGCATCGTAGGTGCAGGATCGATAGGAACGGCACTGGGAAATGCATTGGTTAAAAATAATAAACTGAATATTACTCTTGTATCTATAGAAAAAGATGTAATTGATACAGTGAGTAAAATCCATGTGAATAAAAAATACTTTCCGAACTTCAAACTTGATGCAAACATCAAGGCTACTGATGATATCCAGATATTACAACATGCTGATTATATATTCCTCGCACTTCCATCTGCAGTGGTTGTTGATTATATAATTGGTATCAGGAAATATATTAATTCAAAAGCTCCTTTAATAAATCTTGCCAAAGGATTTGGCAATCAACACAAAACTATTGTTGAATGTTTAAGTCATTATTTGAATAATCCAGTTTGCAGCCTGAAGGGGCCTACTTTCGCTCGTGAGATGATGGAAAATGCTCCGACAGCTTTTACTTTTGGTGCAAGGGAGTCTCAGCTTTTTGCACCATTTGGCAAACTCTTCGAAAACACAAAAGTTACCCTTGATTATTCAGAAGATGTTATTGGTGTAGAACTTATAAGCATTCTTAAAAACATCTATGCTATTGTTATCGGAATTGCAGATGCCAGGTTCAACTCTCCCAACCTCCGTTTTCTACTTCTTACAAAAGCATTCAAAGAAATGCGAGAGATTATGCTTCAGTTTGGAGGCAAGGAAGAAACGTTATTTAAATATTGTGGATTTGGGGATTTCTCACTTACGGCCCTCAATGACCTGAGTAGAAACAGAGCCCTTGGACTTTTCATCGGCAAGGGATTTTTTACTAAAGACATATCAGACAAAGTATTACTTGAAGGAAAAATTGCGACACACATTTTCTGTGAGAAAATATCAAAAAAGAATTCATGCAGCAATCACTATATAATTAAAGAGCTATATAAAGTATTTAATAATGATTATAATATATCTGAGTTTGTTGACAAGATTCTGAAGCACGAAGCTGAAATCAATAAATAACGAACAACCTCCATTATAACACAGCCCGTTCATTTTATTTTAACTTTACTAAGATTGCTGATCCATTTACCCGGATTTCGCCACTTCAACCAGGCGCCTTTGATCCTGTCCAGTTCAATGGGATCATAAAACCGGATCACCCACAATATCAAGGGGAAAGAGATCAGGAGCAACAACTTAACTCCCATACCTAACCAGATACTCAAATCCTGCGTCAATAATGATAATGCAAATAAACCACCTCCGACCAGGAGAAGCTTTAGTATCTTGATTTTCTCATATTTTATACGATAAAACTTCTGAGAAAAGATATAAAAGAGAAGTAGCATAATTGTTGTGCTGATGATGGTTGAAAGGGCAGCCCCATAAATTCCCAGAAACGGAATAAGCAGCAGGTTTAATCCAATATTCAGAATTGCGGCAGACAATACAATTCTGGCGTTGTATTTGGTCTTTTTAACATAATGTAAACCAAGAGAAACAATCTGGTTAAGACCCCTTAATATAAATACTAACGAAAGTAATGGAACCACCGAATATGCCACCCAATAACCCTTGTTGGAAGGAGCGAATAACATGATCACCTCTTTGGAATAAAATATCAGAAGAAGTGCAAGAAACACCATAGCAAATACAAAATAGGTTGTTAGTTTTGAGAAGTACCGTTTCGCTCCGGGTTTATCAAACATCTTATAAGCTATGGGAACGAAGCCCATTTGAAATGACTGGATCAAAAAGAGGTTAATCACACTGGCAATTTTATATCCCAGACTGTAGATTCCCACTTCTGAATAATCAAGAAAATACTTGATCATATACCTGTCGCTCATGGTTAGCACCATCATTGATACTGTAGAAAAGATCAAAGGAATGCTGTATCTTGACATCTGCTTCAATATTGCAAAATCAAATTTGAATATAATATTCCTGAATATTAAAGGGATTGTTCCCACAAAAAATAGTACATTTCCGATTAATTGGCCTAATATTACACCCTTTACACCCAATTCCATTTTCACAATGAAATAAATAGTAAGGCTTAGGATAACCAGTAATTTTGACAGGAATAGTACAATGAATAAAAATGATCGTTCTTTTACTCTTAACAGGTTGGTAGTAATATGATTTAAGATATCAAATGAAATCCATAACCACAGAATCTGAAAATACTGGTAGAAATTCTCGTGTCCAAAAAAAAGCAAGGAAAAGTTACCGCTAAAAGGAAATACAAGCAGGTTAAATACAAGAATAAAAAATATGACTGCGGTGTATGTTGTAAAGATTATTGTTTTCCGTGATGAGAGTTGTCTTTCCTGTGCCGCCCATCTCATCATACCTGAAGAAAGATTCAATCCTATCACTGCTACTGCAAACTGGCTGGTAATTTCAAGTATTGCCAGTATTCCATATTCCTCAGTAGATAAATAACTTGTATAAAGGGGTAATAGCAAAAGCCCCATAATCTTGGCACCAAGGTTACCAAGGCTATAAATTGCAGTATGCTTAAAGGTATATTTTATTTTATCCAGCATACTTTGATTGCTGATTCATAGAATCAATAATTTCATTTCCGGTATAGCTATTAGGAGATTCACTTGCAATGAGATCAAGGATACGTTTATAAGTTTCTGGCACACCGGGAAACCTGTCTTCATCATAAAATCCATTATGCCATAGCAGGGTAAAAACACCATTGAACTTCTTAACTTCTGCGAGGATCTTTTTCACTGGTTCAAGAATCTGCCCGGCATTTAATTGCCTGTAATAAAACAGTGTAACATCCATCACATTTAAAGGGATCTCCCAGTAATCAAGCATCTGATCTCTATCTAAGTCAAATATTTTATAGGGCATACAATAGCTGTTCCTGAATCCTTCATGTTCGGCAAAACCTAATCCTGTATCGTAAACCAGCCCTGCTTCCTTCTGAATGATCAATGTATCAGGAACGTAGTATATTAAACGGTGTTGCCTGATCCCCATTATTTTAGTACCAGCATTTTCTTCAAGGGAGTTTAATATTCTGCGTAATTGCCCGGAATCCTTAGCAGAACGAACAGTACCATGAATACCGATCTCACAATTTTCACTTAGCAGTTTACTGAAAAGTTCCCGTAGCCTGGATTCGCTAAAAAGATAATCCGAATCCTGATTTTTCAAATCTCTTGTAAGGAAGTAATAGCTTGAATGAAAATTGTATTTCTTCTCCATGGAGATTAAATAGTCGAAATCCCATGAAGGATTTTCTTTTTTATTAAATCTAAGAAGTTCGCATGAAGTTTTTATTATTTGTTTGATAATCTTACTCTTAGTAGTGGTCGGTTCAACTGCACCAAAGAATTCCTTTATTTTATAGAGAACCCTCTTAAAGGTATGGTAATCAACCTGATCAACATCATGGGTTAAATTTAAGGCAAAAGGTTTGAAAATTTGTTTTTTCTTAAATGGGATCTGATTTATTTCACAAAACCTTTCTATACCAATGGATATCCATTCAAAATAATAATTCACCAATGGAATATTGGCAAAATCCATTTTATTTTGAATTGAATCCTCATATGGAAACCTGTTATGAATATCACGCTCTTTGATGATAGACTCCTGATATCCTGATAATAAGTAGAAAGCTGACTTTAACAGGTCATGATTAAAAACCAGATTCTTCCCTTTGAATACAAATAAATCATTTTCATCATATATCGGAAAAAGAACAGGAAGGCTGTCTATGTATTTAACATGATCATATACGAGTTCAGCCGAAGAGAGGTTGAAAATTATCCTAGAATTTTCTGAAGATACATTAATTTTTCCCCTGGTGAATACAAAAAAATCATATTTGAGTAAATAGGAAAGGTCAATTGTATGGTTCAAATGAAAAAGAACATAGTCAATTTTAGCAGTATTTAAATAACCTTTCATTTTGAAGTCTGTTTATTTACCGTAAGTGTTTTTATGTCTTTAAATAAGATTTTTGCAAGTTTATTATGTCCTGATCGCGAATAGTGGATACCATCAGGATAATCAGTTTGGCAATCCAAATGGTCAAGTGATATAAAAACAGTTTCAAATTCACCTGACAGATCCTTCATATAATCAGAATATTTCTGAAAATTTCTTAAACTACCTGGTATTTGTTTCTCCACTCTTTCACTTCCTTTATTAATGGGCAGAATAATAATTCTGGCATTGGTCTCTTTTATTAATGTACCTACAAAAGTTCTAAAAATCCGCTTAAATCTTCTATAGGTGATCCATGGTCTTTTTCCACGAGTAACCACCATTAACCTTCTGAACTTTTTTATAAACGCATTATAAAACAATCTCAAGAAACTACGAGGAAATCCTTCCCGGTTATTATTTATATAATTGAAGAACCAGCGCGGAATATCTCTGGTTGAAGCATCTACTACCCCTATATTTAATATAAAAACATCAGGGAAAGTACTAATATAAACATCAATCTTCGCAAGCATGTCATTTACTGTATCCCCTCCGATTGCCATGTTTATCACCTCAACCTCATCAAAGGAATCACAGTTTAAAAGAAGGCTTTTTAAAAACTGCGTATAGTTTAAGTTATCTGGATATTGATCAGGTGGTCTTACCCTCAATGCAACAGAATTACCAAGTACCACTACTTTTAACAAACGTTTATTCATCATGATAATAGCTCTGCGTAAATAAAATCTTTTGAAATAACATTAACTTTATACCCTCTTTGTTTCAATAACTTCGCAATATCTTTCTGGATATTCCCATACCTTGCAGCAATTGCTAAATGGAGTGGTTTCAATTGAGTAAGACCATTTAGTGCCTTCAGTTCGATTCCATTAAGTTGTATAATCATAAAATCAATCTTACTAACTTTACAATCAGTAACTATGTTATCCAGACTATCAACCGGAATATGATAACTTTCTTTATTCGGGCTATCCATTATCAAACTGGCCGACTGATAATCGTGACTCTCTCGCTTTATTGTTAGTTCATCTTTTTTATGCCAGACCCCTTTTTCAATAATAATGACATTATTACACTGATTTTTACAAATGTTGTTTTTTAGATACTTTACATTATCAGGCATTGGTTCAATGGCAATAACTTTACCAGTATTTCCAACTTTTTCAGATAGATAAACAGTATAGTGCCCCATATAGGCTCCCATTTCCGCAACAATATCCCCCGATTTAACTTTATAATATTGCTCCTTTCTGGGCCCATTAATCTTCAGTCCTCCTTCAACATACCTTATCACAATATCAAGAGCAAGGCGATAACAAACAAAAGGTAAGTTCCTCCTGGTACTTTTTGATATCAATAGATTGTAATACTTTCTGTCCTTGTTTTCACTTATCCTGCCATAAAAGCTTGTTCCGATTTTCAACCTGATAAATGCCATATCTTCAATAGCTTTAGCTTCGGTAATCTCCAGATTATTGACTTTGGCTGACAGTCTGAACTTCTGATATACAAACAAGGAGAACTTATAAATATTCCACATTCTTGATCAAATTAAATTAGGTACGACAATGCTCTTAACATCCATGATTCAGCCCACCTGATATAAGCATTTTTATCCAACCTTGAATGTTCATACATCCGATAATAAAAGTATTTTTCTTTTTCATTATAAAGATTATTGATTGTCCAATCAGAAACCTTTTCTAATAAATTAACCGGTGAAAAATAAAATTGAGAGGCTTCAGAAAGTGTAATCATTGCCTGAGCACAACTCTGGATATCAATCGGAAATATACTCTGGGGTGTCATCATGGGTATTCCATCCTTTGTAAAAAGCTTGTCTATATAAAATGTTAATCCGTTATAAAGATTTGTTTCGTATTCAAACTCGTTTTTTTGATACTTTTTCAGATCCAATAGAGATTCAAGAATAAACCCGGTATGATAATTATCAATTCGATAAACCAATTTATCAGGCGGTGCCCAATAATACCATGAACCGTCGGTGGTTTGATGTTTCATGGAGAATCGAAAAGATCTTAAACTCAGGTCTTTAAAATGATCAAGGCCGGTATAATAATAAACCCTGAATAAAATACTGGCTGCTAAGGTATTTGCATTGTGTATTTTGTAATTATCCAATGCTGTATAGGGAAAACAAATATCACCATCCTGATCTTCATAATATCTCATATACTCTGAAAAAAAATAGGCAGCACTTATCGCTTCTTCCAGATATTTCTCATTTTTGGTAATTTCATACATATCAAGAAAGGCTGCTGCTGCCTGAGAGGTTACAGTGGTACGAGGTGTATTGGTGGGAATTTTTTTCCTTGAGAACCAATCATAGGGTTGACCCCAACAATTGTGCTTATACTGATGGTTCTTTAAAGCAATCAGTTTTTGCAGTGAATGATCTGCTTTCTCAATTAATTCATCTTTTCTATGGGTGTCATATGCCTTCAGCAATGCTCGGGCAATAATTGAGTAAGCCTGGGAATATTCTTTTTTTGTTGTTCCCGAAATAGTTCTGAGTGTATTTGGAAGGTGCTGGCTTAGCATACGAAAAGGAAAATAGAAATATTTCCCATACTTGAATCTTTTATAAATATATTGCATCGACATATACATCTTTGTTGATGTATTATCGCAAACATCAAAACTCATATAATCATTCCGCTCTATCCATTTCAATAGATCTTGCCAGATATTGTAATATTTTGACCCTCCATTGCTCATAACTAATAAAAGAATTCAGGAAGATTTATTAAAAAGACAAGCTGTTATTCATTTTCAAAATCTTTTGTTTTGGCGAATAACAGGTTGCGCTTATTATCTCACACTTTTTCAAAAACCTCATTTGAACATATCCTCCTTATTGTATTCAGGTCTGTTTCTTTCAAATGATCAACCATGATCTTCCTTTGTTTGTTTACAGGTTTTAATATTTTTCTTTTAACATGTGATTCTGAAATATTAACTTCTATAAATGATAACAACTCCATGATTCTGTCAGATGATAAATCTTTAAATGGAAAAACACAAAATCTATCTTTACTTAAGCTTTTACCAAACTCATGAATAAATCTATTTGTTTCAAACCAGAGCCACGAGACTTTTTCAACTTGCGAAAAACCTAACCAGTCCTTTTCATTTAGGGAATAAGGAATTATTCTACGAATGTCCTGGACATGCCCTGAATAATATCCCCTGTTCAATCCTGATCTCACAAATTCTTCCGGAGGTCTGACCAAATGTATAAACCTGCTCCCGGGAAACAATTTTGCTAGCATTGGAGCAAAAAAAGTGATTGAACTGTTTGTTTCTATTAATCTTCTATCTGTCTTAAAACCGTATCTGAGATAGTTCTCGCGTCCGGTTAAATATAACTCTTTAATACAATTATATAAGCCCTCAAGATGTTTAGGATCTCCCTTAAGGCAATCATATACATATTTATTCTGGATAGCAAAATTTGGATAAGGATTATGAAGAACCTTAACCCGCTTATCTTTGCGTATAATCTCAGAAAACCATTTTGTTCCGGCTCTGCCGGTTGAGAGAAAAAATACAGGATCAGGAAGGTCATTAAAATTGGAATAGCGCAAATCAAAAATTGACCCGGGTCGTTTGGATATGCCAAACTCAAGTAACCACTTCAGATCATCCAGTGTAAGATTTCTCAAATATTTATACAGTTTCCACATACTTTTTAGATTTTAATGAATCTATCATTCTCGTGAGTTTTTCACCGGATACATTTGTATTAAATTTCTCTAGAACAGCCCTTCTTCCCGATTTTCCCATCTTCGCCCTTAGATTGTCGTTATTATAAAGTTCGAGAATCTTACTGGCAAGATCATATGCATCGCCACTTTTAAACATTAAGCCCGCCTCTGATTTATTGATCACTTCCAGTTGAGGCACACAATCGGACGCAATAACAGGCCGCTCAAACAACATATATTGAAATACTTTATTTGCCACTCCTGAATCATGCTGGGGATTTCTTATTATTGGTGAAAGGCACAACATACTTGCAGAAATTAATGAAGGGAGTTCAGAAATTGCTCTCCAAGAAAAATAAACAATATTATCCTTAATATCTTTCTGGTTTATGGCTTTCATAAATCCTTTTTTTTCAGCTTTATCTACCGGTCCGATTAACAATAGTTTAAGATCAACTATTCCCTTCTGCCTGATGATCTTCATGGCATCAATAGCGGTAAAGATCCCTCTCCTTTCGGCAATACCACCAAAATAAAAAACATATTTTCCCTTGCTAATAATATTGCTTTTGATCTTATATTTCATTAATTGTTCAACATCCGGAAAATTCCCGTATATAAAAATATTCTCCCTTTTCAGATCATGATATTTTAAAAGAAGCTGTTCTTTAAAGTTTTTGCTTAATACCACTATTCGATCTGCCTTTGGAAGATATTTTCTTTCAATTGCTTTCCATTTCCAGGGTTGGACAAATAATAAATTTGGAAATTTTACTGCCCATTTATAACCATAAACGGCAGCCGGGTAATTTTCATGTAGATCGAGAATAAATGGAATGTTTTTTATACCAGCTGCCTTGCATGCTGGTTTTGCCATATATAAATCATGGGCATAAATTACATCAATGTTGAATTCAATGATAAAGCTTACTATAGTTTTCTTCCAATAATTATTAAATACCGGTAAAAAATTGGCAAAGAAGAACCATCTGTTTTTCCACTTCTGGTTTTTGTTTATCCTAACGATAGTAATGTCTTCAAAACTGGTGATCCTGTCAGATTTACCATCAGCAAGGCATAACACAAACACTTCATTACCTGAATTTGCAAGACTCCTGGCCTCATTGAAAACCCTGATATCCCCATGAAACTCCTTGTCTAATATCATTCCTATCTTCATGCATCGGTTATGTTTGCAAAACAAAAGTATAACAATTCAAATTATGCTTTCAACATCTTCTCCAGAACTGACGTAAGTTCCGCGGTTAGATTCTTTCTTGTAAATGAAGAAACATCAGAAAGGTTGATTTGTAATTTATCTGACTTATAAGCTTTATACAAATCCAACAATATTCTTTTCATCTTCTGACTGTTGGTGTAGTTGCAAACCTCACCAAGTCTGCTCTGGTTAATAATTTTCGCCGCATCACCATCCTCAGGCCCAATGCATAGTATGGGGCGGCCAGCACCGATATACTCAAAAAACTTTCCGGTTAAGATAAGTTTAGCATTCGGTGTATCATTTATAACCAATAGGAGTACCTGTGATTGTTGCTGATATTTACTAAGAATATCATGAGGCATGTACTCGGTATATTGAACAAATCTTTCCAATCCAAACTGTTTGATCGACTCCCGGACTTCTATATCCACTTTGCCAACCAGCTTCAATTCCAGGTCCCTTGTAAAATCACTGTTTACCTCAATGATCTCCTGTAGGCTCTCCCATAAAACTTCTGGATTGCGGGTTCGCGTCATTGTCCCGATATGTGTAATTGAAAACTCTTTATCAGGAATCAATCCTTTTTTAACCACAACATCATCTTCGTCAAAACCATTGGTTATCACCACGTAATCCCTATTGCATATTTTGTTAAAATCCTCAGCCATTCCGGGGCTGACAACGCTTACTATGTTAGCATATTCAAGTACAGTCTTTTCCAGACTGTGGTGCTTTCGATCAGCCATCCCTGTTAACTTAAGGTCACCATAAAAATCAATGTTCGTCCAGGGATCGCGAAAATCTGCCAGCCAGGGAATTTTCAATTTCTTCTTTAGCTTCATAGCAATCATATGCATGCTGTGGGGTGGACCGGTAGAGATGATAACATCAACAGGATTATTTTTCAGATATTGCTGTAAATATTTTACCGAAGGCTTTATCCAGAATTTCCGGGCATCAGGAATAAAGAAATTTCCCCTGATCCATACAGAGATGTTTTCCGTCAGCTTTGGTTTTTTATTCTCAGAAAGAAATCCCGCATTGATGCCAACATCCGTTTTCTGACCTATAAATCTTTTATATGCAAGATAGGGCTCCCAGATAGGTCTTTTTATAATGGTGATATTACCAGGAATATCCTTCTCAAGTGAGTGATCAGTTACCGGAAGTTCCGGATTCTCCGGCGTATAAACTACAGGCTCCCAGTCAAAGTCACGCAGATATTTAACAAATTTCAGCCAGCGTTGCACTCCGGCTCCGCCACCTGGTGGCCAGTAATAGGTAATTATCAGCGCTTTTTTCATTCTTCCGGTTTGACCTTCCCCCTGAATTCCAGGTATAATCCTCCAACAATAAGAATTATAAGCAAGATTGAACTGATCAGGGAAACCCGTTCTCCAGTGGTATACACTGTTGGCTCGAACCTGTATTCTATGTTGTGCACTCCCGCCGGGATGATCATCGCCCTTAAAACATAATCAACCCTGAAATGAGGTATCAATACACCATCAACATAAGCATTCCAACCTTTGTTGTAATATATTTCAGAGAACACTGTTAACTGATCCTTTGATGACCCGAATTTATAGGTCAGCTTATTTGGTTTGTAATTTACCAGTTTTATAAACGCAAGGCTGTCAACACCATTATTATAGGATGTAAGATAACTTTCGAATCTTTTGTCGATTAATGCTGTTTGTTTTGGATTGAATTCACTGATCCCTTTAATCTCTCCGTCTGCATTTTCAACAATCTCAAAATTATTCACAAACCAGGCATTACCAAGTGCATAGCGGTTTTGTAATGGAGGCTGGGCCGGATCCAGGATAATATATTTTGTGTTCAGCATATTCAACACGGGCAACTGTCTTAACAGATTATCGATCTGTGAAAATCCCGGGTTATTCTGAAATACACTCAGGATTTTCTGACGTTCAGGCATAATTCCGTAATCAATCAGTTCCTGGTATCTTCTCAGCTTGGCCCCATGATAACCACCTATCGATTTATGAAAATAAGAAGTGCTGGCGTCGTTAAAGGTATTCACCGACATATTAAACACCCTGTAATAGGGATCTCTATCTTTAATAATTTCCTGGTCGGCAATGGTAGCCTGGTAAGGTGTTTTAATTTTTGACTTTCTGACATAATCATCATCATTCAGATAACGATAGCATATAGTAGCCATATCTATCAGGATAAGAACACCGAGTACAGCTATCAGAATATTCCTGCCAAGTTTTCCCATACCATAAAGCCACAATACCGCTGCACCCAGAATAACATAAAGAAACGTGCGTATAGCATCAGCCTTAAAGACTGAAATTCTGGCTTGCTCCAGGTTATCAAGAATTACAGGGAGATGATTATTCACAAATTCATTCATCTGGGCCTGGGAATAACCCGCATTTCTGAATTGAGCAATGTACTGTGATTTTAAACTATTGATTTCATCATCAGCAAAGAAATTAAACAAACCCGGGAAAAGATAAAACAACAGGGCAAGGCCGCCTGTTAACCCAAAGGCAACAAAGAATGATTTTCGCTTTTCTTTCAATATACCAGGATTCTTAACAATCTCGTTAACTGCAAGAACAGCAAGGATAGGGATACATAATTCTGCTATCACCAGGGTCATCGAAACAGCCCGGAATTTGTTGTAACCAGGTATATAGTCAAGGAAGAAATCGGTCAATGGCATAAAATTCTTACCCCAGCTTAGCAATATTGATAGAAGCGTAGCAATAACCAATAGCCATTTCAGCCTGCCTTTAACAAAGAACAATCCAAGAATAAACAGGAAGATCACTATTGATCCCACATACACCGGTCCTGAAGTAAAAGGCTGATCGCCCCAGTACTGGTTCATCTGGGCTATGGACTGGGTATATTGCCTGTCGACCTTTTTTAAAGCATTGGGATTATTCCCCAGAAGGCCTGTGGCACCTCCTTTGGCATTTGGTATCATCAATGAAAAAGTTTCTGAAACGCCATAACTCCATGCTGTTGCATAATCCTTATCCAATCCGGTTGTCTGGTTATCCTTATTGGACGTTAATTCCGATTTACCCCGGATGGTATCCTTACCATATTCATACGTAGCCCAGAGACTGGTAAAGTGGGTGAATGTAGCCAGAATAGCAGCAATGATCAAGATACCGGTGGCTCTTAGAAAGTGCTTATATCTTTTATCCATAAAGGTATATATCAGCTCGATTATACCCAGGATAACAATAATGATCAATAAATAGTATGTTATCTGAGGGTGACCTGCCTCGATCTCGAGGGCCAGAAAGAATGCCGCTATTAATCCGCCTAAAATATATTTACCCCTGTAAGTCAGTATTATGCCTGCCAGAACCGGTGCCATATAGGCTATTGCATGCGCCTTTGAATTATGCCCTGCCTGAATAATAATCAGGAAATATGAAGAAAAAGCAAAAGCCACCGCCCCGATAATACTCAGCCACGGATTCACCCTTAAGGTAAGCAAAAGGATAAAGAAACCAAGGAAATAAAGGAACATATAGCCCGCAGGTCTTGGTAAACCCAATTGCAACACATCATCAAAATACCTGAAAAGATTTGCCCTGTATTGAACGGATATCTGGTAGGCCGGCATGCCCCCGAACATCGAATTGGTCCATAAGGCTTCTTCTCCTGTCTTTACACGAAAATCATAAATTTCTTTCGACATACCCTTATGCCTGATAATATCATCCTGCCGAAGTTTTTTCCCCGATAACAATGGATTGAAATATGCCAGTGTGATGATAAGAAAGATTAATATCGCCGCGACGTAAGGAATGATCTCCCTGAATGAGATATTTTTCATGGGTTCTGGTTTTTGTTTTTGCAAAGAGACAAATTTAACTCAAAATAACTTTTCCTGACAAAAATTATTCGTCTATCTCTTCAAAATCGACATACTCCCCAAGATCGTTTTTTTTCTTATTGCTGTTTTCCGGTGTAAAATCAATATTGACTTCGCCGGATTTCTTTCGGGTATTGCCGGCCTGCTGCTTATAGAATTGTTGCTGGGCCCGGTTCACATATCGCTTAACTAGAAACGGGAAAACATACCTTAAAAACAGCTTGAAGAGATAATAAGCCAATATTAAGACAAGTATGATCTTTAAGAGGGTCATTGTACCAGAACGTATGAATAATTATTCTATTTCAAAAAAAAAAGGCAATTATAAAATTACCTTCTTTCCTGATTTGAGATATTTAAGTTCGTTTTTATTCGTCAGAAACAGATAATCTTTTTCTGCCCTTAGCTCTTCTGCTATTGACAATCTTCCGGCCATTGGCAGTTGCCATTCTTTTTCTGAATCCGTGTTTATTTTTTCTCTTCCTGTTCGATGGCTGAAATGTTCTCTTTGGCATTTTTCTTATTTTTTTTGGAGGTGCAAAGATAGCACTAATTTTTAACTATGAAAAAAATATTACCTTTTTTTCGGTTATTTATATGAGTTAACTGGTATATCTACTGATTTTGAGTTGGCGGTTCAGCACCTTCTAAAGTCTGAAAGATGAAAAACTGGAAAAGCTATGATGTTGTAAAAGTCTGAAGTTTGAAGTTATCGGAAGTAACTTCAAACTTCAAACTATAAACTATCCTATTTCTCAGGGATATGTTCCATTGTAGATACCAGAAAACTCCAGAATTTCCCTACGGTATCGATATTTACCATTTCGTCAGGTGAATGAGGATTTCGGATGGTAGGTCCGAAAGAGATCATATCCCAGTTCGGATATTTGGCACCGAGTATCCCGCATTCAAGTCCTGCATGGATTACCTTAACATCAGGAACCTTTTGATAGAGCTTCTCATAAATCTCCTTCATCTCATGAAGGATAGGAGAATCAACATTGGGTTTCCAGCCAGGATAATCGCCTGAATATTCAGGTTGCCCACCATATTTCTTAAAGTTATCAAAAACCTCCTGCGCAAGATTATCTTTGGCTGCATCAACTGAGCTTCTTTGCAAGGTAGCCATTTCTACAACTTCACCTGTTGATTTAACAACTGCGAGATTTGTTGAAGTCTCAACAACACCTGGCATATCCTTACTCATGGCAATTACGCCGTTGGGGCATTCTTCAATAGCTTTAAAAATATTGTCCTGTGAGGTCTTATCAATAATATGATCCGGCATCTTTGTTGTTTTTACATCAATGATCAATCCTGGATCAGCTTCACTGAACTCAACCTGTGCTTTTTCTTCATAAGCGGCTACAAATTCCTTGAATTGATCTTTATTTGATTCAGGAACCACGACCACAGCAAATGCCTCCCTCGGAATTGCATTCCTGAGGCTCCCGCCATCGATCCCGGCCATCCGAAGGTCAAACTTCTCCGAGGCTTGCATCATCAATTCATTGATGATCTTATTGGCGTTGCCTCTTCCATAATTGATATCCAACCCGGAATGTCCACCTTTCAGTCCTGTTACGCTGATCCTGTAAGGCACGTAATAGGCAGGAACTTCAACCTGTTCGTACGGGAATTTAGCATTTGTATTAACCCCACCGGCACAACCGATGTATAGCTCACCTTCATCTTCACTATCAAGATTGATTAAAATATCTCCCCTAAGTAAGCCTGGTTTTAAACCATTGGCACCTGTCATTCCAGTTTCTTCATCTGTTGTGAGTAATAACTCCAGGTCAGGATGAGGCAGGTCATTCGATTCAAGCATTGCCATTGCAGCTGCAGCGCCAATACCATTATCAGAACCCAGTGTTGTTCCTTCTGCCTTTACCCATCCCTCGTCGATAAATACCTTGATAGGATGCAGCTTAAAATCATGCTGTGAACCACTGTTCTTCTGTGGTACCATATCAAGATGTGCCTGAAGGATTACTTTCATACGGTTTTCCATTCCTGGTGTGGCAGGCTTACGAATGATTACATTCCCTACCTCATCTTTAATTGTTTCCAGTCCAAGTTTATTTCCAAAATCTACAGCATATTGCTGTATCATTTCTTCATGTTTTGAAGGGCGTGGTATTTGAGTGATCTCCTCAAATATTCTCCATAATAAACCAGGTTTTAATTCACCTAATACGTTATTCATTTTTAATACTCCTTTTCGATTTTACTTAATTATTCAATGTTAGCTCTTTCTTCAGCTTCAGCAACCCTAGGACTTACAGCGCCTGATGGTAACTCCAATCCATATCCCTGTTTCTTATCCGTACGTCTCAACAAAAAGGCCAGGAACAATGCAATAACGCCCAGTCCGACAAGCATTAAAATAGGGGTTGTATAATTGAAGGCAGGTATTTCATGTGTTACATATTGCATATCCTGTAGCTTCTGACTGACTTCTACTGATGAAAGCCCCTGGGCTTCCAATGCTTCCCTTGCAGTTTGCATTTTTTCAACTACAATGGGATTTGATTTGTCAAGCACCCAGCCGATGCCTTTGAAGAATGCATTCAGTCCCCAGTTCTGTATGGTGAACATAGCCGCAAAAGCAGTACCAAGTCGGTTTTCAGCAACGATCTTGGCTACAGATGGCCACATGGCTGCCGGAACAAGTGAGAAGGCAATCCCAAGTGCCACAAGTCCAAGATATCCCAGGACAACATTATCAAAAATTGAAAGTGTGAGATGGGCAAAGATTAATAATAGTGATCCCAATATCATCAGGGATGCTGCCCGTCCTTTGGCATCTACAATTTTACCGAATATTGGTGTGAACAGGATAGAACCTAAAGGAATCAAACTTGCAGTCTTGGGCCCGTTTTGTAGCCATAGCGACAATTGATCCGATAATGCATATATAAAAGCTATGAATAAAACAATGATCACCGCCAGTGAAATTGTTTTACCCATCCTGCTTTTAATATATGAAGGTACCAGGGTAACAGCGAGGGCAAAAATAAACAGGCCGATATACACGGATGCATTTCCCAGGGTTTTACTTCCAAACAGGACCACATTGGCTGATTCTGGTAGAAAATAACTAAAACTAAACTTATTAATAAGCAGATCGGGAGCATACTGCATGAATGGGAAAACTGCAGAGTAAAATGTAACACAGAGCAGCGCGATAAAAAGGAATGATTTATTGGTAATCAGTTTTACCAGATCCGATAACCTGAATGGCTCTTCCTCATCCCCTGAACCCTGGCCTTTCATTTGCCTGTCAACCTTAACATCAAATATCATATAAATCAAAAACATTAAGAATCCTATTCCTATCAGGGTGGCAGCAAAATTAACCGCGGGAGATACGATATGCCCGGTGGTCCCTATATCTGGTGAAATCGCCGTTCCCAGTGTGGATCCAAGTCGGCCAAATCCCATATTAATTGCCATGGCCAGTGCAAGTTCATAGCCTTTAAACCATTTTACAACGGTTCTCATGGCAATAACACACATAACCTCCAGGCCCGATCCGAACAATAACCGTCCTATCATCATAGTCCAGAGCTGGCCTTCTGTATTTTCAGAAAATACTCCGGCTGCACCAACCGCTGTTAGTGCTGCTCCGGCAGTTGCCAATAAACCAAATAAAATACCGGTCCGCCTGATTCCCCATTTGTCAAGTATAATACCTCCAATAATGATCATCCCGAAAACATTGGCCCAGGTGGTCCACTGTATCAGGGTTCCAAACTGGCTGCTGGTAATCCCCATTTCGGTGATCATAATTGTTTTGATTCCGGAGAAAAAATCCTGAAACCAGTAAGTACCAAATGTTATACCACTGATCAGGATCAAGACCAACCACCTGAATGCGGCAGAGTCTTTAAGTGTCTTTTGAATTGTTTCCATGCTTATTGTTTGTTAATTTATTTTTTGTGAAATGAGCCGGCTAAATTACTTAAATTAATTCATATTGCTTTGGAATTGGTTAAAAAGTGATGATTGCGTTTTGGTTTGAGGGTTGAAGGGTTGAGTGGTTTACAAACCACTTTTCGGTTAGATTAATAAACATGCACGATCTTCTTGGTCTCAAAAAAATCTTCTCCGAAAAACTCAGAAATATTGAAAGTTTTATTAAAAGCCCTTATTTTAGAAAGTTCTTCTAAGGTGTCACCACCTTTTAAATACAGTATCCCATTCTTTAAGGTATTAAAAGACCGGCGTGAGATTTTTGATTTTACCCAGCTATAAAATAAGGGTAATCCGGTAACAGCCCTGCTGATCACAAAGTCGTACTTCTCATTAACACTTTCAACCCTTTCCTGAAATGCCACTGTGTTGTTTAATCCAAGGTCATCAATAATATTATTGACAACCATAATCTTTTTCCTGATCGAATCGACGAGAGTAAATTTTACTTCAGGGAACATAATGGCGAGGGGGATTCCCGGGAAGCCACCTCCGGTGCCTGCATCCAGTACTTTTGTACCGGGATGGAACTGTATTACTTTTGAGATGCTCAGGGAATGTAAAACATGTCGTTCATAAAGGTGATCAATATCTTTGCGTGATATCAAATTCACTTTATCGTTCCATTCCCTGTACAGGATTCCCAGTTTTTGATACTGCCTGGTCTGTACATTGTTTAGGTCAGGAAAGTATTTCCGTATAAGTTTCATTCAAAATCGTTCACTATCATTATAAAACACAAAATAACAAAAACAATCTTAATAACAATCCGTTGTGAATAAAAGCACGAAATATTAAACATTAAGAATACACGAAAACATAATTTTGTTTACTTATCATATCTAAAAGGCTAATGTATATATGAGGTATTATCCGGCAATCATCATTTTAATGCTTATAACTCACGTATCATGTTATGCCCAGCGAATGACCCGTGAAGATTATATTGCCAAATACAAAGACATTGCCATTGAAAAGATGAAAGAGTATGGAATCCCAGCAAGCATTACGCTCGCTCAGGGGATTCTTGAATCAGGGAATGGCAACAGTCTTCTTGCCAGAAGAGCCAATAATCATTTTGGGATTAAATGCCACAAAGGATGGAAGGGGAAAACCTTTCATTTCGATGATGACGAGAGAAACGAATGTTTCCGGAAATATAAAAACGCTGAAGAATCTTTCCGTGATCATTCTTTTTTCCTGACAGAACGCGACAGGTATTCAAAACTTTTTCGCCTGAAGATAACAGATTACAGGTCATGGGCATATGAACTTAAGAAAGCGGGATATGCTACCAATCCCAAATATCCGGAATTATTGATTAAAATCATCACCGAGAATGAGCTTGATCGATATGATAGAATTGCAATTGAGGGAGAACCAACTGTTGCTTCAAAACCGAAACCGGGAAAAAATTATTACATCGTATCAAAAGGTGATTATCCAGCCGCCGGTGTTGAGGGTAACAGGGACATCTACATCAATAATGGTGTAAAATTCATCATTGCACAAAATGGAGATAACTTTCAAAAGATAGCCGCTGATTTTAACATCTATTCATGGCAGGTTTATAAGTATAACGATCTCACCAAAAAAGATGAGTTACAAAGCGGTCAAATGATTTATCTTGAAAAGAAAAAATCAAAAGGAAGCAAACCACATCATGTTGTTGAAGCAGGGGAAAGCATGTATTCTATTTCGCAACGATTCGGGATACGTTTAAAAAAGCTTTATAAAAAGAATAAGATGAAGCCCGGGACTGAAACTGCTGTAGGCAAACGGATTAAATTGCGATAGTGATTCTATTATAAATAGTTTTGATTTATTCTGAACATCAATAATCAGTTTCCTTACGTGGCTGATTTTTTCAACGTATATTTAAGGTCAGGATCAAACCAGATCTGAAAATTATGGGATCCTTCCTTCATTCTTTCATCATGAGATATGCCATTACCCGCCCGAATAATTTGAACATCGCCAGCTTTGAGCGTGATCCAATTATGTGATCTTGTATCAAAGTGTTCAATTTCCCCTTTTAAAACAACGACATGATCTCAAACCCACGATGTGGATGAAGGTCAATAGTACTATTAATAGCAGCCCAGACATGTGCCCAGTAAAACAGGTGCAATAATAAAACAAAATTATCACTGGAAATGTTTACAGAATGTTAACATGTAACATGAAACAGGCCGATGGCTTTACCGGTGGAACTATTATAAGTCTGGATTGCATCAGGAGTTAATGCTGTAATAACTTCACAATTCATTTTCCTGAAAAATTCCATGGTCTCATCGGGTAATTCAAGCATACCCTGCTGTCCAATTCCGATAATGATCATATCGGCACCTTCCTCATAAGAAAACTCAGCTTCAGGTAAGGATAACTTATGTCCGGTTCCGAGGGCTTCCTTAGAAAGCTTTTTATTTCTTTTTTCAAGCGTACCATCCAATCTGATCAAAATATCAAAATTATAAGGATCACCATCAATCTGAATATAGTTGAACTTTGTAACGTCAATATGTGGTTTCACGGATTATTTAAGTTTTTTATGCGTACCGTCACAGAAAGGCTTGTCTTTACTTTTTCTACACATGCACCAGAACACCTGTTTCTTTTCTTCAATCAGGGTACGAACAGGTATAATTCCAGATCCTGCATGAGTACCATCACAAAATGGCTGAGTGCTGCTTTTACCGCAGGCACACCAGAAATATTCGCCTGGTTGCATTTCCATCATTTTTGGAACTTTACCGGCCATAATTGGTTTGCTCATAACATTGATTTTTTATCCTACTAAATTATTTAATAATAATAAACCGACAAAAAAAAGTTCTTATAAATCATTAAATTTGGATATTGCATATTTTGATTTTGGATTTCACTTTGTTATTAAATACTCATTCAGAAATCCGGCAGGGTTATAAAACCAACTCACTACTTGCATTATATCGGCAGGAATTAAAGGATTCCTGCCTGCCCTGCCGGCTCATAGAAGCTGGAAATTAGAAATTAGAAGATAGAAAATAGAAGTTAGAAACTGGATGTTGGATATTATTGGTTATTGTTCATTATTAGTTTCTTCAACCACTCAACTCTCAACTATTCAACCTTTCAACCTTTCAACCATTTAACTATTTCCCTCCTGATATGAAAATTATATCCAATTCTTACCTATCTTTATCCATCAAGAAACAGAACATGAGAACACTGGGACTTATAGGAGGCACAAGTTATATCTCAACCATCGAATATTATAGAATGATTAACGAGGCGGTTAATCAGCACCTTGGAAGTAATAATGCTGCCAGGCTCATTTTATACTCATTGAACCTAGCTGAAGCTGTAAAGACGACTGAACAGATCGGCTGGAATGGATTTGCAGATGAACTCAGTGAGATAGCTGTTAATCTTAAAAAGATGGGTGCTGAGGGATTGTTGTTATGTGCCAACACCCTGCATATGGCAGCCTCAAAAATCAAGCAAAATATTGATATCCCAATTATTCATATTGCCGAATCTACAGCCAGGGAGATTCAGGCTAAAGATCTCTCAAGAGTTGGTTTACTGGGTACCAGAACTACCATGGAGGCTACTTTCTATAGAGACTTGCTTCGTGGTATTGGCATTTCTGTTGTAATCCCTGATAAGGAATCAATCGACTTTCTTCAGGATGCCATTTACAACGAACTTACAATTGGATTGTTTAAAGATGAAACCGTTTCCAGGATCAAAGAGATTGGATTCAGCCTGGAAGACCAGGGCGTTGAGGGGTTAATCCTGGGATGCACAGAGCTGCCGCTAATCATAAAACAGCAAGATACCGATCTGAAACTTTTCAACACCCTCAAGATCCACGTGGATGCAGCCGTGAAATTTATGCTTGATTTATAATTCATTATGCAGATCGCCAATCCTCTTTTAATTCAAATCCTTATTGTTATTTGAGTTAAATAATTAATACTCAGCTTTACTGATTTACGTTCAGTAACATAAGATTTTAAGAAATGTATATAATGAGTAGTCGAGAGTTTGGTGTCCAGCCCCAAACTTTGATTTTGATTTGATTTGGTGGCTAAAGCTCCTCTATCACTGCTTTAACCAGTTTGATCAGGTCTTTTTCCGCCTCCCCTGCCACAGCCAGGATATCATCAAGGTCAACAGGTTGCAGGTTATCAGGGTCACATTCATCTGTAATTACACTGATGGCAGCAACAGGCAGGTTCATTTGGTTGGCCACAATTACTTCAGGCACAGTTGACATACCAACCACATCTGCCCCAATCATTCTCAGAAACCTGTATTCAGCCCTTGTTTCCAGTTGAGGGCCCTGCAGGGCAACATAAACGCCCCTTTTAAGATTCATTTTTAATTCTTCTGCCCTGTTAATAAACGATTCGTTTAACTGATAATCATAGGGATTATTAAGATCTACAAAACGGGTCCCAAGTTGCTTATATTCTTTGCCACGCAGAGGGCTGGCTGATAAAAAATTAATATGATCATCCAATAGCATGAGGTTACCTTTCTTATAATCCAGGTTCAGTGCACCACCGGCATTTGACACAAGAAGATATTTAATTCCGAGGAATTTCATTACACGTACAGGGAAAGTAATTTCATCAAGTTCATATCCTTCATAATAATGAAACCTGCCGTGCATGGCCAGAACGCTTTTCCCACCTAACTTACCATAAACCAGGTTGCCTTTATGAAACTCAACTGTTGCAAGTGGAAAATGAGGAATCTCATCATACCCGATTTTCATTTGCACATCTATTTCATTTACCATTTTCCCAAGGCCTGTGCCCAGTATAATCCCAATTTCCGGACGATCTATCCCTTTCTTTTTAAGAAAAGTAACGGATTCATTAATTTTATTAATCATTTTTTAAGTTTTTTAGTCCGCCAAAAATAAACCATTTCCATTCAAGACAAAATATGCTGATGGTTTAAACGTTATTTAGAAATATTATCAATAGAATGAAATATCGAAAATACTATTACGGATTAATAATCATTTTAAGCACACCATTTTCTGCTCTCGGCCAGGGTAATTCTGGTAGTGATCTGTCAGCAGGAGAAATTAATTTTACAAAAATCATGAATAATGATAGTACCGGAAATAAATATTCATTTTATAAATCAGAAGATGAATGGAAGGAGCATTTAACTGAAATGCAATTCCATGTGATACGGAAAAAAGGCACCGAGAGGGCATTTACTGGTAAATACTGGGATCATACTGAAAAAGGGAAATATTCATGTGCCGGATGTGGACAGGAACTATTCAATTCAGATGCCAAATATGACGCTCATTGCGGTTGGCCGAGTTTCAATGCCCCTATAAGTTATGATAGTATTGGAGAAGTTAAGGATACACGTTTTGGCATGTTAAGGGTAGAGGTTCATTGTTCAAATTGTGGTGGCCACCTGGGTCATGTCTTTAACGATGGCCCCCGTCCGACTGGATTGCGGTATTGTATTAATTCCGCATCACTGGAGTTTGAGAGGGAGTAGATGAGCGGGTAAGTAGTCTATCAATCGCCCAGTGAAAAAACCATATGTCTAACGTAATATAATATCGAACACCGAACACCCATTAACGATTTCAAATGTGAAAGCATCCGCTGGTGAATTATCAATTCACGGGATTACTGCAAGTCACCCCGTGAATTGACCCTATAATAGTATCTTTACCAGTTGTTGTATTACTCAACAACTCAACAACTCAACAACTCAACAACTCAATAATTCAACAACTCAATAATTCAACAATTCAACAATTCAACAATTCAACACTCAACCACTCAACCACTTAACCACTTAATGCTCAATAAACTTCGCAATCGTCTTTAACAAAATCTGCCTCTGTATTGGTTTGGTTAAATAGGCCTCACACCCGGCTTCATAAGCTTGCTTTTCTTCATCACCCATAGCCAGAGCTGTTTGAGCAATTACGGGAATTCCCGGATTGATCTTTTTAATAACTTTTGTAGTTTCATAACCATTGATTCCCGGTAAGCGGATATCCATCAAAACAAGGTCAATCCCCTTTTCAGTTTTAATTATACTGATCCCCTTTTCCCCTGTATTTGCTGAAATTAAATTAGCATTCGTTTTTTTCAGTATCATTTCGAGCATCTGCCTGTTGGAGTCGATATCTTCAATAATTAAAATGGTTTTATCCGGCCAATTATAATCAGCATCAACCTTGGAGGTCACTTCACTAACAGTATTACTGCCCTGAGAACCTGCATTATTTGGTATTGTAAAATAAAAACAGGCTCCTTTTCCAATATCTGACTCCACCCAAATTTTACCACCCAGAAGCTCAACAAGGTTTTTTGATATGGCTAATCCCAATCCTGTACCTGTCAGGTTCTTCTCAAAAGTTTCATTAAGTTTTCCAAACCTTTCAAAGATTTCCTGCTGTTTATTTTCGGGAATTCCTGTCCCGGTATCATTAACAAAAAAGGAAATCTCCTTCTCCGATAAATCATAACCATACTCTATGATGCCCTCATCAGTAAATTTCAGGGCATTATCCAGCAAATTTGAGAATATCTGATAGAGCCTTGCCCTGTCCGTTTTAACAAATAATGATTCATCTCTCTGCAATTTATTAAGTTTAAAAGAAATCTTACTGTTATTTTTTTTCCTGATTTTCTCCAGATATGTTTTCTGGAGATCATGAAGTATCTCATGAATATCAGTGGAGGAATTATGAATCGCTAATTGTCCGGCTTCTATTTTGGAAATATCGATAATATCGTTAAGTAAATTCAACAATACCTCTCCGTTCCGGATAATTATATTAATATAATCCTGTCGTTGATCCTCGGTATCACACGATCTGAGCAACTCTGAAAATCCTATAATTGAATTCATTGGTGTACGCAGGTCATGCGACATATTGGCCAGAAAAGCAGATTTAAGATTATCAGCCTGTTCGGCCTTATCTTTGGCTTCCTTCAATTCAAGGTTAGTTTGTTTCCGTTCAAGGGAATGCAATATTGAGCGTGATAACAAACTCCTCGTTATTTCATTCTTTACCAGATAATCCTGGGCCCCGTTGTGTACAGCATCAATACCGATTTTTGAATCATTATTGCCTGTAAGCACAATAATCGGTAAATTGGGATATTTACCCTGTAACTCATAAAAGGTCTTTATCCCATCGGAATCGGGCAGGCCAAGATCTGAAATTATCAAATCACAAGTGTTCTTATCAATATAACAGACAGCACTCTTTAACCTTTCAAAGTTTATAAGATCATAATCAAGGTTAGGTGTTTCATCAAGATACATCCTTAGTAAAAAAACATCCCCTGGATTATCTTCAATACAAACAATTTTTATCTTTTTAGAACACATTCTTAAAGATTTAAATTTTTTCCTACGACTTCAAGTAATTTATCGGCCTTAAAAGGTTTAGTGATATAATCGTCACACCCGGCATTTAATGCCTTCTCTTTTTCACCACTCAAAGCATGTGCTGTTTGGGCAATCACCCGGATTTCCGGTTTAAAAGCCTTTATAATTGATGTCGCTACATAACCTCCCATAACAGGCATTCTTATATCCATCAGGATCAGATCTATGCCCTTTTCTTTTTGACATATATTTACTGCCTCTTTGCCATTTTTAGCCCATAACAGATTAACACTGGTCTTTTCCAACATAGTTTCCAACAGATCATAATTAGACTTCAGATCCTCTGCAATTAAAATTGTTTTATCACTCCAGTCAACAGATTCCTGCGAAATTAACACCTCTGTCCTTTCAAACTTCTCCCATGATTCAATCTTTTCATATGGATGAGTAAAATAGAATGTTGTGCCTGAATCCGGATAGGATTCAATGAATATTTCACCTCCGAGAAGATTCACCAGGTTCTTGGTTATTGTCAAGCCGATGCCTGCACCGCCATATGTTTTTGTGGGTGATTCATCAACCTGCCGGAAGCGCTCAAATATGATACGATGCTTATCATTGGGGATACCGATTCCTGTATCCGTAACATAGAATTTAAGCATATTATCCGGTTCCAGTGTATATCCTGTTTCTATACTTCCTGAGGAGGTAAACTTCATGGCATTGGTGTGCAAATTGGCAAATATTTGCCTTAACCGGTCAGGATCTGATTTGATCAATACACGGTTCTCTGGTAAGCCGTTTTTAAAAATTAACTTTACATTCGATTTCTTCATTTTGTGCGATTGCTTCTGTAGTTGATTATAAATTCCCTGCAAAAATGAATTTAAATCCAATGTGGTCATTACAAGTTTAAGTTCACCTGCTTCAATCTTTGCCACATCAAGAATATCATCTATAATTTTTAAAAGCAGATCTCCGTTCTCATGTATAATTCTGATAAAATCATTTCTATCCCCCGGTGTAATTTCAGACTTTGAAAGAAACTCAGTAAAACCTAGTATTGCATTCATAGGTGTCCTGATCTCATGGGACATATTCGACAGAAATGCTGTTTTAAGCTTATCTGATCTTTCAGCATCTTCTTTAGCTTTAACAAGTTCTTCTTTAACCTGCAGTTGCAGGCTAATGTCGTTCATAATTCCATCAAGATATAATACATTCCCATCTTTGTCCTTAATGCCTTTCACATTCATGGAAGCCCAGAATTTATCTCCGTTGATTTTTCTCAATAACACTATGTAATCTTTCACCACACCATTTCTGGACACTTTTTCAAACAGGTCTCTCCTTTCATCGGGTTTTACATAATAATATTTCGTAGGGTGTTCAATAAATTCCTGTTCCGAATTACATCCAAACATATTTATCATTGCAGGATTGCATGATAATATGTGTCCATCGGTGGTTGACCGGAATAAGCCCAACGGAACATTCTCATGTAAACCCCTGTATTGTTTCTCTTTTTCTTTTAACAAATTAATGACTGCATGCAACTCGGTTAATTCATTATGTACTGCAATTATTCCATCAATACTATTATCCTTATCATAAGTAGGGAAACAGGATGTCTTAACAATAATTCTTCTCTTTTCAGCCTTTGAAGGATCATTTATAAAATACGTTATTTCGTCAAAATGTACTACCCGGCCCTTAAAACATTCCTTTAATTGAGGTACCAATCCTTTTTCAATAATTCTTTCACTTTCCAGCAACCTGTACGACCCGATTAGTTTGGATTTATCCTGGCCCCATAACTTTTCAGCTGTTTTGTTCATATCTACCATTACACCCCTTTGATTATAAAGTTCCATTGCAATTTTGGACTTGGAAAAAAGCGTTCTGAAGATTTTTCCATTACCTGAATTGCTGGCATGATCAAGTGAGCGCTCAAGTTCTTTTACTCTTCGCTGCAAATCATCATATGTCGGTTTACCCCCTCTAGACATTGTCGTTATTTTTCATTCACAGGTAATTTTACAATGGATAACCAAAAATTATTAATTGATTTTACCACCTTGATAAACTGTTCCAGATCCAGTGGTTTGGTGATATAACAGTTTGCGTGATTCCTGTATGATTTGAGAATGTCATCTTCATGATCTGACGTACTAAGGATCACAACAGGGATACTTTTTAGGCTGTCATCATTTTTTATCTCGTATAAGACCTCACGTCCGTCCTTTCTCGGAAGGTTTAAATCAAGCAAAACAATATCGGGTGTAGGTACATTGTCATATTTATTTCTTTTGTTCAGGAAGTCCATAGCCTTAACACCGTCATCAACCACATGCAATTTATTCGCAATCTTATGCTCATCCAATGCTTCCCTGGTTAGTCTTACATCACCCTCGCTATCTTCCACCAGTAAAATATCTATTATTTTAACTTTCATCAAAAAGTTATTAGTAATATTTATACAGATCCTACGCCGGCATATATTTATTTTGTTTGTTTGAATTTACCGGGATTGTAAAAAAGAATTCAGATCCCTTACCGGGTGTTGAATCGAGCCAGATCCTGCCTCCGTGCCTCTCAATAATTTTTTTGCATATAGCAAGGCCTATTCCTGTTCCCTCATATTCATTCCTGGTATGTAAGCGCTGAAAGATTACAAATATCTTCTCCATATACTGTTTTTCAATGCCAATTCCATTATCACTGATTCTAAATTTCCAGCATTGTTTTTTCTTTCCTGCACTGATTTCAATAATTGGATTATCCTTCCCTTTAAACTTAATTGCATTTGATATCAGGTTTTGGAAAACCTGTATGATCTGTGTCCTGTCCACAATCACCTCTGGCAGGTTCTTAATCATAATTTTTACTTCATTTTCCTTTATCGATTCTGAAAGGTTATCCTTCACCGTTTTTAAGATCCCATTCATATCCGTTTTCTCAAAAGGCGATCCACGCGTTCCTACCCTGCTGAATGCCAGCAGATCTTTAATCAGCTGCCTCATTCTGTTAGATCCATCAACTGCAAAATTGATAAACTCCAAAGCCTCACTGTTTAATTGGGAAGTATGCTTTTTAACCAGCAACTGCAAGAAACTGGAAACCATGCGCAATGGTTCCTGAAGATCGTGAGAGGCTATATAGGCAAATTGTTCCAGTTCCTCGTTTGATTCTTCAAGTTCAATCAACGTTTTTTGAAGCTTTTCTTCAATGACCCTTCTTGAGGTTTCATCAAAGATAACCCCATCGATATATTCCAGTTTTCCTTTTTTATCGAAGATCGGCTTACCGGTTTCGATAAAATGGCTTACCGTTCCATTTTTCTTTTTAATTCTGTATTGTACTTCAAATACTTCGTCTTTTTTAATCGCCGCTTTTACTGTACTGAGCACTTTAGTTTTATCTTCTTCGAGCATAATACTTTCAATAGAACAAATGTTACCTGTTGAAAGTTCTTCCTTATTATAACCAGTCATGGGAAGCAGATAATCATTGAAAAAAAGCACATTGTTATTTTTCTTAACCTCCACCCGGTAAACCATTCCGGGCAAGTTGCTTGCAAGTGTCCGGTACTTTGCTTCACTTTCACTGATTTTCAGCTCCTGGTTTTTTCTTTCAGTAACATCACGGATAAGAGCCATAATATGAGGTTTTCCCTGAAAGGTAAGGGTAGATCCTATGATCTCCGTGTTAAAGAAACTTCCGTCTTTACGAATATCAATGGTTTCACCATAAAACGTTTTACCACTCAATACAGTCTCAAAAAACTCTTCAAGCACTTTGTAATAGTCTTCACGCACAATTTTCATTGGATGCATTTCAAGGAATTCCTCCCTTGAATATCCGTAAGTATCACAGGCTGCTGGATTGGCATCAACAATCATTCCTTCATAATCACAAATAACAATTGAATCGGTTACAGACTCAAATACTTTCCTGTATTGCTCCTCACTTTGTTTGATCTTCTCCATAACCAGAATTCTGTCTGTTACATCGGTCAAAGCACCTACCATTCTGACCGGTGTAGCCTCCTCATCATAAAATATCTTGGCTTTGCTGTTGATCCATTTTATTGAACCATCTGGAATTAAGATCCTGTATTCTGAGTTGTACCGGGCTTCGTTTTCCAGGGTATCCTTCAACTCCAGCCTCGCCCTTTCCCTGTCATCAGGATGTATCCTGTTTAACCAATTATGTTCAGAGAATTTTCCAGAATCAGGGTTTAATCCGAATAGTTCAAAATACCTTTCATTACATTCCGTATGATCATTTAAGATATTCCAGTCAAAAGTTCCAATTCCAGCAGCAGACTGAGCCAGATCAAGTCTCTCTTCACTTATTCTGAGTGCCTCTTCAGCCACTCTCTTTTCAGTGATATCCTCAAAAACCCCAAAAATCTGTCGGGGGCTTCCATCCTGATCCCTATTAAAAATCAGTTCTTTACAGTTCACCCACAACCAGTGCCCCCTTTTATGTTTTAACCTGTATTGATGTATGAGCAGTTCACCGTCAGGGAGTGTTTTG
Organism: uncultured Bacteroidales bacterium; assembly: GCA_964468645.1. GTDB lineage: Bacteria > Bacteroidota > Bacteroidia > Bacteroidales > JAIOZK01 > JAIOZK01. The sequence goes on from CAYXUU010000021.1 coordinate 80,472, forward strand.
TATTTTGGATATGTCTCAGTTAAATATTTCTGAAAATCGTCGGGGTGCATAAGCATTGGTAAAAGCTTATCTCCCATTTCAACAATCTCGGTGGTTGTATAATCCAGCATGGTTATAAAGCCTTCATTGCTGAATACATTCTTAGCTTCCTTGATATCATAGATATAGATTATATCAGGGCTAATATTCAATACACTATTGATAAAATTATTGTTTTCTTTAAGTTTTTCATCCGCTTCTTTTTTTGCAGTAATATCTTTATGCGCTCCGAACATCCTGATAACTTTACCATTCTTATCCTTAACAGAGGCAGCCCTGTTGCGTATCCAGCGGTAAGTTCCGTCTTTGCACCTCATCCTGAACTCGGCAATAAAAGGGCCAGAGGGATTTTCAACATAATGGGCAACCTCCTGATGCATACGCTCATAATCGTCAGGGTGCAGATGATTTTGCCATGTTGCAAATTTATTCTCCAGTTCCTCGTCCTTATATCCTATTTGTGCTTTCCATTGTTTTGAATAATACACCACCTGAGAATCAATAAACCAGTCCCAGATTCCCTGGTCCGCCGCTTCCGTGGCCAGCTGGTATCTTTGCTTGCTCTCAAGCAATGCTTTCTGGGCTTCTTTAATTTCAGACACATCTGTTCCATAACTAATCACATACAGATTACCCTCAATATTCATGTATTTGGAAATAAAGTAATGGGGAATGCTCCTTTTATCTTTGGTAATAACACTGACTTCGACAGTTGAAAAACTTCCTTTTTCCAGTTTATTCATCTGGTTTAGGAACTTTCTTTTGTCTGAACCTTTTAAGAGATCCAGCGGGGTCATATTTTCAATCTCAGAATCAGAATACCCGGTGTTATCACAAAATGCTTTATTCCACCTCTGAAATCTTCTATTAGAATCGAAAATGCCAAAAATACCCGGTAAACTGTTTATAATATTTTCAGAAAATGATTTCTCTGTTAAAATGGCCTGCTGATGTTTCTTCCATTCTGAGATATCCCTCCAACTTGATATGGAATAGAGTATTTTTCCGTTTTTATCCCTGATGGCTTCAACGTTAAGGCTTACATCAATTTTACTACCATCTTTTCTTTTAAGAATAAGTTCTTTTCCATTTACTATTCCGCTTTCAACAAACTCATTGAACGCCTTTTTTACATCATCCTTGCAATCCTTATGATACATCATAAAGATCTTCTGTCCGATTATTTCTTTTCTTGTGAATCCTGTTTTTCGAAGGAGTGTATCGTTACATTCTTCTATTGTGTCATCATCAGGTGAAACAGAAACATACATATCAGGTGAATGGTTATACAGTGATTTGAACTTTATTTCACTTTCAGATAACGCCTGTTTTGTATTCTCCAAAGTTTTTGTCCGTTCTTCAACAAGTTCCTGAAGGCTTTCTTTATATTTTAGTAATTCAAGTTCTTTTTCCTTTTGAGTAGTGATATCCCTGGCTATGCTCTGTACAAATACTTCATTCTTCTTATTATCCCACACCGGGAAGATATGTGTGTTAAACCATCTTTCCTTACCTGCAATAACCGATTTCGACTCCCCATTAAAAGCTTGATCATTGTCTATAACACTGATAATAGTTTTCATTTGCCCGCTAGCAATTTCATCAGGAAAAAGCTCTTTCATTTTTAATCCGATAAAATCTTCAGGCAAACCACCTAATTGACTTGCAGCAGCCCTGTTCATATAAAGAAACCGGCTATCCCGATTTATCGAAAAAATTGCATCCGGAGAAAGATCAATCAGATCCTTATAGTTTACAACCTCTTCAGAACACGGTAAATTCTCATTACCCTCAGAATTCCTGATTGGATTTATCCCCTTTTTGGCCACTTTATGATTATTATCTTCTTTTAATTCAGCCTTTGATTGATACTTCACGTGCTGAAATATCCAATAATTTTAAATATCTATTATGTAGTAAGTTCTAATATCTCGTTTAATCTGGGCTCCAGGTCTTCGAAAGGAACATAATAATCAGCACCTGATTTAAGCACCTTTTCTTGTATCCTTAGGGATTGAAAATAATGAAGGGTAATGATAGTGCTATCAGGATACATCACTTTTACATATTTAAGTAAATCGCCCAGGCTTTTATTTGATGTTGACAAATCGACAATAATAAAATCAGCCATGCAATTAAAAGGATCAACCTCTTTCTTAATTGCACTTATGTCAAGGAAGTTGATCTGGCCAATGTTATAATTCTCAATCAGTTGTGATATTGTTGTGCTGACAGCATCCGATCCTCCAACAATCACAACTATTTTTTCCTTTCCGGATTTTTTCATTGTTATGCAATATTACAACACGGCGAAGCATATTACATCGGTCAAAACACTTAGATGCAGGTAGGTAAATTACCTATGGTGTTTGGTTGAGTGGTTGAGTAAAGTGAGTAGTTGAGTGGGTGAGTGGGTGAGGATATGGTCGGTATCACTTCCAGGAGAACATACATTTTTGCAGGCAGGCACGAGGATCATTATATGAACTTATTGATCATTTATATGTGGCTTTAGATGAAAATTACATCGGGAAGGATCAATTTATTCTGTATAGAGCTAATGTTTTTGAGGTAGTTAAAATCTTAAATGGTTACATCAATTACCTGAATAAACGTAAATCTGAATAATCACACCTACTTACCCACTCAACCACTCAACTAATCATTAAAAAGCTTATTCTCAATCGCATACTTAACAAGGCCAGCGGTATTCCTGGCACCAATCTTCTCAAGCAGGTTTCTTCGGTGGGCATCAACGGTTCTTATGCTGATCTCAAGTTTATCAGCAATCTCAGGGTTGGTATATTCTTTAACGATCATTTCAAGGATTTCAATCTCACGATCAGTAAGTGGAATTCCCGAAATTATTGAATCCTCTTTTTCTGATCTCGTTAGCTCTCTGATCACCGACAGGGTAATTTCCTGGCTAAAATAATTCCGTCCTGATATGATCATATCAATCGCTTTAAATAATTCATCTTTACCAAAACTTTTAAGGATATAACCTGAAGCCCCGGCTTCGAGCATTTTGGTTAAATACAATTCTTCATCATGCATCGAAAGGACAAGAATACGGGTATCAGTGAATTTCTCTGTGACAATTCTTGTGCATTCGATACCATTCATTTCGGGCATATTAATATCCATAATTGCAAGATCAATCTTATGATGCTTTAAAAACTCAATTGCTTCTTTCCCATTTCTTGCTTCACCCACAACTTTATACTTCGGATCCTCTATCAGCAATGATCTTATCCCATCGCGTACTATCTTATGGTCGTCAACGAGTAAAATCCTGACCTTTTTCATCGTGATTACTTTATTGGAATATCAATTGTTATGGATGTTCCTTTTCCCGGAATACTGTTTATTTCACAATTGCCATTTAATGACATTGCCCTGTTGGTAATACTGTTTAACCCAAATCCCTGACTTTTTTTGTAGCTCTTTTCAGGATCAAACCCTTTGCCATTATCTTCACAGGTAAAAACAATTTCATTTTTGTGTTTGATGATCTGAAGGTTTGCCTTACCTGCCGCGGCATGTTTTATGATGTTATTTAAACACTCCTGGCTTATCCTGTAAAGGTTCATCTGAAGTTGTTTGTCCAGCTCATTCTCTTCAAGATTTGAATAAAACTCAAATTTTGTAATTGCGGATTTCTGCAATCCCTGGATTAATGCTTCCAGTGTAGTAGATAATCCAAAATCTTCTATTGATTTTGGCATCAGGTTCTGTGAAATCATTCTACTTTCTTCAATGGCCTGAGAAAGGAAATTTAATCCCTGATGAAATTGTTTTTGTTTCTTTTGATCCAGTGAATGAACAACATTCTTCAGGCTATTCAGGTTCAGGGATGATGCCGTAAGATGCTGACCCAAACCATCATGCAATTCACGGGCTATCCTCGACCGCTCGCGGTCTTCACCATCAATTAATGATTTTATTATTTGCTGCCTGGCACCATATAATTCCCGGTTTTTTTTATCGAGCTCATTCCGTTGCTGTTCTATCTCTTTCCTTTGATTGTAGAGTTTTATAAAAACACTCACTTTACTAAATAAAATCTGAGGCCTTACAGGTATTGTCAGATAATCAACAGCGCCTGTTTCGTAACCCCGAAAGATACTATCACTATCAGAATAAATACCTGTTAGAAATATGATCGGGCTCAGTTTATTTAACCGCTGTTCCCGGATACGGCCAGCAAGTTCAAATCCTATCATTTCAGGCATCTGAATATCCAGTATAATCAATGCAAACTCTGTATCTTTTGTAAAGTTCAGGGCAATGGATGGCCTGGTACAGGGTATTAATTCAGCATCTATCCTGTCAAGGATCTTCTCCAGCAGGATCAGGTTGGCTTCAATATCATCAACAAGCAGTATTTTGGGGAGTTCCTTCATGCAGTACTGAAACTATTATCAAATGTAATGATTTTTTTTGAATCAGGAGACTTTAGTTATTACGATAAACGATTTACAGACCTATTAGGGTGCACAATAATCGAGGTGATAACAAAAAGAATATACTCCGCATCATCCAGATGATATCGAAATGGTGATAGAAAAATTTAACCAGTGAATGATTGGAAAAAAAGGGATTCAAAATACGAGTTCAGGGAATATGTAAAAATGGCTTGGTCATGAATGATATTGCTAATGCCCTCGCCAAATATTCAAATTCCAGCCATAGGTAATTTACCTACTTCCTTTATAGGTATTTACACCGATGTGTAATGCTTTTTAACATCGTACATTTGTTTATATTTAGTTGTGGTCTATTTACAATCAGAATCCCCGCGAACCAAATAATAATTATGGCAGAAAACAAACTCCGGGATTATATTGTTGTTTTTATCATAGGCGAATACAGTATAGGTATTTCTTTACATCATATTCAGCGTATAATACGAGCAGTTGAAATTACACCCCTTCCCGAGGCTCCTTCAATTGTAATAGGGATAATAAACATGGGTAATGAGATCATACCCATCGTTAACTTCAGGCAAAGGCTTGGCCTTGAAGACAAAGAATTGCAAACCTCAGATCAAATTACCATTGTCAGGTCTGCCTCGCTTGTATTTGGTTTTGTTTCCGATGAGATTAAAGGATTACAAACCATAGATGAATCCAATATTAAAAAGCCGGGTGATATCATACCGGGATCCAATAAATTGGTCGAAGGAATTGCGGTAGTTGATGATGAGCTAATATTTATTCACAATGTTGATAAATTTTTATCGCTTTCCGAAGAAAAAACTATCTCTGAGTCAATTAGTAATATAAATAAGAGGAAGTAAGGGTAATTTTTAATAAGCAGGAATATGCCACAGATTTCAGAACATCTTCTTGAAGAGCTAAGCGAATTTGTTCGCAGTAAGATTGGCATCTTTTTTCCGCCTACCAGGTTTAATGAATTAAGAACCAAAATAACCGAACTTGTAAAAACAACAAATTACACCTCCTCTGAAGAATTCATAGCCCACCTGATGTCTGATACTCTGAACAGGAAACAGGTCGGGATTCTTGCATCAAAACTTACTGTAGGAGAAACATATTTCTTCAGGGATACTGAGACCTTAAAGGTTTTACAGCATAAGATAATTCCTGAAATAATAAAAAAGAAAAGTACAAATGGCAAAACACTGAGAATCTGGAGTGCCGGCTGTTCAACAGGGGAAGAACCTTATACCATTGCGATGCTGCTCAAACAAACAATCCCCGATTTCAACAACTGGAACATCATACTGCTGGCTACAGATATCAACACAGAATTCCTTAAGAAAGCTACACGTGGATTATATGGAGACTGGTCGTTCAGGGGTGTTGACCAGGCCACAAGGAATCTGTATTTCCAGAAGGTTGACACCGGACAATACCAGATCAACTCAAATGTTAAACGTGTTGTTGAATTCTCAAACCTGAACCTGATAGAAGACAGCTACCCTTCCGTTGTTTCGAAAACCAATGGAATGGATCTGATTTTTTGCAGGAATGTACTGATGTATTTTTCCCATCAGGATATTATTAAAACATCTGAGAAACTATACAACTGCCTGGTCGATGGAGGTTGGCTGGTAACAAGCCCATCCGAATCATATCATTATCTGTCGAAGAAGTATAGCCCGGTTTTTATTGATGGTGTTACCTTCTATAAAAAAGGGGCATTTACAGGCAAAGCAAAAAAAATCAGGAAACAAAAATTTATTACAAAAGCGATTGATAGCAATTTGTCCAGGGAAGAATACGAAACAATAAAAGTTGGGAAGGGTATAAGGCGCAAATTAAGTACAACGCCAAAGGTTGTTAAAAAGATCGCTACTGTTAATGACAGGTCAAAAGTTAATGGATATAATATCAATGATGCACTTGCCAGCTATCAAAACGGTAATTATTCAGAAACCGAATCAATTCTTGCTAAAACAGATAACAATCAACAAGCAAAACTTGAATCAGTACTGTTACTAGCCAGGCTCAGGGCAAACCAGGGTAAATTTAATGATGCATTACAATTAACGGAAGAGGCTCTTTCTATCGACCAGCTCGATGCGGGGATCCATTATTTAATGGCAAACATACATGAGGAACAGGGTCATATCGAAAAAGCGTATAAAGCCCTTACAATAGCTCTTTACCTGCAACCTGATTTCGCACTCACGCATTTTAACCTTGGAAATATTGCGAGAAAACTAAATAAAAATAAAGAGTCAAAAAAATATTATCAGAACACCATCGACCTGCTTCAGGGCTTTCAGAAGAATGATTCTTTGCCTTATTCGGATGGCCTTACAGCCGGCAGATTATCTGAAATTGCAAAATCACTTATAGAATATAATATCTAATCACATGGCAGCTAGTAAGCAAAAAAAGTCAACTGAAAAGAAGAATATTAAAGACAATATCTCTATGTCAGGAACTAATATAAAGGAGGAAGTGTTAGGTAAGAATAACAAAAATATTTTAAAATTAAGGGCACAGCAACTAGCCAGGGAGGGTAGTGATCAGCTATCAGACAAGGAGACTATCAAAGCCCTTGTATTCTGGCTGGGAAGAGAAAAATATGCCATCGAAACATCATTTCTTAAAGAAGTAGCCCCTTTAAAAGATATTACTTTTTTACCCTGCACACCTGAATATATTACCGGGATAATCAACGTCAGGGGTACGATAATCAGCATTATTGACGTAAAGAAGGTTCTAGGTCTGCATGATCAAAAGGGGATATCAGATATACATGAAATAATCATGATTGAAGACCGGGAATTCATAATGGGTATTGTTTCTGATATGATTGAAGGTTTTTATGAAATTCCAACAGAGGATATTCAGGAAAAACTTCCTGAATCTGTTGCATTAAAAACAAACATGATCAAAGGGATCGCTAAAGGAGATTTGATCATACTTGATATCAGGAATATATTGACAGACAAGAATATCATCGTTAATGAACAGGTTTAGCAACAGCACAAATAATGAATTAGCAATGCCATATGAATACCCAGGATGAAGAATTACATAAGCAATTAATTGAAACCTTTAAGATTGAAGCCAGGGAACACATTAATGCAATCGGGTCAGGCTTGATTAATCTGGAAAAGAGTAATACTGTTGTTAAAACAGAGGCCCAGATTGAAATTATATACAGGGCTGCTCATAGTATGAAAGGGGCTGCCAGGGCTGTAAACCTTCGTGATATTGAACGGACATGCCAGGCCCTGGAAGGAACATTTTCTTACCTGAAAAATAAAGAAATCTCGCTCTCGCCACAACTTTTTGATCTGTTCCATAAGGTTCTAAATTCACTGGAATTGCTATTAACCCAGGTTGATGATCCTGATATCAGTATTCTTCCACCAACAATAGAACGCTACATTAGCATCCTAAATAATATAAAATCATATACAGAGGAGCATGTTCAAGAGGCACCTTCAGACGAAGAGCAAAAAGAAGATACATCAGCAACGGATGGCTCTATGTTAAACAACCTGAAGTCGATCATGGTTCAGTATGAGGTGAAAGAAGAAGAGGATTCAGATATAAGAACTGATACCCTTCAACATGATCCTGCATATATCCAGCCCGAACAAAATTCTAAAAAGGAAGCTGGTTCACGGGACTCAACAAATATGGAGGTGCCACAAAAGATCCGGGCCAGCAGCAATACGGTTCGCTTATCAACCGGCAAGATAGATTCACTGTATATCATGGCAGAAGAAATGCTTCATATTAAACTACTACAAAAGCGTAGTATCGATGAATTTGGCGTGATCTTAGCAGACTTTGAAGATATTAAGAAAAACTGGGAGAAATTATACTTCGAAATACTCAGGTTCAGGCAGGATGCGGAAAAATCACAGAATGAGAATGAAATCCGGGCAGACATAAGCAAGCTTATAAAACAGTTTCCGGTATTTGATAATATAAATAATAAAATAAAAAGCCTGGAGAAAAAAGGGCTCCATGCGCAATCTTATCAGAAATATGATATTGTATATACCAGTTCAATGATCGATGGTTTGATGCAAGAAGTAAAAAAAATATTGATGCTTCCTTTTTCAAATCTCTTCGATACATTTCCAAGAATCAGCCGGGAACTCGCCCGTGATATGGGCAAAGATGTCGAGTTTATTACCAATGGGACAGAGATAGAGGTTGACAGACGTATCATGGAAGACATTAAAGATCCGGTAATACACATTATCAGGAATGCTGTTGATCATGGTATAGAAGAACCTGCGGAAAGAAGGAAAACTCAAAAACCGGAAAAAGGAAAAATTGAAATAAATATCCAACAGATCGAAAGCAGTAAGGTTGAGTTGACAATTAGTGATGATGGCGCCGGGTTCGATAAAAACAAGATCCTAAACAAGGCCGTCAATCTTAAGTTAATAACCCGCAAAGAAGCTGAATCACTAACTGATAACGACATCAATATGTTGGTTTTCAAATCCGGTCTCAGTACCTCATCCATCATTACTGATATTTCGGGCAGGGGTTTAGGCCTTGCTATTGCTGAAGAGAAAATTGAAAAACTGGGTGGTAAAATAAGTATTAAGTCAACAGCCGGACAGGGTTCAAGTTTCGTTATGGTACTACCAAGCATTATGGCAAAATACCAGGGCCTTAATGTTAAGCTTACAGATCAGGAATTTTTAATCCCTATAGCAAATATTACAGAAACTGCCCGGATCCATAAAAGGGATATTCAAACTGTAAAAAACAGGGAAACTATCCGAAGCAAAGAATCCACTGTAGCCCTAGTCAATCTTGCTGAAGTACTCCTGTTTTCAGCGTTGCAACACCCTAAAAATTTTCCATAATAATTTTATATAA
>CAYXUU010000022.1:0-89393 GCA_964468645.1 uncultured Bacteroidales bacterium
ATGCAGTTTATCAAAGAACTTAATGTGTCCCTTTTAAAATTGGGTACTAACGGTCCTTGGGTATGAAGCTGTGCGGGAGTTTCGCCCCGTTTCAGTGTCCCCCGAAACCGAAAGTTAAAGATAACTAAAATTGTCAGAAAACCACGAAAACCCGCATGCTTTATGACCCAATGTTAGGGCACGTATGTATACTAATTCTTTATCTGTTCATAAGACTATCAGCTAATTCTTTAGCATTTAGTGCTCTCTTAAGATAAACTTTATATGTTGTGTCAATATTGTAAGCTTTTATATAGCTATCATATGCATTCTCATAATTCTGCACAGCCATGAAATAATCAGCTTTACAGTCATATGGATTTTGTTCTTCAGGGAATTGTGATATATATTTATCAAAGCTTTCCTTAGCCTTGTCAAGTTGGTCAGAAACTAAATATGAGTAACCTAACATGCAAATTGGTACTATAGCTAATTTGGGACCACAATACAATTCCCCAATATTTTCCATTGAAATTGATTTTTCAAATACATCAATAGCATTAGAATAGTCCTTGTTTAGATAATAAATATAACCAAGATTGAGGTATGAGTCTGGATCATTTGGGTAAAGCTCAATAAGTTGTTTTCCTAATACAGAGGCATCACTCACTCTGTCATTTAACCACATTTCTAATATTTTCTTCTGAACGTTTTCTCCTTCACTGAACTTAATATCACAATCAATAGCTGCCTTGGCTGTTTTTTTAAATTCATCATTATTTTTGTGAAATAAGTGATAGGTCGCCAGCTGATAATAAGCCATGAAAAAATTACTATCTTCTTGGATAGCTTTTTCATAGATTGATACTGCCTTGTCTAGTTCAAGAACGCCATATGCTAATTCGTAAGCACTTTTATAAAGTTCAATCGCTTTCTCAGAATCAGAAGTAGCTTTCATAGCTTCTTCTTTAGATTCTGTTATGCAGGAGGCTATTATTGTCAGGATCAATATTAGCCAGCCATAATTAAATAATCTTTTTTGTTTCATTTTGTTTGAATTTATAGTATTGTCTGTTTTTTCGATCATATGTGCCCTAACGTCCCGCGGCTATGTTGCGTGCCGCTTTTGTACATCTATGTTTGTTGATGATCACGATACTCAAATTTACAATTTCTTGTCTTGATGCCCACTATGTGCGGCATGCAATATGAGCCGCTGTTATGGGCTGATTGTTTCTATTTTCTTGATGAATTATAAATCTTTAATAGCTTCAATTATTTAAAGAATGTTTTCAATTGATGTCTGAGGACCATAATATACTTTGTTGTTGGAGTCAACTTTATTGAATCTTATGTGTTGTAAATCTTTATTCACATATATTCTTAATTTATCATTTGACTTTGAATTCCAACCCATCGTTATTACTTTTTATAATTCCAAAGTTCATAGTGGTTATAAAAGTCTTTTGCTCCTTCATAACCATTTTCATATGATAGCTTTACCAAAGATTTAGCCTTATCAATGTCTTTATTTACACCATATCCATGAAAATAACATAAACCAAGATTATATTGTGCTTCTGCATGATCTTGTTCGGCAGCTTTTGTGTACCATTTTACAGCCTCTTTATTGTCTTTAGGAATACCTATACCACGAAAATAATTACTAGCCAGGAGATACTGTGCTTCATCATATCCTTGATCAGCTGCTCTCTTAATCCATATATTAGCTTCCTTTTCATCTTTTGATACACCCTTTCCATAAAAATAACACTGTCCTAGCATATACTGCCCCTCTGCTAATCCTTGATTGGCAGCTGATGTGTACCATTTTAAGGCTTCCTCATCATTACCAATTTCAAAATACCAATCTCCAATTCCTTTTTGTGCTTCTGCATAACCTTGTTCAGCTGACATTCTAAACCATTTTAATGATGTCATTTTGTTTTGCTCTACACCAAATCCATTATAATAACAAACTCCTAACTCTCTCTGTGCTTCTGCAAGACCTTGTTCAGCAGCTTTTACATACCAGTTTACAGCTTCCTTTTTATTTTGGAGTACACCATATCCATTATAATAACAAATACCAAGATTATATTGTGCTTGACGATTTCCTTGTTCAGCAACTTTTGTTAACCAGAATACAGCTTCCTTTTTATCTTGATCTACTCCTGTTCCAATTTCGTAAAAAATAGCAATATTTAATTGTGCTCCTGCATATCCTTGTTCAGCGGCTTTTAAATACCACTTTGCTGCTTCAGCTTTGTTTTGAAATACACCATATCCGTTTTCATAGCAGGTTCCAAGGTTGAATTGTGCTTCTGGATATCCCTGTTGAGCTGCTTTTGAGTACCATTTTACTGCCTCTTTGTAATTTTTAGTAATACCATATCCCCAAAAGTGAATATTCCCAAGATAATATTGAGCTTCTGCATAATCTTGTTCAGCAGCTTTGGTGTACCATTTTCTAGCTTCTTTTTTATCTTGTTCCATACCAATTCCATCAAAATAGTATACTCCTAGAAGGTACTGTGCCTTTGCATAACCTTGTTCGGCTGCCTTAGTGCACCAAATTATAGATTCATTTGTATCTTGAGTTATCTCCTCGCCTAAAAAGTATTTACGGCTAAGGTTAAATTGTGCTGCAGCATCGCCTTCTTTAGCTAATTTCTTTATAGATTCTATTGATTGAGAATTAATTTGCTGTATCTGGATCATAGAACATAAAAAAATTATTAATAATATTTTATTCATTGCTTTATATTTAGTTTGTTATTCATCAATTTGAAATATGCTCTAATAACTAATTAACCATTTCTAATTTTATTAATTACATTTTTTATCTCGTTCAATTTTTTATTAATTTCTTCTTTATGACTTTTATATCCCAATGATAATTTATAAAATTCATCATTGGTTAACCTTAAAAAAATACCAATTTCAAAAGAATTGTCTTCTTCTTTTGTAAATGCACTATCAATTAGAGCTCCCCCAATTGCCCCTCCTAAACCTCCCATTAGGGCTCCAGCTTGAGTGTATTTTAAACTATTTTGTTTCTTTTTAGATGAATCTGACTTCTTAACAAAGGGTTCAATAGATTTAATATCCTTTTTCGTAAACAGAAGAAAATTTGCATCTCTACCCTCGTATGATACAACTTTACATATCAATTTGGAGTCAGTATTATAATACAATTTGTCTGTAATAAATAGAGCTTTGAGTACCATATAACTACTTTTATTTCCTAATTTTAGTAGTTCTTTTATTTTGCCCTCAATTCTAAATCTTCTGCATAGTAGTGAAATAAGATATGTAATTAAAAACACACCACTAACTACCCCCAAACTTGTCCATAATACATTATTACTAAGTAATTTGTATTCAGAATCTTTAGAAATAAAAAGAGATACTATGCAAAAAGCAATTAACAATGATCCAATTCCATTTGAATAAATCATAAATCTATAACCTGGTCTATGTATAGTAATTTTTTTCATAATAATATGTTATTTGTTTTAAAATCAATTTGCCCATAACGATGGGATAAGCGCTACGGGATTGTCTTTATAACGCTTTTATCCTTTGTCCTCACCATCCCGTAAATTAATACTTGCAATACTATTAATACATAATTCCCCGTAGCTGTTTTCATCGACTTCAAATATATGGTATAAGTTTATATTTTCAAATTATCTAAAGGACTTTTTATCGACTGTATGTATTTGTTGGTTACATGTGTATATATTTCAGTGGTTTTTGAAGAGGCGTGGCCAAGTAACTCCTGGATTATCCTGATATCAACACCTGATTCAAGTAAATGTGTAGCGAATGTATGCCGTAAAACATGTGATGACCCTTTCTTTTGAACACCAGCCTTTTTCAATGATTTTGTGAGTACGTTCCTGAAGCTACTTGTTGAATACCTACCTCCGAATTGCCCCTCAAATAAGTATTCTTCTGGTTTTATCTCCCTAAAGTACTCCCTGAGTGTATGAAGGGCCTTTTCCGAGAGTATGGTGTACCTGTCTTTTCTTCCCTTTGCACCCCGAATTAAAATTTGATTGGTCCCCGGAAGTATATCTGATGGTTTTAGATTTAAAAGTTCGCTAATCCTTAATCCCGAAGAATATATTAACATGATCATTGCCTTATGTTTAAGGTAAGTAGTGGCATTGATGATCTTTTTTATTTCTTCAGCAGTATAAAACTCTGGTAAGGTTTTGTTCTTCTTAGGTCGTACGATTTGTTTAGTTTCAAATTCCCTTTGAAGCACATTACTATAGTAATATTTGATAGCACTAATCGATTGATTAATTGTTATAATAGCATACTGTTTGCTTTGTCTTAAGGCAAGGTGGTAATCGTTAACCTGTTTTTCAGAGAAATTGTTTATCTGTTCCATAGAACAGGATTTAAATGTATTGATGAATTTCAGCACCATATGATGATATGTCTCTATCGTATTCATACTATAATTACCCTTTACAAGGCTTTGTAAAAGAGATGGCGGGCAACTTTTAAAACCATCTTTTTTAATATAGTGCTGCTCGAGCAGTTGTTGCTTAATACTTATATCATTGATAATTAGTTTGTGGTGGACATGTATTTTTAGGTCACCGGCAAAATCATGAATAAAACGCCTTAGTACAGATAGCTTCGCATCGAAGAAATAGCAACAATATTTCTGGCTCAAGGTAATATAACTCTTGATTATCAATAATTTACTAATGTTGTTATTTCTTTTGAATTTTATTAGGATCATTCCCCTGTCACCATCTCTCTGAGGTACCAGGAAGATGCTACCGGTTTTTGTACATGCAGGCAAAACACAACTAAACCTGATGTCCCTGTTAAGTTCTATCTCATCTGCTTTGACTTTTGGTACGGCATGCAGATAATAGGTATTCACAGAGACAGAATCTGAAAAAAGATCCTTTAAAAGATTCATGTTTTGAGTAGTGTATGTAACACAATATGATCCAGCGATCTGATTATAGGATATCCAGTCATTTCTTTGAATAATATCTGAAATCATCTTGTTTGGTTTGTATAGCAGACGGATCAGTATTTCACCGTTTTGTTCGGCTTTGTTAAGATAAAGGATTGGTTTGGTCATAGCGTTAAGAATTAAATAACATTGCGAATTTAAGATGAGTATATAGTGTCAAAAGAATTTTATATATTTATAATCGTCTATAAACGTATAAAAAAATGACTCTGTAATGAAATGTCTGTATTGTAATGAAGAAGTAAAAGGGAGGTCTGACAAGAAATTTTGCGATATTAGCTGCAAAAGCGCCTGGCATAATTCGCATATCAATCCCGCTGAGAAAGAAATTAAACGAACAAATAGCATATTGCGTAAAAACAGATCAATCCTGAGATTCTGCAGCCCCCAGGGAAAAACAACAGTGCGGAAAGAGCTCTTGGTAAGACAGAACTTTAATTTTAAATACTTTACACAGGTATATACGACATCCAACAATAATATCTATTACCTGTGTTATGATTATGGATATTTGCTTCTTCCTGATGACAAAGTATTAATTATTCAAAAACAACCTTATATGAAATAGCCGGGCATGCCATGAGTAAAAAACATGATTACTGCAAAGCATAATTCTTCGGATTAGCCTAAACGTTCTTGGGTTCCACTTGGGAACTGTATGATACTTTATGGCGTTGTCCACCCTTTTGTACCTACACCGCAAAATCCCCAGTCTTCCCCACCAACGGGACTGAAGACTGAGGACTGCGAACTGAGGATTGTGGACTGAAGACTGAAAACTGAGGATTGCGGACTGAGAACTGCCAACTATTCCGTCAGCAACTGCGCAATCTCCACCAGCCTGATAAATTCACCGCGGTAATTATATTCATCTTTGCCTTTTGCTTCCCTGGCCAGCGCCAGCGCCTGCTCATAACTTGATTCTGCCTTGAATTCAGATTCACGCAGCAACATCCCGAATTCAGCAATGGCTGCAGCAAATTTAAGATCATCCGATGGTTCTTTGAGGGTAATATCGCCTGCTTTTACTTTATGTACGATAAGCTTGCTGGTTTCTCCGTCAGGTTCTTTATAACGGAGCTTTACAGTCATCAGGTTTTTGCTTTCGGTAACTTTTGTGTCCTGGTATTCCAGCGGATCAACATTTGATACCACCTCATCAGAACCGGCAGGTATGATCTCATACAATGCTGTTACCGTATGCCCGGCGCCAATATCACCGGCATCTTTTTTATCATCATTAAAGTCCTCTTTGTTCAGCATGCGGTTTTCATAACCGATCAAACGATATCCCTTAACCATGGCAGGGTTGAACTCAACCTGTATTTTAACGTCCTTGGCTATGGTATATAAAGTTCCCCACAGTTCTTCACCGAAAACTTTTTTAGCTTCCATAATATTATCTATGTATGCATAATTCCCATTACCTGCATTAGACATGGTCTCCATTTTTGAATCCTTATAATTACCCATACCGAAGCCCAGGATGGAGAGGAATACACCCTGATCCCTTTTGTTTTCTATCAACCTTGTCATTTCAGCATTGCTGCTGGCGCCTATGTTAAAATCACCGTCGGTAGCCAGTATCACCCTGTTGTTACCACCAGGAATAAAGTTTTCTTTAGCAATTTTGTATGCCAGTTTGATCCCTTCACCCCCCGCTGTAGATCCACCTGCCACCAGCATATCAAGTGCAGCAACGATCTTTGTTTTATCATCACCAGGGGTGGATTCCAGTACAAGGCCTGCTGCCCCGGCATAAACCACCATGGCTACCCTGTCTTCACTTCTTAGGTTATTTACAAGTAACTTAAAAGCTTGCTTCAAAAGTGGAAGCTTGTTCGGATCATCCATCGATCCCGATACATCCAGAAGGAAAACCAGGTTGGCAGGAGGTATTTCTTCGGCGCTCAGGTCCTCACCCTGTATCCCTATCATCACCAACTGATGATTGGTATTCCACGGACATTCACCCGCTTCAAGGGTAACAGAGAATGGATCACCATTGACGGGTTGTGGATAATCATAATCAAAATAGTTGATCATCTCTTCTATTCTTACGGCATCCTGGTAAGGCATGGTGTTCATATTTAAAAACCTGCGGATGTTGGAATATGATGCCCTGTCAACATCAATAGAAAAGGTGGATAGGGGATTATTGATGACATCCTTGAAAATATGCTCATTGATCACATCATATGATTCAGTATTATAGGGTACATAAGGGACATCCATATCGTAATATCCCGGACTGGCAACCCCGCCCGCTACAGAACTTTCAGCAGCTTTAGACTGGTTACCACGTGAAAATAATCCCCGCAGGCCGGTTCTCTTTGAGCCGTCGTAACTTATTTCTTCCGGTTCACTGTATTCTTCTGCTTCAATTAACTCTAATTCTATATCAAGAACAATAGGGTCGTTTATGGTCACTTCAATGTTTCTGATATATCGGGTTTCATATCCCTTTATGATCACTTCAATGGCATATTTCCCCACAGGGACATTGCTGAAAGAATAACCGCCGTCTGCCTCCGAGTTAGTGACTCTTATCAGCTTGTTATTCTGGTAGAGTAAAATCTCTGCGTAGTACAAGGCTTTATTTGATCCCTTTTCAGATATTGTCCCTTCGATATTCCCTTTTTCGAGGCTGTTAAGACCAACCGGTGATGTTTTACTCGTGAATGAGAGATTCAATGTTACAAATAGTGATGCGAGAAAAATGGTTAACATGGTTTCTCTGAAGTGTTTATTCTTCATCATTGTTTTCATGATTTTTATTTTTTTTTAGATGAAACATTTGTTTTTATTTACATGATGCAATAAAACCTCCGATTCCATAAAACTTTTCTGATTCTTTTTAAATTCGTGCATCCGTGGCTTTTTTTCACGATTAAGACATAATATTTTATTTATGGTAAAATATTTGCTATGTTTATATCCTGCTCTATATTAATTGAAAAAGAATAAAAACATAGAATCCTGTTCAGATCCTGAGATTATTGATCATTATTGTAAGACCAACAACAATGACCTCATAGGTGTACTTTATAAAAGATATACCCGCTTTGTATTCCTTGTCTGTATGAAATATCTGAAAGACGAAGAAAAGGCCAGGGATGCCACCATGCAGATATTTGAAAAGCTGTTTACCGATCTTCTCAGGCATAACATCAGGAATTTCAAACCATGGCTGCATACGGTAACAAAAAATTATTGCCTGCTGCAATTAAGAGGCAGCAGGCAAACCAGGCTTTTTGAAGAAGAAATACAAAAAGAGTTGAAAACCGATGTGGAATCGGGGGAGTTTATGTATCTTCATAATGAGAATGAAAAAGAAATCAAACTCAAAAAACTGGACGATGCCATCGCATCACTAAGCAAAGAGCAAAAGATATGTATTGAGTTGTTTTACCTTAAGGGGAAGTGTTATGATGAGGTTTCCGAAATTACGGGCTACAAACTTAAACAGGTAAAGAGTTATATTCAGAACGGAAAACGAAATTTAAAAAACATGTTGCAGGAATAAAATGGATAATCAAGTACATAACATATTTTCAGGATCAGGGTGTCCTTCACACGAGAGGCTCCGGGAGTATTTCGAAGGCAGGCTTTCGGAAAACGATAAGCATTTGATCGAAAAGCACCTGGTCGATTGCGAAATGTGTTCGGATGAGCTGGAAGGAATGTTAGCCATGAAAGATCCTGAAAAGCTTGATTTAATCGTTGAGGAACTTAACGCTGAAATTGACTCAGTCAAAAGCAAACGAATGTGGTTTGATTTCAGGTACAGGAATATAGCGGCAGCAGCCATTTTTATCATATTGGTCGGGACTGCTTTTCTGATAAACATGTTTTTAGACAGGCAACAAGATTCATTTTATGCATCAGAAACTGAATTACATAAAGAGCACTCAACTGAAACTGAAGAAATAATACACGAGGATTTACCATCAGGCCCGCAGGAGAAAAGCGAAGAAAGAACTTCGGTGGGAGGTGTTTTGGCAGAAGACAGTATTCGCCAACCCATATTATATGAGATTCCGGCTGCTAATGCAAATGCCAGGGTAAGTGAACTGGCTGAAGGTGTTGAAGAGCTAATTGAAACCGATATTGCCATTGAAGAACCCGAACATACGATTGCCTATATTACTGAGGTTGATGATGAGGCTATCATTACAGAGGAATTACCAGAGGAAGAATATCTGGCAGATGCCGAAATAGTGGATGAGGATGCATCAGCGGAAAAAATGGTCATTTATGAAAATACCGAGGTCCTTAATGGTGCTGCATCAACCAGAAGCAGCAGGAAAGCACCAGCTAAAGCAATGTATTCCCAGCCAGGACAACCCTCAAGCTATCCCGATCAGAAACTTGTTGAGAAGGCACTGAAAAGATTTGAGGCAAAGAAATACAAAACGGCTGCCGGCCTTTTTGAAGAAATCCTTATTGATCATCCGGAGGATAAAATGGCCAATTACCATCTTGCCATTTGTAATTATGAATTGAATGACTTTGATAAATCCTATACTTATTTTAAAAATGTACTTTCCGATTTCAATAGTGAATACTACAATAAAGCTATTAGCTGGCTGAATCAGATTGCTGAAAATGGAGGTGAATTCAGTGCTCAGGCTTCAGAACTGCTTGATCTCGTTTCACCTGACGAGCAATAAGAGTTGCATGTTACAGGTTTCATGTTGCAGGTTGTGTCCATAGCAAGTTTGTTTGTCTGTCCCCGGTCCTCCATCCTTGGTTTTTGCTTTTATGTAAGCTTCCCTCAGTATGTGTTCCAGAAATATCTTATCATAGAGCACGTAAAACTTATAGTCCTTTTAATAGTAATGTCCCTTCCCTAATTCCAAGTTATGTTGTCCAGGGGATCATCGGTACTACGAACATCTCCCCCACCCTCAGCTATTGTCGTGTCTCTCAATACTGCCAGGGCTTCCCATGTTCATGCGCTACCCTCTCTATCCATGCCATCCCATCCTACTCCGTGCAGTTGTAACGGTGCTCTTTGTCGTTGCTTCCCGCTCCATTTCAGGTTTTACCTACTCTGGAAGGTTTTGAACCACCAATCCCGATACGCTCGTCCCTCGCTATCGGGATTTCGTGTCGCTTCGCTTCACTCAACTTCCAACTTCCAACTCAGAACTCAAAACCCAGAACTCAAAACCCAGAACTCAGAACTAATTGTTTTACTGCACTCGGCTGGCGTTACTTCTACCCCTTACAAAAAAAACAATTTTTTTACTCTCCTTTCTTCCGTCTTTTTTACCTTCATGTTGTCATTAATAATAAAGGAACCGGAATTTTGAGCAGAACATTTGAACTTCATCACAGGCTGGTTGATAAATGCAGAAAGGGGGATGTTAAATCCCAATACCGGTTATATAAATTATATATTAAGGCCATGTATAACATTTGTATAAGAATAATACCCAACAAACAGGACGCAGAAGACATCCTTCAGGATGCCTTTATTGCAGCCTTCAGAAACCTGGAGGGTTTTAAAGGGGAATCATCTTTTGGTGCCTGGCTGAAACGTATCGTGATTAATCATTCATTGAATTTTATTAAAAAACAAAAGCCGGGATTTGTTCAGGTAGATGAAAGTTTTGAAATACCTGATAATAATGAAATAGAAGAAGCGACAAATCCGGCTGATGTGCATCATGCAATTAAAGAATTGCCTGAAGGGGCACGTGTTATTTTATCGCTACATCTGCTCGAAGATTATAAACACAGGGAAATTGCGGAAATGTTAAATATTTCAGAATCGACGTCGAAATCGCAATATCTACGCGCTAAATCACTTTTGCGGGAGAAACTGAAAAACACTGTTTATGAAAAAGAAGTTTGAAGAATATCTCGGTGAAAAACGTCAGCATATGGACGTTGAACAACCCGATGAGAAACGCATCTGGGATGGTATTAGTAAGGGGATGAATGGATACGGCAGGAAACCTGCTTTCAATTACTGGAAAGTTGCTGCTGTATTTCTGATTCTGCTGATCTCAGGTTATTTTACCTGGAAAAACTATTTCTATAATAATTCTGAGAAAGTGATTGTAAGGCTGGCCGAATCGTCAGATGAATTTGCAGTTCAGCAGGCCGCATATCTTGATGCCATCACACAAAAATGGAACAGGATCAACAACCATGACTTTGATTTGGCCGATTACCCGTGGATTGAAAGAGAATTAAATCTGTTAGACGAGATACAACAGGATTATTTTAAAGATCTTGAAACCATGGGTGAACGCCCTGAAATAGTCAGGGCACTGCTCAGGTATTATGAGAATAAACTCAGGATACTTGACCAGTTTATTAATGATCTGGAACGAACAAAAAACAACCAAAACAGGAGGTTAAATAATGAATACAATATTTAGAATCTGGGTGGTGATCATATTATATGTTTTTGCCCCCGAAAAGTTAATGGCCCAGGATATTGAAGAATCCGGCCAGATATTAAAAACCTTTGATACAGACTTTGTTACCACCGTTGGATTTTTGAATAAGGAAGGCGATGTGCTTGTGAAAACATGGGATAATGATATCGTGGAAGTAATTATTGATTATAAAATCAAAGGTGATAATAAAGAAGATATCAATACCTTGATTGAAGCCCTTGAGGACATGGAAGTTTCGACGAATAAATCGGAATTGAAAATCAACACCAGGTTTTATGCCAGCATGCTGCAAATTCAATGGCTGGCTTCCAGCAAAGTAAAGATTAAGCTTCCCGGTACAGGCACCATTACCCTGAAAGAATTTGAGGTTAACTATACCTTAACTATTCCGGCCGACAAACACCTCAACCTTAAGAACCATTATGGCGATGTGAATTTGAATACGATAAACAAGAATGTTTCGCTGGATCTTTATGATTGCGATTTAAAAGCCGAAGATTTTGGAGGAGACCTTGAACTGAAACTCAGATATTCGGATGCCATTATCGGGAGCGCAGGTAATACTAACCTGAATACCTATGACAGTGATCTTGAAATCGAAAATACAGGGGATCTTGATCTCATCTCAAAATATTCAAAAATAGATATTGAAAAATGTGGGAATGTTGATATTGACCTGTATGATGATAAGGTTTACATTGATGAGCTGCTTGCACTCAGCGGCACAGCAAAATACACATCACTTTTTGTGGGGGATATTACAAATTCAAAACTGGAGATCTATGATGCAGTTTTGGAGGCAGGAAGAATTAATAACCTGGATTTGATCAGTAAATATTCAAAAATATCAGCCTTATCGGTTGGCTCTGAATTTGAATTTGATCTTTATGATGATAAGGTCAATATCGGCAGTGTTAATTCAATTGCAGGGAATAGCAAATACACCTCTTTTATATTCAATAATATGGAAAAAGGCATGAAGTACTATGCCTCCTATGACGATGATATTACCATCAGAAATATTGAAAGTAATTTTGATATGCTCGATATTGAGAGTAAATATACCAGTGTTGACCTGACTTTTGAGAGCGGCGCTGAATATCAACTGCATCTTGATCTGAAGTATGCCGATTATGATATAAAAGGACGTAAAATGATTGAGCAATCCCATTCCAAAGATGGCAATCAGTTCAATATTATTTTCCACACAAAAAATGCATCCGATAATCCCGATAAAAAAGTCTTAATTGACATGTATGACGGGAAAGTAAGTATTTTGAATAATTAGAGCCCCCGCACCAGGGTGTTTGTTTCTTAACGCAAAACCCGCAGGGAAACGCAGTAAATATTTAGCGAATCTTTGCGGGTATTGCGGCTAAAATTACATCAATGACTGGCCGGATTATATTCATCGGATGACTTGATATTAAAAAGATTCTACAAGATTTTTCTTGTATTGGATTTGCCGGTAGTAATCATCCGATGAATTAACATGCCCCCTGGCGAATCTTTGCGGGTTTTGCAGTTTAAATCTTTCAAGTCCAATAAAGTTATTTGTAATTTTACGCCTTTATGATCTACCCTATAAATTTTGAACAAAAGATAGGCTTTGATATTATCAGGGAAAAGCTCAAAGAGAAATGCCTTAGTTCCCTGGGAACAGCTTACGTTGATAATATCAGGTTTAAGGATGATTACAGGCAAATAAAACTTTTGCTTTCCCGCGTTGAGGAATTTAAACGTATCCTGGAACTGGAAGCGGAATTTCCATCCCAGGATTATCTCGACCTGACCGGTGAGCTGAATCATCTCAAGATTGATGGTACTATAATCGATGTAGAAACGCTTTTCAACCTGAAAATTTCTTTAAGGACAATTCAGGATATTATTGGTTATATAGGTAAACTATCGTCAGATCAATATCCAACAATCGTTAAACTTGCTGGTCCTGTTCTGGTTCCAACTGAAATATCAGACAGGATAGAAAAGATCCTTGATCCTAAGGGTGGCATAAGGGATAACGCATCGGATAATCTTCGTAGAATCAGGAAAGACCTGATAAAGAAACAGCAGGAGATAGAAGGAAAAATACGCAGATCATTAAGCGCTGCAAAAAAAGATGGCCATACACCTTTGGATGTCGAACCCACCATCCGTAATGGCCGGCTGGTTATTCCGGTTTATGCAGCCAATAAACGAAAGGTAAAGGGTTTTATCCATGATGAGTCGGCAACCGGGCAAACAGTGTATATTGAACCCACTGAAGTATTTGACACAAACAACGAGATCAGGGATCTTGAAAATGCTGAAAAAAGGGAGATCATAAAAATCCTTACTGACTTTAGCGTATTTCTCCGTCCTTGTATCCCCGACCTGGTTGATGCCTATCACTTCATCGGGCATATTGATTTCATAAGAGCAAAAGCATTGTTTGGAATTACACTTGAGGCCGTCCTGCCGCAGGTTAGCAATAAACAAACCATTTCATGGAGAAATGCAAAACATCCGTTATTGTACTTATCACATAAGCAGCAGAAAAAAAAGGTTGTTCCGCTTAATATTCATCTCGATCAGCAATTACGGATACTGATCATATCAGGGCCCAACGCCGGTGGTAAATCGGTTTGCCTGATGACGGTTGGTTTATTACAATATATGTTACAGTGTGGATTGCTTGTTCCGATGAATATAGATTCCGAGATGGGAATTTTCGAAAGCATCTTTGTCGATATAGGCGACGAGCAATCCCTCGAGAATGATCTGAGCACCTACAGTTCACATCTGCTGAATATTAAAAGTTTTATTGAGCATATTGACAAACAATCAATATTCCTGATTGATGAATTCGGAACAGGCACTGAACCTCAACTTGGCGGTGCGGTTGCCGAAGCTGTCCTTGAAGAACTCAATAGCAAACAATGCTTCGGCATCGTGACCACACATTATGCAAACCTCAAGTTAATGGCCGATCAACATCAGGGTATAACCAATGGTGCAATGCTGTTTGATAACACGAAACTTAAACCTTTATACGAACTCAGCATTGGAAAACCCGGAAGTTCTTTTGCTTTTGAAATTGCCAGGCAGATTGGGTTTCCCGAATTTGTTCTTGAAAAAGCAACAGAAAAAACAGGAACAACCCAGCTGGATTTCGATAAGCAGCTCCAGCAACTTGAAATTGAAAAAAATGAAATCAGGCGGAAAAAGACAGAACTGAATGTGGCTGATGATTTTCTTGCTGAAATGATTGAGAAATATGAGAAGCTCAAGGCGGATATTGAACATTCTAGGGAAAGGATCCTTAAAGATGCAAGGGATAAAGCACAGGATATTATCTCAGGTTCCAATAAACTTATAGAAAACACCATCAGGGAGATAAGGGAAATCCAGGCCCAGAAAGATAAAACAAAAAAGCTTCGCAGGAAAATTCAACAGCATAAGGAAGAGATATCCGGGAAAGAGATAAAGGAAAAGGCTTCAGCAGGCAAAGGGAAATCCTACCCTGGGATAAAAGGAAGGATTGATGGGGATATTAAAAAGGGTGATCATGTTAAGCTTGGCGATCAGGATATTATTGGTGAAGTCGTTGAGATTGATAAGGACGATGCAATTGTCTCTTTCGGTACTTTTAAAGTACGCACATCCCCTGAGCAATTACATAAGGTTGAAAAAGCTGCACATCAGTCTGTAAATGGGAAGAGAAGCAGGTCAGTTACAAACCTTGATGTTAATGATAAAATCTCAAACTTTAAGCTTTCGATCGATCTGCGCGGAAAGCGGGTTGAAGAAGCCCTTGCCATGCTGCAAAACTATATTGATAACGCCATTATGTTTAACATCAAGGAGGTAAGTGTAATTCATGGCAAAGGCGATGGTATTCTTCGGGACGTTGTAAGGGAATATCTTAATGCTGTCGGTGAGATCAAATCTTTTAAAGATGCACACCCCGATAGAGGAGGGCATGGCGTAACATTAATAATTTTTAGGTAATGACAGCCAGATTGACTGTTATCAGTTGATCTAACGATTAACCTTCCTGTTTCAAGGCCCGGAAAACTGTAAGGATCAATGAAATTGTCGATTGGCAATTTTCGATTTTCGATTTGTCATTATATTTATATATTTGCATATATTTTTATGTTATGCAAAAGATTAAAACATTTTTTCTCAATAAATTCTCAGTATTATCGCTGGTAGGCTTTGTTATTGGTGGCATTGGTGGCTATCTCTATTACTATTTTATCGGGTGTAACTCCGGCACATGCCCGATTCAATCCAATCCAATACTCTCTGTGATATGGGGAGCCCTGCTTGGATATCTTTTACTGGATATGTTCAAAAAAAGAAAATCACAGGAAAAAAAGGCAGCTGAAGAATAAATTTATTTCTTAATTACCGAAATAAAAAACCATGTCATGCCGAGCGTAGCCGAGGCATCCACACATAGTACATAGTTCATTATTTCATAGTCAGAATCTGTTTAGTTCCTGCCTTTTATTTGCAGGTAATCCTTTTACAACCAGATCGTATGAATGATCTATCCATTCAAAAATCAATGTGTCACTCAATGAACCATCAAAGGTGATAGTATTCCAGTGCTTCTTATTCATGTGATAACCCGATTGCACTTCCGGATATCGTTCCCTTAATTCTATTGCCAGTTCAGGATCACATTTAAGGTTTATACTCAAATTACCCTCCAGGTTAACCAGTATAAACATTTTACCCATCACTTTAAAAACAAGTGTATCATCTCCAAAAGGCATTTCTTCTGTTACAGCCCTCTTAACCAGGCAATGCTCCCTTATAGTCTCGACGTTAATCATGCTTTAATCGTTATATTGATGTAAATATAAATAATTTGTTAGGTCCACTTGATTTCTTTCGTGTTAAAAAACTTGTTTTACAATGAAATTGCTTATTTTTGCACAAACAAGATACAAGTTGCCCTTCTGATGTTAAGCGCTGATAAATAGGTGTTTAAGATTGTGATTCGGGCAATTTTTTTCATGTTATTGTATAATAGGAACGAAAATAACATCAAATGTCTATTCGAGCCAAATCCTCCGACCTTAAAAAGCGAATGCGTGATGCGTTGCAGGGTGGAGGTTCAAAAGCGATACAGAAACAAAAGGCAACCGGGAAGCTGACAGCCCGTGAGCGGATCATTGCCCTGCTCGACCCGCATACTTTTCATGAATATGATCTTTTTGTTGAACATGCGGCCAAGGATTTCGATATGGATAAGAAATACCTGCCTGGTGATGGCGTACTGACCGGAACAGGGCTGGTACTTGGCCATCCGGTATGTATTTATGCCCAGGATTTTACCGTTGCTGGAGGTTCCCTGGGCTGGATGCATGCAAAAAAGATCACTAAGATCATGGATCATGCCCTGCGGTTGAAAATACCTATTATTGGCATTAATGATTCCGGTGGAGCACGAATCCAGGAAGGGGTGAACTCACTGGCCGGCTATGGTGAGATCTTTTTCAGAAATACCCAGGCATCCGGAATTATTCCCCAGATCTCCGTAATTCTCGGGCCATGTGCCGGCGGAGCAGTCTATTCCCCTGCCCTGACCGATTTTGTTTTTGTTGTTGATCAGATTTCAAAGATGTTCATCACAGGACCCGAAGTAATTAAAACAGTGCTCGGTGAAGAGATTTCGATGGAAGAACTTGGTGGTGCCCGCGTTCATTCGGAAATCACAGGTAATGCCCATTTCTACGCCGAAAGTGAACAGGAGTGCTTCGACCAGATCAAACAATTAATTGGCTATATACCCTGGAATAATACAAAGAAAGCAGACCCATTCCCCAAAAAACCACCTAAAACCCGTAAGTATAAAATTGACGAGTTGATGCCGACAGATGCCAAAGAACCCTACGACGTAAGGGACCTGATCAGATCTGTAAGCGATGATTCGGAATTTTTTGAGATCCAGGAAAACTTTGCAGCAAATATTGTGATTGGATTTGGAAGGTTGAGTGGGGAAACGGTTGGCTTTGTCGCAAACCAACCGCTGGTGCTTGCAGGTGTTCTCGATGTTGATTCATCAGATAAGGCTGCCCGTTTTGTCCGTTATTGTGATTCATTCAATATTCCTCTGGTAACTTTTGTTGACCTTCCCGGTTATCTACCCGGCATTGACCAGGAACATGCCGGTGTGATAAGGCATGGTGCCAAACTGCTTTATGCATACAGTGAAGCCACAGTTCCTAAAATAACTTTAATTACACGGAAGGCTTATGGCGGTGGATATATTGCCATGTGTTCACATCACCTGCGTGCTGATTTTGTTTTCGCATGGCCAACAGCAGAAATCGCCGTTATGGGTCCCGAGGGTGCAGCCAACATAATCTTCAGGAAAGAGATCATGAACGCTGAAAAACCTGATGAAATGCGGAAGTTGAAAATACAGGAGTACAAGAATAAGTTCGCCAACCCTTATGTTGCCGCTGCATACGGTTATATAGATGCTGTGGTGGAACCCCTGGAAACAAGAAAACGCCTGATACACGCACTTGACGTTTCAAGGAATAAAACTGAAGTCCGCATGCAAAAAAAACATGGAATCCCTCCATTTTAAAATCTATTGATTATGGAAGAAGAAAATGGACCTGTCAATTTCGAGAAGCTCACAATAGATGAGGTAGAATACAAAACGATACTTACCAGGAAGTATAAAAATCGCAAGCATTATAAGGAGATAGAGCGGGACAAGGTTTATGCATTCATTTCAGGTATTATCAGAAAAGTGCATATCCGAAAAGGCAGGAAGATTAAGGACGGTGATCCGCTGTTTGAACTTGAAGCCATGAAAATGAAAAACCAGATCATGGCAAACATCGAGGGCAAAGTAAAAAAGGTACATGTGAAAACGGGTGAGAGAGTATCAAAAAATCAGTTGTTGATAGAGTTTGAAATCGATACTGCTACTTAAAAATCTTATTTGTTTCAGTAATAAATTCCACTAAGGCTTCCCGGCCAAGGCTCGTTTTCGCTGAGGTGACAATTAACTGAGGAAGCTCCGCCCATTTTTCAAGAAGTTTATTTTTAAATGCTTCAAGGTTGGCTGATAATTGATTTTTGCCGAGTTTATCCGATTTGGTAAATACGATTACAAACGGAAGTCCTACCGCACCCATCCAATCAATAAAATCCAGATCAGATCGTTGAGGTTCTAGCCTTGAATCAATAAGGAGAAAAGTGCAGAGCAGGTTGGTCCTCTGAATGATGTATTTGTGTATCATTTTACCCCATGACTCGCGTTCCTTCTTTGAGATCTTTGCAAATCCATACCCCGGTAAATCAACAAGATACCATTGGCTATTAATCAGAAAATGATTGATCAGCCTGGTTTTTCCCGGTTTGTTCGAGATTCTGGCCAGGTTCTTTCTCCCGGTCAGCATATTGATCAGTGAAGATTTTCCAACATTTGACCGCCCAATGAAGGCATACTCAGGCCTGTCAGGTTTCGGGCATTTCTGTACGCCAGGAAAACTGCCGATAAATTCAGTGCTTTTAATACCCACCTGTTTCATTACTATTTTTTATAAGTGGAAATATGCCGATCCTTTTTGAAATCGTAAATATCCTTGATGGTAACAATAATACCTGTCTCCTCAACATTTCCAAAATGGGCATTTAATGATGTCCCAAAGGTTTTCATAGTAGCTGAAAGGTTCATATAGGCATTAACGAGGGGTGGAACATTTTCATTTAACCTTCTTACATGATTAACAAGGATCTTATAATCTTCATCATAATTACACCCTGTAAAAATATTCTCAAGGATCTTTTTATCAGTTTCTATTTTTAATGGATGACGTGGTTTCAACAAGCCTTCTGAATCAGGAAATCTCTTCTCGAGAAAGAACAAAACAAGATCCCTGGCTAAGCGGTCATACTTTGGATACATGGTAACTTTTCCGAAAAGATATTGTACGTCCGGATTATCGATAACAATTGCCCCGAGGCCATCCCAGAGATTATCGAGAGAATACATCCCCCGGCGAAGGTTGTAGTTAGGCTGGTAATTGGGTTGAACAAATGACCTGCCTAATTCGATGGAACTGGGCAGATAATCATTAATGAACTTGTCACAAAACTTGAATAAGCGTGACGTAGGTGAACTTATCGTGTTTTTGTTTGAAGTTTTAAGGATATCCCTTCCATGAATAAATCTGTAACCACCTGTAATTTCCTTTTCCCTTGGATTCCATACGATCAGTTGTTTGAATGGGTTTTTTGATATATCATAATCATCAATATCCACTGCCTTCCCGGTGCCTCCCCCTGCATCCCTGAAAGTGATTTCCCGCAGGCGTCCTACTTCCCTCATTAAATGCGGGCAATCATTGGCAGAAAATATAAATATCTTATTGTTACCGTTATTGGTTTCCCTGACGAATATCTCCTCCGTAAGTTCCTGGTCAAGTTTCTCCTGATCAACAGGTGGAATGATGGTTTCCATGATTATTGAATATTATTTTTTGAAATGTCGTTATACCATTCCTCAAAGCTTCTTTGTTCTCCTGATCCAAGTTCATAAACATAATCACGCAAAAATTGCGACCATACATCATCTTTGTGCCTTCTGTCAAAAAACTGATAGGGAACAGCTTTGCCAATAGTAATTTTAATATTTCGGTTTTTTTGTTTAAAAACTTCATCAACCAGATACAACATCTCGATATTTCCTTTAATACCAAGACGCTTTCTCAGATTTGCAAGGTTATAAAAAAAGTTAGAGTTTCTTCCATTAATATGCACAGGTATCACATCCCTGCTGGTTCTTTTTGCTTTTGTCAAAAAGGTCTTTTTCCATGCAACATCTCTGATCACCCCCTTCTTTTTCCTGGAAACCAGGCCAGCCGGAAAATATAATATCGTAACATCAGACTCAAAGGTTTCATTAATTATCCTGATGTTTTCTGCATTGCTTCCATGTTTATTAATCGGGATAAAAAGCTCCTTCATATTTGGCAGGTTCATCAGGAGATCATTAACTGGAAAAACGATGTCTTTTTTAACTGTATGGATGGCACTCATAAAAGCCACTCCATCAAATCCGCCAAGAGGGTGGTTCGACGCAATAATACATCTTTTGCTGGATGAAACATATTCCAATCCGCTGGTTTCGGTAGTTACCTCATATTCCCTCAGTAGTGCATTCACAAAATCCATTCCCCAAAGGTTACGATGACGATAAACTGATGCGTTTACTTCATCCTCATGAATAATCCTCCTCAGATAACTGAAAATAAATCTGGGGATAATCCTGTAAAGGCCAGGGCTTTTGTTTTTAAAAACCTGCCTGATATTGATAAAATCTTCTGTGATGACTACACTTGTATCTCTTTTAGTTTCCATTGGCCAGATTGAATTATAAAACAAAAATAGGGATTATGAAACGAATAAGCATAATTGATATTGCAAAAACCAGGTGGATATCATAAGAAATGGTTGCTGTTGTTAATAAAATCTGGATCTGACAACCAAATCAGATAATTTCCTAAAACTGAATTCTTTAAAATAATACCGCGAAAGTATTTGAAAAAAAACGTAACTATTTATCAACAATGTGGTAAAATGTGGTAAAATGTGGTAATTTCTTTCGTATATTAGCCCCCATTATCAATATTCTATGATAAACATTATCGGGACATATGAGTGCAAGGTTGACCAGAAAGGAAGGTTTATGTTTCCTGTGGCTTTCAAGCATCAGCTTGAGGAAGAGCTGAACAAAGGCTTTGTTGTCAAGAGGAGTATTTTCCGTAATTGCCTTGAGCTCTATCCGTTGGATGAATGGAGTCTTGAAAGCATACGCATCAATAAGCTGAACCGCTTCAGGAAAAAGAATGTTGATTTTATCAGAAAGTTTATGGCCGGTGTTAAAACACTATCCCTTGATGGCACCAACAGGCTTCTTATACCACGTGATCTGATAAAATACGGGGGTATCAAAAAGGAGATTGTACTGGCATCGGTTGTTAACAAAATTGAAATCTGGGATAAAGAAGAGTATGAAAAAGCTGTCGATTATGATCCCGATGAATTTGCCGACATGGCAGAAGAGGTGATGGGGGATCAGGAGACAGAATAAAATAACTGATGTATCATAATCCTGTATTGTTACAAGAATGTATTGACGGACTGGCTATTAAACCGGATGGTATCTATGTGGATGTTACCTTCGGAGGGGGCGGGCATGCAAGAGAAATCATTAAGAAATTAGATACCGGCCGCTTACTTGGTTTTGATCAGGATACTGATGCGGAAAGGAATATAATTCATGATGACCGCTTCATCTTCATCAGGGCAAATTTCAGGTTCATGAGGAACTTTTTAAAACTGTATAAACTATATCCTGTGGACGGCATTCTTGCTGACCTTGGTGTTTCATCACACCAATTCGATGAGCCCGCAAGAGGATTTTCAACAAGGTTTAATGCGGAACTCGATATGAGAATGGATACAGGAAGCAAGCTGAGTGGAAAAAAGGTGCTGAATACCTATTCTGAAAATGAATTGAAAAGAATATTCAGTGAATTTGGTGAGATAGAAAATGCCGGGCGGCTGGCATCAAATATTGTAGCCAATCGCAGGGAAATGCCAATCAATACAACCGGTGATCTCATCAAAGCCATCGGCGGTTGTTACAATAAGAAGCTGGAAAATAAATATCTGGCCAGGGTGTTTCAGGCAGTTCGGATCGAAGTGAACAATGAGATAGGTATCCTGAAGGAATTCCTGAATCAGACAGTGGAGGCTTTAAAAGCAGAAGGCCGGATTGCTGTTATTTCCTATCACTCTCTTGAAGACAGGCTGGTAAAGAATTTCTTCAAGTCCGGAAACTTTGAAGGCAACATTAACAAAGATTTTTATGGTAATCCACTTGTGCAGTTTAAGCCGATAAACCGGCGGCCAATAATTGCCGGTGAACAAGAGATTAGTGAGAATAGCAGGGCCAGAAGTGCAAAATTAAGGATAGCTGAGAAGATTTAATATGGCAAATCAACCAGATAACAGATCAAATAAAAGCAAGGATCAAACCTCTCCCGCAGATGTTAAGCTGGGGAAGTCGGTAAACAATGTGCTGGGTGGTGGGTTCATGAACAGATCTGGTTTTGTTAAATGGTTGCCCTATATCGTATTTGTGGCCATGCTGGCCATTTTCTATATCGCCAACATTTATGTTGCTGAAAGCAAGAAGCGTGAGATAGAAAACCTGACAAAAGAATTAAAGGAAGTAAGATATAATTACCTGAATACCAAATCGGAGTTGATGTACCTGAGCAAGCAATCGCAGTTGGTAGATCGGCTTAAGTCAAAAGGGATCAGGGAATCGCTTACTCCACCGAAAAAACTGGTAATGGAGAAAGAAAAATAATGGTCAGTGGATCAAACTAAAAAAGACATATTAAAGCGTGTTTACCTGGTTTACCTGGTGTTGTTCATATTTGCAATTACAATCGCAGGTAAGGTCGCTTACATACAATTTGCCGAGGGAGACGAATTACTTGAAAAGGCACAGGAATATGAACTCAGGTTTTTCTCCAGGGAAGCAATACGTGGTAATATATATGCCAGTGATGGTAACCTGCTGGCTACATCAGTACCCATTTTTGATTTAAGAATGGATGTAGCCTCCAGTAATATATCAGATAAACTTTTTAAGGAAAGTATTGATTCACTTGCCCTCGGGCTTTCAAAAATTTTCCGGAACAAACCTTCAGGGGATTACAAAAGAGCTTTGATGAGTGCACGGAAAAATGGAAACCGGTACTACCTTATCAAAAGGGATATTACCTATGCACAATTAAAGGAAGTCAAAAAACTGCCTTTGCTAAGGCTGGGCAGGTTCAGGGGCGGGTTGATAGCTGTTCAGAAATCAAGAAGGCAATTGCCTTTTGATTTATTGGCCCGAAGGACCATTGGTTATGTGGATATCGATGATAGTATTTATGTAGGGCTGGAAGGGGCATATTCCGGAGTGCTTTCCGGTCAGGATGGCAAGCAATTGATGCGCAGGGTAAATCATGGAGACTGGATCCCCGTAAGGGATGAAAATGAAATAGAGCCCCGCAATGGCCATGACCTTATCACGACAATAGATGTTGACATTCAGGATGTTGCAGAGTATGCGCTCAAACAACACCTCGAAGATCAGGGGGCACATCATGGGAGTGTGGTTCTGATGGAAGTGAGTACCGGAAAAGTTAAGGCCATCGCCAACCTGAAATATGATTCTGTAAAGAAGGACTACTATGAGGTATATAATTATGCCGTTGGAGAGGCTTTTGAACCGGGTTCAACCTTTAAGCTTGCCTCAATGCTTGTTCTCCTTGAGGATAAAAAAATCAACCTCCGTGATACCATTGATATCGGAGAGGGTTGGACAGTCTATTATGGCCATACACTCAATGACGTGCACCCGATCAGAAATGGAAGAATATCAGTCAGGGAAGCCTTCGAGAAGTCATCAAACGTTGGGATGTCCAAAGTTGTTACCGCATATTTCATGAAGGAACCGGAAAGGTTTGTCAATCACTTATACGATATGGGCTTGAATAACTCCCTTGGAATTGAGATCCCCGGTGAGCAGGCGCCATATATTAAACATCCCGACGACAATCAGTTCTGGTATGGCACTTCCCTCCCATGGATGGCTATTGGTTATGAGTTGGAGCTAACTCCGCTTCAAATACTTTCGTTTTACAATGCCATAGCCAATAATGGTAAAATGGTCAGGCCGATGTTCGTTGAGGGAATTCAACATGCCGGGATTACAACAGAGGAGTTTGAACCGGTTGTAATAAAAAAATCCATTTGTTCAAAATCAACACTTGATACAATTCAGAGCTTACTCGAAGGAGTGGTAAAACGGGGTACAGCTAAAAGCCTTGGCAAAAGCATTTACAAAATCGCCGGTAAAACCGGAACTGCCCAGATAGCACAGGGAAATACCGGTTATGACAAATCGAATTATAATTCTTCTTTCGTAGGCTATTTTCCGGCTGATGACCCAAAATACTCCTGCATCGTTGTCGTGAACAGACCTACCAAGGGACTTTACTATGGTTCATCGGTAGCCGCACCTGTATTCAAGGAGATAGCCGATAAGGTATATGCAACACAACTGGATATACCAATGAACTATGCCTTCGAAGGTGATAAAATACAATATCCCCTTTATCAGGTTGGTAAAACAGAAGAATTTAAAACTGTCATCAATACCCTTTCTATTCCGGCTGATACATCAAACGTGGAATCAGAATGGGCTGTAATACTGCCTGATGATGATAAAATAAAACTTGCAACAAGATTAATAAAAAAGAATGAAGTGCCCAATGTTAAGGGAATGAGTGCAGAGGATGCCATTTATATACTCGAGCAACTAGGAATGAAAACCATGATCAGGGGAAGAGGAATGGTAAAAGATCAATCGATAGTCCCGGGCCAGATCATTGAAAAAGGAAAAACCATCGTACTTGAATTGTCAATCATTTAATTCATAAATTACTTGAAGAAATTATCAGACATATTAAAAAACATTGAGGTAAGTGAAACTTATGGCAGCCTTGACGTTATCGTTAAGGAAGTTTGTTTCGATTCACGATATGCTGGCAAGAATTCTCTTTTTATAGCTGTTAAAGGTACCCGTGTTGATGGTCATGAATATATCCGGCAGGCAATAAAGAATGGTGCCAGGGCTGTAATATGTGAAAATTTGCCCGATAGCCTGAATGACAACATTACCTTTATTAAAACAGAAAACAGTGGTGCAGCACTTGGGCTGGCCAGCAGTGCATTTTATGACCATCCCTCGGCTAATATTAAGCTGATTGGGGTTACAGGAACCAATGGCAAATCAACTATAGTCACTTTACTTCATGAACTTTTTATTTCGCTTGGATATCAATCGGGTTTGATAAGTACCATTCGAAACAAAGTCCATACTGTAGAAATTCCATCAACCCACACAACGCCGGATGCTGTTTCCATTAATAAACTTCTTGCCGGGATGGTTGAGAAGGGTTGTGAGTATTGTTTCATGGAGGTAAGTTCACATGCCATCGACCAGCACCGCGTGGAAGGATTGTGTTTTTCGGGTGTTATATTTACCAACCTTACCCACGACCATCTGGATTATCATAAAGATTTTACGGAATACCTCAAAGCAAAGAAGAAACTTTTTGATGGGCTGCCTGAAACTTCATTTGCACTCACCAATTCTGATGATAAAAATGGTCAGGTAATGATCCAGAATACACATGCCAGAAAATATTCGTATAGCCTGAAACATGATACCGATTTCAAATGCCGGATTATTGAGAATCAGCTTGATGGGCTGCAACTGAGTATTGACCATGAAGAGGTCTGGTTTAAAATGGCAGGCCGGTTTAATGCTTACAATATCCTTGCAGTTTATGCAACAGCAATATTACTGGGGCAAAACAAAGAAGACATCCTGACTCAGCTCAGCATTCTTCCTGGCGCTGAAGGCCGCTTTGAAATTATTCATGGAACCATGGGAGTCATAGGTATCGTCGATTATGCCCATTCGCCTGATGCCGTTATGAATGTTCTTTCAACCATCAATGAGGTGAGATCGGGAAAGGGTTTACTGATCACAGTAATAGGAGCTGGTGGTGATCGCGACAGTTTAAAACGACCACTGATGGCAAATGTTGCCGCACGCTTAAGTGATCAGGTAATATTAACATCAGACAACCCACGATCGGAGAATCCGGAAAAGATTATTGCTGATATGAGGGCCGGTGTGGAGATCACAAACAAAAGAAAGGTAATTGAAATTGTAAACAGGAAGGAAGCCATCAGGGCAGCCTGTATGATGGCCAGGCCGGGGGATATCATTGTGGTTGCCGGAAAAGGCCATGAGAATTACCAGGAAATCATGGGTGTTAAGTATCCCTTTGATGACAGGGAAGTGATGAAGGAATCATTAATGTTAAAAAGCAACTGATTATGCTGTTTTATCTTTTTGATTATTTAGACAGGGTCACTGACCTGCCCGGGGCAGGGGTTTTTCAATATATCTCTTTCCGGGCAGCTATGGCGGTTATAACCTCCCTGATCATTTCGCTTTTGTTCGGTAAGTCATTAATTAATCTTCTGAGAAAAAAACAGGTTGGAGAAAGTATCAGAGACCTGGGATTAAACGGCCAACTGGAGAAACAGGGTACACCAACCATGGGAGGACTCATCATTATCGGAGCGACGATTATCCCGATATTACTCTTTGCCCGGCTCGATAATGTATATATCCTGTTGATGCTTTTTACCACAATCTGGCTTGGATTAATCGGCTTTACCGATGATTACATTAAGGTATTCAAGAAGGAGAAGAAAGGTCTTGCCGGAAGGTTTAAAATATTAGGGCAGGTTATCCTGGGATTGATTGTTGGCTTGACGATGTACTTCAACGATTCGGTGGTTATCAGGGAGAAGGTGCATGACACCATCGTTGTTAAAACAGATACAGGATTTATTGAAAGAAACAGAACCCCCATGGAGGCTTTTTCAGAGCATTCTACTAAATCAACAAAAACAACAATTCCTTTCTTTAAAAACAATGAACTTGATTATACCATCCTGATAGCCTGGCTGGGTGATAACCTGAAAAGATATGCATATCTGTTATTTATCCCCATCGTTATTCTGATCATCACAGCCGTTTCAAATGGTGCCAACCTGACGGATGGAATTGACGGCCTGGCAACAGGAACTTCTGCAATTATTGGGACAACCCTGGGGATACTGGCCTGGGTCTCGGGTAACATTGTTTTTGCCGACTACCTGAATATTATGTATATCCCAAACTCCGGCGAGTTAACCATTTTCATCAGCTCATTTGTCGGAGCCTGTATAGGTTTTCTGTGGTACAATTCATACCCGGCACAGATCTTTATGGGTGATACCGGCAGCCTTACCATTGGGGGGATTATAGCAGTATTCGCCATCTTGATCCGTAAGGAACTCCTGATCCCGATTCTCTGTGGAATATTCGTGGCTGAAAGTCTTTCAGTGGTATTACAGGTAAGCTATTTTAAATATACAAAGAAAAGGTTTGGTGCGGGCAGGAGAATTTTTAAAATGTCTCCACTTCATCATCATTACCAGAAAAAAGGATATCCCGAACCGAAAATCGTTCAGCGGTTTTTCATCGTCGGGATCATGCTGGCCGTGCTGACCATCATAACATTAAAGCTCAGATAAACGATTGAAAATTGAATGGGGAACAACCAGATATCAATACTTGGAGCAGGCGAAAGCGGAGTGGGTGCTGCCATTCTTGCAAAGAAAAAAGGATTTGAGGTTTTTGTTAGCGACAGCGGAAAAATAAAGGAAAAATACAGACGCGTTCTTTCACATCATGAGATAAAATATGAAGAAGGCAGGCACAATGAAAAGATAATCCTGAATTCATCAGAGGTGATTAAAAGTCCGGGAATACCCGATCATATTCCTTTTATTGAAAGAATTAAGGAAAATAAAATCCCGGTGATCTCTGAGATTGAATTCGCCGACCGGTTTACAGATGCTGTTAAAGTATGCATTACAGGCAGTAATGGCAAAACAACCACAACACTATTGACCTACCACATACTGAATAATGCAGGATTGAATGTCGGGTTGGCAGGTAACGTGGGAAATAGTTTTGCCTGGCAGGTTGCAGAAAACCAGTTCGATTATTATATAATTGAGTTAAGCAGTTTTCAGCTTGATGGAATGTTTGAATTTAAGGCTGATATCGCAGTATTGTTGAACATTACCCCTGATCATCTCGACAGATATAACAACAACTTTCAGGATTATGTAAACTCCAAATTCAGGATTACCAATAACCAGACTGAGCGTGATGCCTTCATCTATTGTCTTGATGACACTGTGATTCAAAAAGAATTACAGAAGAGAAGAACCAGTGCAAAACAATATCCCTTCACACTGAAGGAGGAATACCTGCGTGAAGGAGCATTTATTAAAAAAGACAGGATGATAATAAATATAAATTCAACTGAATTAGATATGACATTAGAAAAATTAGCTTTACAGGGAAAACACAACATTTACAATTCAATGGCAGCCAGTATAGCTTCCAGGTTACTGGATATCAGAAAGGATAAGATTAAACAAAGCCTCTCGGATTTCCAGAATATTGAACACAGGCTGGAATATGTCGGCACCATACACGGGGTTGATTTCATTAATGATTCCAAGGCTACCAATGTTAATTCAACATGGTATGCCCTGGAGAGTATGTCAAGACCTGTGGTATGGATTGCTGGTGGTACGGATAAAGGCAATGATTACAGCCTTTTGAGGGATGTGGTAGCAAGTAATGTTAAGGCCATAGTTTGCCTTGGCAAGGATAATGCAAGAATACATCGTGCATTTTCTGACCTGATCCCAGATATCACCAATACAAAATCAGCCCCTGAAGCTGTTAATGCGGCTTCAAGGTTTGCAAAAAATGGTGATGTTGTGTTATTATCCCCTGCATGTGCCAGTTTCGACCTGTTTGAAAATTACGAAGACAGGGGAAATAAATTCAAAAAGTCGGTTAAGGAACTTTAACCAGTCTAAATTTAATAAAGATGATATAGAATGACTTATATTCTCAGAAACATAAAAGGTGACCGTGTTATATGGATCGTGGTGATTTTACTGTCGGTGTTTTCCCTGCTTGCCGTTTACAGTTCAACAGGTACCCTTGCTTATAAATATCATGCCGGCAATACTGAATATTACCTGTTTAAGCATTTCCTTATATTACTATTTGGAATTGTCCTGATGTTTGTAACACATAAAATAAAATACATCTATTATTCAAGAATTGCGCAGATTGCATTTTATATAAGTATTCCTTTACTGGTGTTAACTTTGATCGTAGGAATGAGTTTAAATGAGGCGCCACGCTGGCTGCCACTTCCATTCAATCTGTCGTTCCAGACGTCAGATCTTGCCAAACTCGCCCTGATCATGTATCTGGCCCGCTTACTGACTATCAAGCAGGATGAAATTAAAGATCTCAAATCTGCCTTCGTACCCCTGCTGTTACCGGTATTAATAGTGTGTGGCCTGATACTTCCTTCAAATTTTTCAACGGCTGCTATCCTCTTTATCGTTTGCCTTGTAATGATGTTTATCGGACTGGTAAATACCAAGTACCTCTTTTATTTCCTGGCAATAGGAATTGTTGTGCTAACCATATTTGTTTTAATACTATATAATCTGCCAACGGAGAATCAGGGTCGCCTATGGACCTGGAAAAACAGGGTGGAGAATTTTATCGGTGTTGGCGAACAGG
Source organism: uncultured Bacteroidales bacterium (assembly GCA_964468645.1). Lineage (GTDB taxonomy): Bacteria > Bacteroidota > Bacteroidia > Bacteroidales > JAIOZK01 > JAIOZK01. The sequence goes on from CAYXUU010000022.1 coordinate 29,747, forward strand.
ATAATTATCAGATCGAGCAGTCAAAAATTGCCATTGCCTCCGGAGGTCTCATTGGAAAGTTGCCGGGTAACAGCACACAACGCAATTTTCTTCCGCATCCTTATTCTGATTTTATTTTTGCAATCATCGTTGAAGAATATGGGTTGGCCGGAGGGTCTTTCATTGTATTGCTTTACCTGATCCTGTTTTTCAGGGCAATCAGGATAACCACTCAGATAAAGAGTAAGTTCGGGGCATTCCTGGCTTTCGGGATGAGTTTCAGTATCGTATTTCAGGCATTGATTAATATGGGTGTCGCAGTTAATATCGTGCCTGTAACAGGTCAGCCATTGCCATTTATAAGTATGGGAGGAACCTCCATCTGGTTCTTCAGTATCAGTATAGGAATTATTTTAAGTGTCAGCAGGGAAGTTGGCAAGAACGAAATAATTAATGATCAGGCATATGCCATTGCATAAAAAATTGAAAGTGATAATCAGTGGAGGTGGGACAGGTGGCCACATATTTCCGGCTATTGCTATTGCCGATACACTGAAAAAGAAACTTGATCAACCTGAAATACTTTTTATTGGCGCAAAGGGAAGAATGGAAATGGAGAAAGTTCCGGCTGCAGGATATGATGTAAAAGGCTTATGGATCAGTGGCTTTCAAAGAAGCCTTTCCGCCAGGAATTTTATTTTTCCTTTTAAACTGATCAGCAGTCTTATTACTGCCCGTCGAATCATCAAAAAATTTAAACCGGATATTGTTATTGGTACAGGTGGTTATGCAAGCGGCCCAACCTTGAGGATGGCTTCCCGGATGAAAATACCTGCCGTAATCCAGGAACAAAATTCCTTTCCCGGAATTACAAACAGGTTATTGTCCCGGAATGTAAACCGTATATGTGTTGCCTATGATGGGATGGAAAAATATTTCCCATCATCAAAAATTGTTATAACTGGAAATCCGGTAAGGAGTGATATCCTGAATATTACTGATAAAACATCAGCAGCAAAGAAATTTTTTCAATTACAGCACAACAAACCTGTTGTGCTCATTATTGGTGGCAGCCAGGGAGCAAGAGCAATTAATGAGGCCATCCTTGCTGCACTGGATCAATTTTCAGCTAAGGGTATTCAAATGATCTGGCAAACAGGAAAATTGTTTTATGGGGAAGCATTGAGCAGGATTGAAGAATCAGGTAATTCACTGATAAAGGTTCATGCCTTTCTTACCAGAATGGACCTGGCTTACAGCGCTGCTGATATCATTGTTTCCAGGGCAGGGGCCATTGCGATTTCCGAGATTTGTGTGGTCAATAAACCAGCCATATTTGTTCCTCTGCCAACAGCAGCTGAAGATCATCAAACCAGGAATGCACGATCATTGGTTGATAAAAATGCAGCAGTCATGATAACCAACAACAGGGTCACTCATGAACTACCCGGTGCTATCATCGAACTGCTTAATGATAAGCCAAGGCAGGAAAAGATACGGAAGAACCTTGCACCTCTTGCTATCAGGGATGCAAATGAACGTATCACACATGAAATAATAAAACTATTAGATGACAAAGTAGCGTGATGGATTTAAAAGACCTTAAGAACATATATTTCCTTGGAATCGGCGGCATAGGAATGAGCGCCCTGGCGAGGTATTTCCATACAAAAGGTCTGTTCGTGTCTGGCTATGATAAAACTCCAACAGCTTTAACAGATCAATTACAACAGGAAGGTATTCAGATCCATTTTAATGAGGATACCAGCCTTATTCCCGATAAGGTTGACCTGGTTGTTTATACACCGGCCATTCCAGAAACAAATAAAGAATATCAATACGTAATAAAAAATAATTACAGGCTGATTAAGCGGGCGCAGCTACTTGGACTGATCACCCGGAATAACTTTACTATTGCCATTGCAGGCACACATGGTAAAACAAGTATTTCAGCATTGATCAGTCACATTCTGAAATACAATGGAATAAAGATCACCGCTTTTATAGGTGGCTTATCAAAAAATTTTAACTCAAATTTTATTCATGATAAAGGCTCGGAAATCGTGGTTGTGGAAGCTGATGAGTTTGACAGGTCATTTTTAAACCTGGCTCCGGATATTTCCATTGTTACTGCTATTGATGCCGATCATCTGGATATCTATACAACAGGTGAACAGCTCAGGGAAAGTTTCCTTCAATTTATGAACAGGATTAAACCTGGCGGATTTCTTATTATAAAAGAAGGACTGATTGCACCTGAGCATTTCGAGGGCACGATGATCAGGTATTCTGCTGTTCAGCAGTCGGATTGTTATATTACCAGGCTTAAACAACATGGGTTAACCTCCATCTTCAGTATAAATATCAGGAAGGAAATTGTTGAAAATATTAAACTTCAGCAGGCAGGGATACACAATGTTGAGAACACGCTTGCTGCTTTTGTTACTGCTTTACAGCTTGGACTGAATCCACAACAAATAAAAAAAGCAATCGAATCATTCAGGGGTGTTGAACGGAGGTTTGATATCAGGGTTAATCATGAAGATGTTGTTTACATTGATGATTACGCGCACCATCCCGAAGAACTTCGGGCAATTATCTCTGCATTAAAAGATATTTTTCCAGACAGAAAAATAACCGGTATATTTCAACCACATTTGTACTCGAGAACAAGTGATTTTGCGGATGAATTTGCTGACAGCCTTGAATTGCTGGATGAGCTGTTACTGATGGAAATTTACCCGGCCAGGGAATTACCCCTCGAAGGTGTGAATTCAAAATGGCTGTTTGATAAAATCAAAATTGAGAATAAAACTTTGTGCTCTGAAAATGAGGTATTGGAATATCTAGGGGGAAACAGACCTGAGGTGTTGCTAACCCTGGGGGCAGGTGATATTGACCAGCTTGTTGATCCGATAGAAAAACTATTGTTAGCTTCATGAGAAAAACACTGAACATATTATTCTGGTTTGTGATAGTAACAACAACATTTGTGTTGCTTGGCTTCATGAACGGTAAATATAAAAATACAAGGCTGGCATCAATAGATATCAGTTTAAATTACCATGACGATAATCAGCTAATCACCAAAGAGGATGTTAAAAAAGTCCTGAAGAGTACCTTTGACTCTATCGGACTTCAGGCTGTTAATGATATTGACCTTCAATCTATTGAGGAAATTCTTGCAGCCTCTCCGTTTATCGATCAGGCGGATGTTTATACCACCATGAACGGAAAATTGTTTATTGAGCTGGTGCAACCGGAGGTAATAGCAAGGATCATTGAACAGAATGGCAATCAGTATTATATCGATGAGCATACGAGGTATATACCGCTAAATGCTAATAATGTTGCAAAAGTTCCTGTTGTTAGCGGATATATTAGCAGGCTTAATTTCAGAAATCCGGGTTACGCCCTGATCAGTACCATATTGTTTGCGAAGGAAATTTATAATATATCGCGGATTATGGCCTACCTGGATAAAGACCGGTTCCTTCACACCCAAATCGATCAGATTTATATTACCCACGATCATGAATATGAATTGATACCTAAGATTGGTAAGCATTATATCGAATTTGGAGGTATCAGGAATATGGAGCATAAATTCCAGAATCTGTTTGTATTTTATAAGAAGGGAATTAGCAATAATAACTGGGCGAAATATAGAAAAATCAATTTAAAGTATAATAATCAAGTTGTGTGTACTAAAAAATAAATCCTATGAAATCAACAGAAATAATCGTTGGACTGGATATTGGAACAACAAAAATAGCCACGATTGTCGGCAGAAAAAATGATCATGGAAAAATCGAGATCCTGGGCCATGGGCGAACTGAATCCTTTGGTGTTAAAAGAGGTATGGTTTCGAATATCGAGGACACTGTAAACTCTATAAGACAGGCCGTATCTGAGGCGGGTGAACGATCATCGGTTGATATAAAATATGTCAATGTAGGGATTGCCGGGCAACATATTAAAAGTTTGCAGCACAGGGGAAATATCATCCGTGAGAAAAATGATGAAGAGATTAGTTCCGGTGATATTGAAACACTTAACCACAATATGTTTAACCTGAACATGAATCCCGGGGAGGAGATCATTGATGTCATTCCCCAGGAATATATCGTGGATGGTGAAGAGGGGATTAAGCAACCCGTAGGGATGCTGGGTAATTCTTTAGAGGCCAATTTTCATATTATTATCGGGCAAACTGCTGCAGCGAAAAACATTTATAAATGTGTTAGAAAAGCTGAACTGGAGGTTGTTGATCTTATCCTCGAACCGATTGCATCTGCGGAAGCTGTATTGAGTGAAGAAGAAAAAGAAGCCGGTGTTGTTTTGATCGATATTGGTGGCGGCACCACCGACCTGGCTATCTTCCAGGATGGAATCATCAGACATACCGCCGTAATCCCATTTGGTGGGGATATCATTACGGAAGATGTAAAGGAAGGCTGCACGATCATCAAAAAACATGCAGAAGAGCTAAAAGTAAAATTTGGTTCAGCACTGGCCAGCGAGAACCGCGAGGAGGAAATTGTTGCAATACCCGGACTTCGCGGACGGCCACCAAAAGAAATCAGCCTTAAAAACCTGGCCGGGATAATACAGGCCAGGATGGAAGAAATTATCCAGCACGTTTACTATGAAATCAGGAATTCGGGGTATGAAAAAAAATTAATTGCAGGCATTGTGCTTACCGGGGGGGGAGCTCAGTTACGCCATATAGCACAACTTACCGAGTTTATGACAGGAATGGATACCAGGATAGGATATCCCAATGAACATCTGGCAAGTGATGTTCCGGATGAAATGGCCAGTCCGATGTATTCAACGGGTATTGGGCTCGTAATAGAGGGTATCAATCGCTATGAATTAGAAAAGACAAAAGAAATGGCCAGCATTGGCGAGAAAAGAAAATTAAAGCTTAAATCAAAAAAAGTCAAGAGTACTGAGAAACCGGTTGGCTTTCTTGAAAGAATTCAGAACTGGTTTGAGGGTGATGAAATTGAGTAAGGCATTATTACGAAATAAGTTGGACAAAGCAAGCGAAGTTATTTTGTGCGATAACAAGGCAAAAAACGCAGGCATAGCAGTGGCTATGGCGAGGCTTTTTAACACAGTTAGCGCGCAAAAGAACAAGCCTGAATGGTCAAGTTATTTCGTAATAATGCCTAAGCAAAAGAATTAACAAGGAACCTGTTGATAAGTATTTACAGAATCAGAATTTCAGGGGATAAAATACCTTTATTTTTAAAAGATTAAAATCGGATAATATGATCAAGTTTGACCTTCCTAAGAACCAGTCTTCTATAATTAAAGTTATGGGAGTTGGAGGGGGTGGCAGCAATGCTGTAACCCATATGTTCAACCAGGGAATACGGGGTGTTGATTTTATTTTATGTAATACCGACACACAGGCCATGGAGGCAAGTCCAGTGCCTACCAAATTGCAACTTGGCAATAAAGGGCTTGGCGCAGGATCAATTCCTGCAGTTGGACGGGAAGCTGCTCTTGAGAAGAGTGATGAAATAAAAGAGATTCTTGCCAAAAATACCCAGATGCTATTTATTACAGCCGGGATGGGTGGTGGCACAGGAACAGGTGCCGCTCCGGTAATCTCTGCCATTGCCAGGGAACTCGATATTCTTACAGTTGGGATCGTAACCTTACCATTTTCATTTGAAGGGAGAAAAAGAAGATTACAGGCCGAAGAGGGAATTGAAGAACTGAAGAAACATGTGGATACCCTTTTAATGATCGTAAACGATAAACTCAGGGTACTTCATGGGGATCTTAAACTTTCCGAGGCTTTTCAGGAGGCCGACAATATCCTGGCTACAGCTGCAAGAGGTATCGCTGAAATTATCACTGTTACCGGTTATATTAATGTTGACTTCGAGGATGTTAAAACCGTAATGAAAGGCAGTGGAAAAGCGATCATGGGTTCCGGTGCTGCAGAAGGGGAAGACCGGGCAGTTAAGGCTGTGGAGATGGCTCTTTCATCCCCACTTCTTAATGATAATAATATCTCCGGAGCTGGTGATATCCTGCTATATATTGCTTCAGGCAAAGATGAGATCTCGATGGATGAAGTAATACAGATTACTGACTTCATCCAACGCGAAGCAGGACCAAATGCTGAAATTATCTGGGGTAATGGTGTTGATGGGAATCTTGAAAATAAGATATCCATATCACTTGTGGCTACCGGGTTTGATTCAAGAGCTGATGAGTTGAACAAAAACAAAAAGATATTTAACCTTAAAGATGGAATTAAGGATGAACCGATAGCAGGGGTAAATGAATTCAAAAAACCTGAAAAAATTGAACTGATTGAAAAGGCAGAGGAAAAAGAACATCCTGTGAACGAACCTGCACCTGAGAATGAGGAGTCTCAAACCATCGTATTTGATCTGCTATCCGGTGAGAAGAAACTAAAGGAAAAGCCTGTTACTAATCTTGCTGAGACTGAAACTAAGCACCTCAAACCGGAGATGAAGGAGGAAAAGCAGAAAGAGACTGAAAAAATCGATGAAGAGGTAGATGTTGAGAAGGAAGAGGATGAAGTAAAAAAGGAAATTGTATTTAAGCTGGAAAATAAGGAAGAAAAGAAAGTTCCCCGGGAATTCAGGGCACCTCAGCCATCTGGCCCCGGTGAGCACGATGACCTTGAAAGGAAAGCCAAGGAACGGATTAATAAGCTGAAAGACCTGAGCATCAAACTGAGGACACCCGGTGGATTGTCGGAGCTGGAAAATGAACCGGCTTATGTCCGTAAAAATCTAAAAATTGAGGATACGCCGGCTTCTGATGAGTCACAGGTGTCTAAATATACCCTGTCGGAAGGAAAAGAGAATGACACTGTCATTAAATCAAATAATAAGTATCTGCACGATAAGGCGGATTAATAGTTTCGGGTAAGTCGTCAGTGGTTTAAATAATATAAGTTCAGTGCAAGTATTAACCGCAAAGCGCGCTAAGAGACGCGAAAACAATCAATTAAGTCTACTGTAGATTGCTAATGCTGTTATAAAATACTCCGGTATTAAGAATTACTTTTTTTTAATAGTACATCAAAACATTTTAGTTTAACATCCAAAACCGATATAAATCTTCTTTGCGTCATTTAGCACGATTAGCAGTTAAATATTTATTTACTTCAGCACCCATCACTTAAAAATTATTTGTAGATATTTGTAAGCCAAATACATTTACTATGAGCTTAACCGAAAGAATCAACAAGGATATTAAAGAGGCTATGCTTGCCAGGGATTCAAAAAAGCTTGAAGCTTTAAGAGCAGTTAAATCTGCATTATTGCTGGCAAAAACAGATAAAAAATCCTCCGGAGGTGAGATTTCCGAAAGCATCGAAATGGGGATCCTTCAGAAGCTGGTGAAACAACGGAAGGAATCTGCCGCAATATACATGGACAAAAACCGCAGCGAGCTGGCCGATGAAGAATTATTCCAGGCAAATATTATTGCCGAATACCTTCCAAAACAGATGAGTGAAGATGAGATTCAGGAAGCAGTTAAAAAAATCATCGATGAAACCGGAGCAAGCTCAATGAAAGATATGGGCAAAGTTATGGGGGTGGCTTCAAAACAACTTGCCGGTAAAGCTGATAACAGGATAATCTCTGGTATCGTTAAAAATCTTCTGGGAGCATAAAAAAAGAGGAAGCTAAATCGACTTCCTCTTAATCAAAATTATTTATACGTTTTTTTATCCAAGAGTAACACGTTGGAATTCTGTTACGGTTAAATCTTTGTCAATTTCAGATAGATACTGTCTGACAGTTTTTTTAGTTTCCCTGATAAAATCCTGGTTGAGCAGGGTATTATCTTTATAAAACCTGTTTAATTTTCCCATGGCGATTTTCTCAAGCATGTTTTCAGGTTTACCTTCCTGACGAGCCTGGTCCATGCCAATTTCTTTCTCTTTCTCGATAACCTCAGGAGCAACATCATCTTTGTCGATTGCTACCGGGTTCATAGCTGCAACCTGCATAGCTATCTCCCTGGTAATCTCCACAATCTTATCACCATCTTTTTTATTCATCCCAACGATGGTGGCAAGTTTGTTACCCATGTGATTGTAGGCACTTGTAACCGGAGCCTCGACAAACCTGTAATCAGCCAGTTCTATCTTCTCGCCAATTTTACCCATAAGGTCTGTAACATGTTCACCTACTTTTCTTCCGTCCAGGTCAATTTCTTTTAATTCTTCTATCGTTTTGGGTGCATTAGCTATCACCAGATCGATCACCTTATCTCCAAATTTAACGAAATCATCGCTTTTAGCAACAAAATCGGTTTCGCAATTAAGCATTATTGCTGCAGAAAATTCTTTATTATCGGTGGTTTTTGCAACAACATATCCTTCGGAGGCTTCACGGTCGGCGCGTTTTGCAGCTACCTTCTGTCCTTTTTTCCTTAAATAATCTATCGCTTTTTCAAAATCGCCATCGTTTTCCTGCAAAGCCTTTTTACAGTCCATCATTCCTGCACCTGTTTGTTTTCGCAGTTTATTTACTTCGGCTGCTGTTATTTTAATCATTATCCAAGTTTTTACTGGTTTAACAATGTGTTATTTATTAATACTTCTTTTTGATACTTGTTTCCTTGGCCTTTTACCCTGAGGTTTAGCTTTCTCAGGAGCGCCGGGGGTATCTTTCATTTTTGTGATTTTTGCATCTGAAGCTGCCTTTTTCAGTTTACCTGCTTCATCAGGCTCTTCATCATCAATATTTTCAATTGCCAGGGCAGCTTTCTTTTCGGCAGCTTCCAGCTCTTTCTCATCCTCTTCCACTTTCTTTTTATCCCTTTCAAGCTTGCGTTCCATCAAACCTTCTTCAATAGAATTAACCATAAGCCTGGTTATTAATGCAATTGATTTGGAAGCATCATCATTTGCAGGAATTGGAAAATCAACAAGTGTAGGATCAGAATTTGTATCAACAATGGCAAAAGTCGGAATATTTAACTTCTTCGCCTCTGCAACAGCAATGTGTTCTTTGTTAATATCTACAATGAACAATGCTGATGGTAATCGGTTCAGGTCGGCAATACTTCCGAGTTGTTTCTCCAGTTTGGCCCTTTCACGGGCAATCTGAAGCTTCTCGCGTTTTGAGATATTCTGAAATGTTTTTGTATTCATCAACTTATCGATGGATGTCATTTTACGGACAGCCTTACGAACAGTGGCGAAGTTGGTAAGCATTCCTCCTGGCCAACGTTCAACAACATAAGGCATATTAACCTTTTTAACTTCCTGTGCAACGATTTCTTTCGCCTGTTTTTTGGTTGCAACAAAAAGCACTCTTTTACCCGATTTGGTAATCTGCTTCATTGCAGAAGCAGCTTCTTCAATTTTTGCAATTGTTTTATAAAGGTCAATAATGTGGATCCCGTTTCTTTCCATAAAGATATAGGGGGCCATGTTAGGGTTCCATTTTCTTTTCAGGTGACCAAAATGTACACCGGCATCAAGAAGGTCTTCAAATTTTGCTCTTGCCATTAATTTAAATTTAAGTGTTTACATTCTTTAAAATCAATTGCTGAGTAGCGATAGCATTCTTATCGGTCTCAGCAATTTAGATACTAAACACAATTCAGAAAAGTTTAGATTATCTCTTGCTGAATTGGAATTTCTTTCTTGCTTTAGGTTGACCTGGTTTTTTACGTTCAACCATCCTGGGATCTCTTTTAAGAAGACCCTTGGGTTTAAGCTGACTTCTGTAGTCAGGATTTATTTTTATAAGTGCCCTTGATATACCAAGGCGAACTGATTCTGCCTGTCCGGTAATACCTCCACCAAAGATATTGACATTTACATCATATTTATTTTCAGTGCCGGTAAGGATAAACGCCTGTGAGACGATATACTGCAGGGTCTGGGTAGGAAAATATTCTTTATAATCCCTGCCATTTACGGTAATTTTACCCTTGCCTTCTGAAAAATAAACCCTGGCAACTGATTTCTTCCTTCTTCCTATGGTATTTATAACGTCCATTATGAATTATTTAATAGTAGTCAAATCAATTTTCTTTGGTTTCTGGGCTTCATGTGTATGTTCCGCGCCAACAAATACATGCAGGTTTCTAAACAACTCACTGCCCAACCGGTTTTTAGGGAGCATCCCTTTAATTGCATGTTCTATAATAAAACCGGGTTTTTTGGCCCGTACTTCCTTGGGGGTTCTGAAACGTTGCCCGCCCGGATATCCGCTATGACGAACATATACTTTGTCAGTTTCCTTTTTCCCGGTCAGCTTAACCTTTTCAGCGTTAATGATAATAACATTATCACCACAATCAACATGGGGTGAAAAATTTGGTTTATACTTACCACGTAATAATTTTGCTGCCTTGGAAGCCAGTCTGCCTAAAACTTCATTTTCTGCATCAAGCAAAACCCATTCCTTGCTTGCGGTTTCCTTGTTAACGTGCGTTGTCTTATAACTAGTTGTATTCATCTAATACCTGTTTTCTGTTACCTGTATTCAGGTCGATTCAAAAATGGGTGCAAAGTTAGAATTTATATTTTTATTTAACAAGTTTGCCATCACGAAATTGTTGAGAAAATCAATGAATCATATTATTTTTGTTATGATAATTGAATAATTACTTTTTTATATGACTCCAGTTTATCGAAATATATCATGGGTAGTGCTTTTTGCAATAAGTATGGCATTTCTCGAAAGTTCTGTTGTCGTTTATCTCAGGGCGATTTATTATCCCAATGGATTTGAATTTCCACTAACTGTTATCGATAATGACATCGGCATTACAGAGATCATCCGTGAAGCCGCAACCATTATTATGCTATGTTGTATTGGTATTATCGTTGGTAAAAAAGCCATTGAGAAGTTTGCTTTTTTCCTGCTGGCTTTTGCCGTCTGGGATATTTTCTATTATGTATTCCTGAAATTGCTTCTTGGCTGGCCGGAATCATTCCTGACCTGGGATATTTTATTCCTGATCCCTTTTACGTGGGTCGGACCGGTAATGGCACCCATCATCAACTCACTCATCATGATTGCCCTTGCAATTGGGCTAATTCATAAGTCGAATACCCAGGGTAAAGCAAGTCCAGGCATCATCGTGTGGCTGTTGTTGATCATCGGATCGATCATTACACTGATTACTTATATGTCGGACTATGTTGGATATATGATGAAGGAATTCAGTTTCATGGATTTGATTTCTTACAGAAGCTCTGAAAATATCCTCGAAAGGGCATCCTTATATGTGCCTTCAGAATTCAACTGGCTATTATTTACAGCCGGGCAATTATTGTTTGTTGTGGCCGTTATTGTTTACGTCAGAAGAAAGAGTTGATGTTCTGATCTTTATTTTATTAATTTCGCTGCCTGAAGAAAATGTTTATTTGGCATGTCTGTTGAAGTTAAGAATATAACAAAAATCTATGCTGTTCAGAAAGCCCTGGATGATGTTTCTTTCAGAATAAGCCAGGGGGAAATTGTTGGTTTACTGGGCCCTAACGGCGCCGGCAAATCCACCCTGATGAAAATTATCAGTTGCTTTATCCCCCCTACTTCCGGAGAAGCATTTGTTCATGGATATGATGTCCTTGATGATCCTGTCAGTGTTAGAAAACATGTAGGTTATCTCCCGGAAAACAATCCGCTTTATTTGGATATGTATGTGAAGGAATATCTGTCGTTTATTTCAGGCATTCATCATTTGAAAGATATAAGGAAGAGAGTTGCAGATATTATCGATATCACTGGATTGGGATTAGAGCAGGGTAAAAAAATCGGAGCACTGTCAAAAGGCTATCGTCAGCGTGTTGGCCTTGCAGCGGTTTTGATCCACGATCCGGATGTTTTAATACTTGATGAGCCAACATCGGGGCTTGATCCCAATCAGATTGTAGAGATCAGGGAATTGATCAGGAAAATAGGGAAAGAGAAAACCATTATCTTTTCCACACATATTATGCAGGAAGTGGAAGCGCTGTGCGACCGGGCCATTATTATCAACCAGGGAAAAATAATTGCTGATGACAGGACAGAACGATTATCAGATACAAGTTCTGATATTGGGGTTATCAGTGTTGAATTCGACAAAGAGATTAATATTGAATTATTACAGAATATTAAAGGGGTTAAGAACCTGAAAACCGACAACAAAAAAACCTGGGAAATTGAAACGGATGCGGAGTCAGATATCAGGCCGGAGATTTTCAATCTTGCCGTTAAGAACAAAATAACAGTCCTGGCAATGAATAAGGAGACCAGAAGCCTGGAATCGGTTTTCCAGCAGTTGACAAAAAATAAATAATTCTATTGATGAATAAATAATTTTTCTATTTTTGCCGCAGTGGATAGATTTGACTGATTGCAACCACATAAAAAATATGCTAAAACAGTATTTAACCTACCAGTCAACAGATTCCACTTAACAATTGTTATTAACTTTTAAAAATAAATTGATATATGGGATATTTATTTACGTCAGAATCAGTTTCTGAAGGGCATCCTGACAAAGTTGCAGATCAGGTTTCCGATGCCATACTTGATGAATTACTAAAACAGGATCCGGACTCAAAAGTAGCCTGTGAAACAATGGTTACTACCGGGCTGACCCTTTGTAGCGGAGAAATAAAAACACGCGGATATGTGGATGTCCAGCGGATTGCCCGTGAAGTGATCAGAAGGATTGGCTACACCAATGCTGCCTATCGTTTTGATTATAATTCATGCGGGGTCATTTCTACCTTGCATGAACAGTCTCCAGATATTTCACAGGGTGTTGAACGAAAGAAGAAAACCGAGCAGGGCGCCGGCGACCAGGGGATGATGTTTGGCTATGCAACAACAGAAATGGACAACTATATGCCCATGCCTGTTGAAATTGCACATATACTTTTGCAGGAACTGGCTGCCATAAGAAGAGAAGGGAAAAAGATGAATTATGTCCGCCCTGATTCAAAATCACAGGTTACCGTTGAATATGATGATAACGGTAGTCCGTTGAAAATAGATACAATAGTTGTATCAACACAGCACGATGAATTTGATGAGGATGGGAAGATGCTGGCAAAGATTGAAGAAGATATACGTAATATCTTGATTCCAAGGGTTAAGAAAACACTACCTGACCGAATTAAAGTATTATTTGACAACAATGATTACAAGCTTCTGGTAAACCCAACAGGTAAGTTTGTCATAGGAGGTCCTCATGGTGATACCGGTCTTACAGGTAGAAAGATTATTGTTGACACCTACGGCGGAAGAGGTGCACATGGAGGTGGTGCTTTTTCTGGAAAAGATGCTTCAAAAGTTGACAGGTCGGCTGCCTATGCCGTGCGTCATATTGCAAAAAACATGGTGGCTGCCGGTGTAGCTGATGAGATGCTTGTTCAGGTAGCTTATGCGATAGGCGTTGCCGAACCTGTTGGTGTTTTTGTGAATACTTTCAATTCGGCAAAAGTAAAGGATGCTGAAGGCGATGTACTCACTGATGGCTTCATTGCAGAAAAAATTAAGAAAATCTTTGATCTAAGGCCTTATTCAATCATTAAGCGCTTCGGCCTTAAAAATCCTATTTTTGAAAGGACGGCATCATACGGTCATTTTGGCCGCGACCATTATTTTGAGGAAGTTGAAGTGCAACATAAGGATAAAGACACCTATACTAAGGAGATGAATGGAGAAATGAAGACATTCAAGAAAGTTGAGTTCTTTGCCTGGGAAAAACTCGATTATGTTGATGAAATTAAGAAGGCGTTTAATATTGACTAAGACCTGTAATAGAATCCGCTAAGCGGTTTTACATAGCTATCTTCTAAGTTTTACAAACCGAAAGCACACAAATGTTTTTGCGTATCTTAGCGTGCTTTGCGGTTATAAAAACACCATTTGAAGTAAGCTTCATATCTTTTTTATCTTTACTAAAATTTCTTTGTCATGAAAAATGATTTACCCGGCAACTTAAATTTAAGGCGCCTTGAAGCCTTGACTGATGGCGTATTTGCAATCGCTATGACCCTTCTGGTATTAACTATCGATATTCCTGACAAGGATTTAAACCTTAGTGGCGAAGCTTTACACCAGGTTCTTTTAAGCCAGTTAAACCAACTCTCCACATACGTCATCAGTTTTGTATTACTTGCCATGTTCTGGATAATCAATAACCGTCAGCTTATTTATCTTAAATCAACCACTCATAAGCATATCTGGATTAATATAGGCACGTTGGTATTCATCTGTCTTGTGCCATTTACTACTTCCCTGAAGGGGGATTTCCCGGATGACTGGATGGCCAGTTTATACTTTAACCTGAATATGTTGATAATTGCAGTACTTTACCTCTTTCACTGGAATTATGCTTTTGGGAGCAAAAAACTTGCTAAAGAAAATATCGGAGATGTTATTTTTAGCAGGGGCAAACAAAACACCATAGCATTTATCGTGGTTTCGGTTATTGCTGTAGGGTTATCATTTGTTATTGCCGATGAATCAGCCTATGTTTACCTGCTTGTTCCATTAACCAAATTCTTTATTCGAAAAAAGAAATAAAAAATCCCGACAGGACATGCCGGGATTAATTGAAACTAAAATACTTTTATTCTTAGTGCCTTACCACAAGTTTATTGGTAGAAACGGCACGATCGTCAATCACAAGTGAATAAACATACAAACCTTCCGTAAGATCACCTGTGTTAATACTTACCTGCTCTGAATTACTGTTCAGCATTGTTTCTTTTACCTTGGCACCAAGCAGATTTCTGATGATAATTTTGATATCGTGTGAAGCTTTTTTGATATTAACATTGAAGTTCACCATGTTGTTTGCCGGGTTGGGATAAGGATTTGAAACCTCAGCAATTGATTCAGGATTGCTAATTCCCAGCCCCTGGATATCATAAACCACGGTGACCATTACAGAGTTCTCAGCATCATTTGCATCAAAAATCTTATAACCAATCGTTGAGGTACCGTTTTGATCGTGGGCATTATACATCCCTTTGAAACCGTAAAATACTTCAGCGGTATCAAGTGAAACAGCATCAGTCTCATAAACATCAGGGCTGTATTGTTTATCCCAGTATATTTCATTGGTGCTTCCAGGGATAGTATCCCCGCTTTCGATCATCTTCATGACCTTGGTATCAACAACACCATACCTGAAATTAATAATCCTGGCATCCATAAAATCAAGCGTGGATTCATCAATGGCAGTAAGTGTAACTGTATTGCCGTCAATGAAGTTACCCATTTTATCGGTTATTGCAAGTTTCTTTTCTGCTGCAGTATTAAAATGAACGATTACATAAGTTGAATCATTGATATCATCTCTGTCGAACCAGACATACATAATGGTAGCAATCCCCTCGGTATTGACTGGGGAATATTCTCCTACAAAATCAGTTGCTGTTGCCCCGGGAGGAATCTCATCTGCATTGGGTGAAACATAGGTATCGGGCCCATAACATTGCTCTGCCCAGCAAAAAGTATTTACAGAATTTTCAACATTCTGCAATATAACTTTCTTGACCAGCACAAATTTTGTTTCTGCAGTATTATTTGTAACATAAACAGGTGATTCAAGCATTGATGTAGTTAACTCACCAATATAGGCCAGTGTGGCTCCATGGATAATTTCTCCACCAGAGGGATGTGAAAGCGTGAAACTGCTTTGTCCGGCAACAAAAACAGATAAAGCAATTCCGGTAATCAATAAGAGTAATCGTTTCTTCATAATAGTAAATTTTAAATTGAACTTATCCTTCTACATACAAAAACCGTACAAAAGTACAAAGATTTATATTTAATTTTCTAAATAATTCAAATCAAACTCAA
Organism: uncultured Bacteroidales bacterium; assembly: GCA_964468645.1. Classification (GTDB taxonomy): domain Bacteria; phylum Bacteroidota; class Bacteroidia; order Bacteroidales; family JAIOZK01; genus JAIOZK01. Next base: position 45,565 of record CAYXUU010000022.1, read on the forward strand.
ATACATTGACAACCAAAAGGACCCGAAGGTTGTCTGTTTAATATAATTTTAACAGTTCTTAACGATATGTTAAATTCAGGTATTTTTAAGGGAAATCTTTGCAAAACAGGGAATAACAATTTAAAAATCTATATTTTTACATCCTAAAATTAAATCGAAATAGACATGAAAAAAACACGCACAATTTTAATCACTCTAATGGTACTTGCTACCGTAACTATGTTTGCCCAGGTTGAAAGGGAAATGGTTGTTGTTGAAATAGGCACGGGCACATGGTGTCAGTATTGTCCAGGATCAGCAATGGGCGCTGATGATCTTATTGCAAACGGACATGATGTTGCCATTATTGAATATCATTCAGGCGATGCATATCAAAATGCTGCATCAACAAGCAGAATAAGTTATTACAACATCACCGGGTTTCCAACAGCTGTATTTGATGGCACCTTAAAAGTAGTTGGTGGCAGCGCAACCCAGAGCATGTATTCCCAATATCTTCCCAGATATAACCAGAGAAAAGCCATTAATTCATCATTTACTGTCGATGTTGAGGGAGAGCTTTACAGCGTAACCGATTATGCGGCTACAATCACCGTTGAAAAGGTAGCTGCATATTCAGGAAGTAACCTGAAGCTTCAGTTTGCAGTTACCGAATCTCACATTGAAGAGAGCTGGCAGGGTATGGATGAATTAAACTTTGTTGAACGTTTGATGGTCCCAAGCCATAATGGTACAACACTTGATTTTTCAGGTGGTGATGTTCAGATTGTAGAACTTGAGTTTTCCCTTGAAGATGACTGGAATTTTGAAGAGATGGAAATTGTAGCCTTTGTGCAGGACAATAGTACAAAAGAGTGCCTTCAGGCAACCAAGCTGGCATTAACTGAATTTCCACCAGCTTTTAACTACAATGCTTCCGTTGATGCCATCAGGAATGTCCCGGTTGAGAACTGTTCAGAAACAGTATCACCCATTGCCAAAATCAGAAATAATGGTGAGGAAACACTTACAAGTCTGGCATTGGAATACAATGTAAACGGGGGTGAAGTTTTTACCTATAACTGGACTGGAAGTCTTGAATTTACCGAGACTGCTGATGTTGAACTCCCTGAGATCGCATTTGTTCTTGAGGATGAAAATATTGTCGTAGTAACATCTCTTGATCCCAATGGGGAACAGGATGAATATCCTGATAATGATACTAAAGATTCGGAACCATTTACAGGAGCCTTTCCTACACCTCTTGAGGTTAAACTAATGCTTAAACTGGATGGTAACCCTGAAGAGACTTCATGGGATGTTTTGGATTCTGATGGGCAGATAGTTTTCTCAGGTGGAAATTATACCGATCCTGGCCAGATGATCATGGAAACCTTTGAATTTGCACTACAGGATTGCTACACCTTCAATATTTACGATTCCGGGGAAGATGGTTTAAGTACGCCGGGTTTTTACATGTTATATTATGGTAGTAACACTGTAATTATTCAGGGAACCAGCTTTGGTGCAGAAGAATCCATTCAATTCGGTGCCGGAGGATTTGTTGGAATTCCGGAACTGGCTTTTGATTATGAGATGAGCGTTTATCCTAATCCTGCCCGTGGAGTTACAAACCTCGGATTTACAATTACAGAACTTGCTGATGTAAGTGTTGAAATTTTTAATATGGTTGGAGAACTGGTTTACACCATTCCTGTGAAACAGTTTGATGCAGGTTTACAGAACATTGAAATCAACACCCATGATCTTAAGAATGGTGTTTATTTCATTAGCCTGAGTGTGAATGGTTACGCACAAACAGAGAAAATTTCAATCCTCAATTAAAAAATTTGAAGCATGAAAAAAACTGTTTTTTTAATCCTTGTTTTCATTGTTTCTGCAAGTTTCATCTTTGCTCAGTCACAAAGAATGTCTCTTGCCGAACAATATACCAGTTCAACCTGTGGGCCATGTGGACAGATTAATCCAGGATTTGATGCGCTGTTAAATTCAAATGCTGATAAGATCACATCGATCAAATATCACATGAGCTGGCCTGCACCTGGTAACGATCCCATGTATCATCATAATACCGTTGATAATAACGCAAGAAGAAACTATTACAGTGTAAATTCTGTGCCACACGTACAGATTGATGGTACTTACTGGGCAGGGAATCCTGGATCTGTTGGCCAGGGTTTGATCAATAGTGCATCCTCGCAGCCTTCACCATTCAACATGCAGTTCCACCATGAATTATCCCCGGGTGAAGACTACATATATGTGACGATGTTAATTGAAGCCACAGATGATGTAAATGGTGACCTGGTTGCACAGATGGTGATCATTGAGAAACATATACATTTCAGCAGTCCTCCGGGAACTAACGGGGAGACTGATTTTTATAATGTGATGAAGAAAATGCTTCCTACAGCCAGCGGCACGGCATTGCCAAATTTTACAACTGGCGACTATATGATACTGGAAGAATCATGGGAGCTTGCCAATGTTTATGAAAATGATGAACTTGCTGCTGTTGGATTTATTCAGAATGACGGTAACAAAGACATTCATCAGGCAGTAAATAGCTCTATTGATCCCATTGTTCCAATTTACAATAATGATGCGGAAGTACTAAGTGTTGGAGGTTTTGGCGGAGATAATTGTACAGGAATATTAAAACCGGAGGTAACACTCAGGAATAATGGCCAGGATGAATTAACTTCAGCTACCATCAAATACCATGTGAATGGTGAAGAAATTTTTACTCATGATTGGACTGGTAGCCTTGGTTCATTGGAGAGGGATGTCATTGAGCTTCCTGAATTCACATTCACCTTAATTGATGAGAATCAATTTGTGGTATATGTTGAACAACCAAATGGACAGACTGATGAGTATCCGAAAAATGACACATTACTTACGATTATCGATAAGGCACTTGTCACTGATAACCAGGTTACCCTTACCATGCGGCTGGATGATTATCCCGAAGAAACAAGCTGGGAAATAGTTAATTCTAATGGTGATATTGTACATTCCGGAGGGGATTATACCGAGCCGGGTCAATTTATCAACGAGAATTACTCTTTCGATGTTGAAGATTGTTATACTTTTTTTATATATGATTCAGGTGGTGATGGATTACAGGGACAGGGATTCTTTAACATTCATATTGGCTCTGATATCATCTTGCAAGGTACGGCATTTGGTTCTATGGATTACAATCAGTTTGAATATGCAAGCTTTGTTGGGGTAGATGAGAACATATCCAATACCACAATAGCGCTGTATCCCAATCCTGTTATTGACAATGTGAATATAATGATTAATAGCCTGGTTGAGGGCATGATCAATATAGAGGTACTGGATTTAACCGGAAGGATTATTGATTCAAAACAATTGACCGTTGAAAAAGGTTCCAATAATATTGAATTTGATTTGAGCAGGTATAGAAATGGATTGTACCTGGTAAAAGCCAATGTTGGTGGACAGGAGGTGTTTGAGAAGATCGTATTGCAGCGGTAGGTTTTGACACTGAGAACACAGGTAAAGAATAAGGCACTAATTTAGATTGGTGCCTTTTTTGTTTAACCGCTGAGACCCCTAAGAGCCACAGAGTAATCACTTCGAATCTCAGCCTTTGCAGTTTTTCTTTCTTATGGGAATTTATCATACATGTCTTTTCTCCTTATAAACCTTACAATTATGATGGTATTTCCCTCTAAGAAAAATGAATACTTTTGCCCTTGACTAAATATATTAAAACCAACCTATGAGAATACTAATATTTATATCCGTATTAATCATGGCTTTCTGGTCATGTAGTTCCGACAGAAAACAAATACCTGAAAAAACTACCCCAACATATGAAGAGGCATTGCAAAATGTGATTGGTAGCCAGGGCCATAAAGTTATTGCAATGGAAACTTTGGATGCAGGCACCTATACCTATGTCAGGTTTGATGAAGACGGCAGGGAATATTGGGCGGCAATTACAGCACGACCGGTTGAGATTGGTGCAACCTATTACTATAAAGATGCAATGGAAATGACCAATTTTGAGAGTAAGCAGTTGCAACGAAACTTTGATACTGTTTTGTTTATCCAGGAATTATATGACCATCCGGTAAAAAATATACCGGGTACAACAACAGCCGATCCTCACGATCATAAGATATCCCAGAGCCTTGATAATATAATTGTTGAACCAGTAAAAGGGGGAATATCTATCGAGGAACTGTTCAGGAATAAAAACAAATACAATGGTGAACAGGTAATCGTCAGGGGTCAGGTTGTCAAGATCAATAAGAACATTATGGAACGCCACTGGATACATTTGCAGGATGGTACAGACTATGACGGCAATTTTGACCTTACTGTTACAACAACAGATCCTGTAGATTTTCAAAGGGATGAAATTGTCACATTTAAAGGAACCATCGCTGTTGAAAAGGATTTCGGTTCAGGGTATAAGTACAATGTCATCATGGAAGAAGCATCCAGGCAAAAAATCCATTAAACATGTGGGCTACCATTCATGTCCCGGCTTCAAAATCTTTTGGTGAGATTTATATACAGCCGGTTAAAGGTAATTTCATTTTCAAATGCAGACTCATAATTCAGCGACATAAAGAATGTCTTTAAGAACCTCCAGTTCAGATTGATATCAAGACTATGCTGTGCAACAGGAATCTCCTCATGATAAAAATTATAATCAATATACCTGTAACTCAACCCTGCAAATAATATTCCCGATATCAGGTCATGGGAAAGATGAATCCCATAAACCCTCCCTGAAATATAACTTGTTTCCAAGAATGTTGCAGAAATGGTAGCCGCGGTATTAATTACCGGTATCCTGCTAAAACTGATATATGTATATAAGTTGCGGGATGGTTTGAGATCCTGAGCACGATAACGATAACCTGCTCTTGCACCTATCGACATTCGGGTAATGGGGCGGTAATTAACCGATACTGTGAATCCTTGCAAAGTCTCTGTTTCAAGGAGCTTATCAATAAAACTTTTATATGTCTCGTAATAGATAAGATTATTTCTTGCACTGTAGGAAACCGATAAGGATAGTTGTCTGAATATTCGGTATCTTATTGATAAATATAGGTTGGATAATTTAAATGTGTTTTCCTTGGTGTCATTTACCTTTTTATACAGGTCTATTTCACCGGATCCGAAGAAATAAACTTTCTTAATAAGCCTGTTTGCATGCTGAAAATAGATAAAACGCCGATCGGTTTTCCAGTTGTTTTCCTGCTCAAAAAATGAAAGGGTTGATTGCATATTGCCACGATCATTATTTAGCTCATGGCTAAAATAGACTCCCGCCTGGAACAGATCAAAGTTAAAACTGTAATCCTGCCAGTCAGGCCTTGAACCCACGATAATCCCGGTGGTAAATTCGCCAAATTTCTTTTCAAACTGGAGCCCGTCAATAGCTCCGACATTCGACACCTTGGGATTTATCTTCCTGCCAAACCACAGATTAATATCATTGTTGAAATTATAGTTCAGGGCAAGGTTGTAAATCTTTAGCCCATTATAAATATTATCTTTTATTTCTTCCCATTCATTGTTTCTGTGACTGAATGAAAAGTAAGACTCAAAAGACAGACCGGAATGGCCAATATTATCTGCATTCAATGAAAAGACATATCTCATCCGCTGGGTACTTGAAATTCCGGCATTTGAGAAATTTGAGTAAGAGGAAATGGAGATGCGGCCGTTAATTTTCGGTTCAGGTTTCATCGTTTTCTGTATCGTACCTTCGACTGGCTCTGTTGTTTTCTGAACGATCGGTTCAGGGGGCTTTATGTCAGGATCTTTTTGAGGGGTTTCTATTTCAGTATCTTCTACTGATGCGGATTTATGCCATGCTACCAGCTTTTCGGTAACAGATAATTGTATTTGTGAGATTGGGATACAAACACATGAAATGGAAGACAAATTCTGAACTATTAAAACCGGCATATAATTTTCGTTCTGCTGGATAAATATAGTATCACCTGTGTTAATTCCTTCTGTAGAAGCAAACCTTACATATACATTCTGTGAGGTAATATAACTCACCTCCCCTATTAATAGCTTTTCATCTGATTGACCCAACAATGCCTGACTCAAGGAAAGCAATAATAATACCAATAAAATATGCCTCATTGTCATTATTTTAATATCATTTGAAATTCCTGAGATGTCCCAGGTGTTTTGATTCACCATCGGGATGACATTCAAGACATGCCGGGCTATTATATTCATATCCGCTCACGTCACTGTGTTCATCATCCATATCCGCCTGATTGTGTTCATGACAATCAATACAACTGAAAATGGCATAGTTACCTGGATTGATATGACATTCATTGCAGGTATTCCATTCTCCGTTGTGTGAACCGCTATAAATCGGAAAATATTGATTATCATGGTCAAAAGTGGAAGGCTCCCAGGCCATTTGTGAATGGCAGAGTTCACATTCGGTGCTAAATTGAGCTGCCTGATGTGGAGGATCTGTCGTTTGATTATAATCATCCAGGTGACACCCGACACAACTGTTGGGCGTGCTGGTATAATTTCCACCATGGCATGCAAAGCAATCATTAGAAATAACACTGTGCGCTCCTATTAAAACGTAATATTCGTTGTGAATGTCAAATAAGGCAGGGGTCCAGCCAGGTATTGTTGAATGACATTCATCACAGTTTGTTGTTAATCCTATCTCGATATGGTTTGGATTGGTTGTCTGGTTAAATTCGATTTCATGACATGCGAAACATTGTGTTGGCGTACCGGAATATCCATTTGCATGACAACTGATACATTCGGCTGTTATATGTGCACCGGTAAGCGGGAAGTTGGAAAGGTTATGATTGAAACTCTCTTCCGCATCCCCGGTTGGATGACAATCAAAGCAGGCCATGCTTTCATAAAGATAACCACCTACATCATCATGCTCATCATCCATATCGGGTTTATTGTGCTCATGACAATCGATGCAGGTGAATTGTGTATAGTTTGACGGATTTAAGTGACATTCGGTGCAACTGTTCCATTCACCATTGTGCTTGCCCGAGTATATTGGAAAATACAGGCCATCGTGGGTATGAAAGTCAGCAGGTTTCCAGCCCGGGGCTGTGGAATGACATTCATTGCAATTTGTTGATAATCCGGCAAGCGCATGATTCGGGTTTTGGGTCGTGTTGTACTCGTCCTGGTGACAGGAAAAACATTCAGGTGAAATATTCGAATAATCACCTCCCGGGGTATGACATTGAAAACAATCTGCAATGGCATGTCCTTCAGTAAGCGGGAAAAAATTATGGTTGATACCCTCCCCTGTCCATGTAAATGCGTAGAGGCTATGGCATTCAACACAATTTATTGAGAAATTTCCCTGGACATGATCTGGATCTGTAGCTGCATTATAATCTTCACTATGACAATCGAAGCATGCTATACCAAGTGGTTCAAATCGAAGTGAACTTGCTGAAGGATGACAATCACGGCACTCGGCAGTATAATGGGCCCCAAGAAGTGGAAAGCGACCCAGTTGATGAATTTCGGTAATATTGGTGACTATCCAGGAATGCGGGGTATGACAGCGTGCACAGTCCATTCCAACGGTCTGGTTATGCATGTCTGTATGACATGCGGCACATTCTGTTTCTGCTTCAGAAAACACCAGTGATATATGACACATTCTGCAATTAATAACCTCATGCTGACCAATTAGAGGAAATTGAGTCAGGTTATGATTAAAAGCATAAATCCCCTTATCGAGCTTCCAACCTTTTGTACTATGGCACAGCTTGCAACTGAATTCAAAGTCCTTCCCATGTGGAGATTCCGTATCCTGAAAACTAAGTGTTATCATAACAAGGATAACCAGTATTAATGACATGCTTCGCATCGGTGGTCTGTTATTTCGTATTGAACATAAATATACTCATTTTGTTTCATTTCTTTATGACACTTTTCGCAGGAAACATCTTTGTGTTTTCCGTCCAGGGGAAAATCGGTGTTGTTATGATCAAATTTTTCTGCGTTCCAGTTCTCAAATTCATGACATCGCAGGCAATCAGAGATCCCCTCAACATCAAATTGCCCGTAATGTATATCTGTGTGGCAATTTGTACAGGCTGTAGATAATCCATTGAATTGTTGATTAACACTGCCACCGGTTCCGGGTATAAAATGACATGACCTGCATGACTGTTGTTTGTGAGCCCCCAGAAGTTCAAATTCGGTTATAGAGTGATCAAAATTTATCTTCCTCCACAAGGATACCTCATGACAACTCTCACAATTTGCATCGGGATAATATTTCTTATCAATTATTTCATCATGTATATCTTCATGGCAATCCACACATCGTTCACCGATATTCCTGAAACTCCATTTATCAGTTTTTTTGTGGCATGCAAAACATGGCGTAGCCAGGTGTGCACCCTCCAGTGGAAAGCTGCTTTTCTCATGTCGCTGTACGGTGAATGATGATCCCGCGAATCCGGATACACTGTGGCAATCAGAACAATCGGGTGAGTCATCCCCTCTCCTGAATTGATTTTCGTGATAATCTTCGTGACAATTGGTGCACCGGTTAAAAGCAAGGGGATCAGTATATCTTGTTTTGTGGCATGATTTGCATTCTACCATTTGATGCTTACCTTCAAGAGGATACCTGGTTTTGTTATGGTTGAAATTATTTAACTCCTTAATAACATGAAATGATTCAACGGTATGGCATTGTGTGCAATTCTGACCAAACTGATTGTTATGAACATCGGTATGACAGGAGGTGCAATTGTTATATTGAATACCGGAAAATTCCTGAAATCTCTCACCATTTCTTGTTATGATTTTATGACATTTTTCACATTCAAGGTTTGAATGTTTTCCCAGCAGGGGATAATCAGTATTATTATGATTAAAGTTTACAGCAGGTTTGAATAATTCGAAATTGTGGCATTCTGAGCAACTGGCAGAGAGCGTATTTTGATGATAATCTTCATGGCAGGTCAGGCATTCGGTATTGAGCCCCAGATAAGTATATTTCTTATCCCTTATTTGCTTATCTGTTATAAATTCTTTTTTATGGCAATCAATGCAATTAATCCCTTTATGTTTACCCAATAACTCATAACCTGCAAGCTGATGATTAAAAGTGTCGGGTTCAAAACGTATGATTTGAAATTTTCTTCCATGGTGGTCATTATGGCATTTAACGCATGCAACATTTGCTACTTCTGTTGAGGAATGATAACCCTTATTTAAATCAATCCTGGTCTTTAAAGGTTTGTGGCAATCAAGACATTTCTCATTCGTTACCTGCTTTCCCAATTCATGGCATTTTGTACAATTGGAGATGCCTTCAAGATGTGCATGTACTTCGGCAAGGTCACCTGGCGAAATCTGTGATAATGCAATATTAATAACAAGCAGAATAAATAAACATGTTGTAATAAATATTTTAATTCCTTTTTTCATTAATATTTTGATGTTTGTCTCATCATTTAATTTTATGAATGTTTTAAAATAGCCTCTCCATATTTTTTTGTGATTTGTAAACCAATTTTCTGGAGAAATTGAGTTGGTAACTCTCCCCCAGCAAAAATATACACCAGGTCATTTTTGATTTTAACATCCTCACTTTTGTCTTCCATCGAAAGCTTTACGCAATCCTTTTCAATACTGCTGAGGTTAGAGTTAAATTTTATATCAATCAATCCATCTTCAATGGCATCAGTAATCTTACTTCTGTTCTTTGGTTTAATTCTGCTAAAAACATCTTTGCGGTATGTCAGTGTCACTTTGTTTTGATTACAAAGCGACAATGCCGCTTCAATGGCCGAATCACCACCCCCGACAACAACAATATCCTTTCCATTTATTTCTTCGGGTTCCAATAATCTGTAGGCTACCTTCTCCATAACTTCCCCGGGTATATTTAATTTTCGGGGGGTGCCACGACGGCCAATTGTGAGTAAAACTTTACTGGTGGTATATTCCTTCCCATTTAAAGTAGAGATCTTAAAATATTCATGCTCCTTAACCAGTGCCTCTGCTTTAGTATTTTCTGTTATGGATATATTGTTTTTCATCAACACCTTTGCCCATAAGTCAAGCAACTCTGTTTTACTGGTTTCAAAAAGTTTCACCTTGCCATATAGTGGAAGATCCATTGCTGACGTCATCACGATCTTTGACCTTGGGAAGGTAAATACTGTTCCGCCCAGGGTGTCCTGGTCAATAGTTAAGAAATTAAGCTGGTGTTTTTTTGCTGTGAGGGAAGCAGCAATGCCAGCAGGTCCGGCACCTACAATGATGAGATCATAAGCAGGTCCAGTTTCCTTCTTCATCGTTTTCATAATATTCTCAACCGCCTGCTTTCCCTGCTCCACGGCATTTTTAATTAAACCCATACCCCCCAGTTCACCGGCAATATAAATGCCTGGAATATTGGTTTCAAAATTCTGGTTCACATGCGGCAGTTCAACACCACGTTTTTCTGTACCTATACAGAGTGTTATCGCCTCAGTAGGACAGGCATGAAAGCAGGCTCCATGACCTATGCATTGAGAAGCATTAATAGTTGTTGCTTTTCCTTTTACTATTCCCAGAATGTCTTTTTCCGGACAGGCAGAAATACAGGCCCCTGTCTGAATACAGCTGTTTTTATCAACTACCGGGTGAAGGGATACCGGTTCATGAAGTCCCTCCTCTTTGGCTTTCTTTATTTTGCCTTCAACAATTCTTGATTTCTTCCGCTCTCTTAGCAAATAGATTACAACAACAATTAAACACAAAAATGCAACAAGGGTATAGATTAATATTTTCTCGTAAACCGGTTCCATCATTAAAAAATCCAGCGATAGCCAAAAACAATCGTAACAACAATATGGATAATCATAATAATCAGCATTACCATTGCAAAAGGTAAATGAGCCACATGCCAGTATTTAAAAAGTTTTTGCATGGTGTCAAGCCGTTTTATTTTCCTGCTGAGTGAAATATCATCCTTAATCAATTTAAGGATTCTTTTAGTATCCTTACGGGGAATCTTATTCTCATTTAAAAGCGATTTAATCTGACGCAGTGAATAATTACCGGAATGATGTTTATCAATTGAAGGTGAACTGACACTGCCGGAATCCTTATTAAATTTCTGGTTTATGAATCTTTCAATGAGCTCAAAGCTTCCTTCATCAAGCCTGTATTTATTTTTCAATGTTTCTCCAATATCCACCTTTGCAGTGCGTATATCATTAAGGCTCATTTCACGCCCTTCAATGGTTCTGGGGATCTGGATATAAATAAACCTGCCTATGATTCCACTAATAAAAACCGCAACCATGCTCCAGAAACTAATAGCTACCAGGCCGCCGAATTTGAATGAAGTATGAAACAATATCATGATAGGCCCAAGTGTGCAAAGAAAAATATGAAACTCGAGCCAGTGTTTTAACAGTCCCAATCGCGACAGTGACCGAAATCTTTTTCTTGCCATATAGGCACCCACCCCGAAAATCATGCAAAGTGATCCGACGACACCTAACCCATGGCCGATATTTCCACTTGGCTTGAGAATTTGATGATCAGTATGGAAAAATCTTTCCTCGAGAATAACCGAATAATACGATGTGCCGAAATAAATCAGGGCTATTAATGTAAAAAGTACAATTAATGATAAGGTAACCAGATATACTCTATGAATCCCCCTGTTCAAAATATACAAAATTTTAGTATGTTAAAGATTATCATCATATATAGCCATAATGATATGTCAAATATAATAAATTTCTTACCAGAGCAGAAATATGTTAATCCTTGAAGCTAACATCAAGCATTAAAAGAAAAAGCAGGAAATTCTTATTACGCTAGCGGATGTTAAAAATATTTTCCCAGCAGACTATCATCCGCTATATTCGGAATTGTTACCTTCAAACCGGATTCATTTTCCATGGCCCTTTCAATCGCCCACATGGCGCCATCATTCCGGGCCCAGCTTCTTCGGGCGATGCCATTATTTACATCCCAGTACAACATGGATTTGAGCCGGCGATCGGCATCATCTGATCCATCGAGTACCATTCCAAAACCACCATTGATCACCTCGCCCCAGCCAACACCACCACCATTATGGATGGATACCCAGGTTGCTCCCCTGAACGAATCACCAATTACGTTTTGTATAGCCATATCGGCAGTGAACCGGGAACCATCATATATATTTGAAGTTTCACGGTAAGGGGAATCGGTACCTGATACATCGTGGTGATCTCGGCCAAGTACGATAGGTGCTTTTATCTTTCCTTCTTTAATGGCTTTATTAAAGGCTTCAGCAATTTTTATCCTTCCTGCACAATCGGCATACAATATCCTGGCCTGTGAGCCAACAACCATTTTGTTTTCCTCAGCGGCCCTGATCCATCTCAGGTTATCATTTAATTGCTGTTTTATCTCTTCAGGAGCCTCTGATGCCATTTCCTCTAAAATATCACCAGCAATTTTATCTGTTAAGCTTAAATCATCAGGATCGGAAGAAGTACATACCCACCTGAATGGGCCGAACCCATAATCAAAACACAGGGGTCCCATGATATCCTGTACATAAGAAGGATACCTGAAATTTCCATCAGCTTTCATAATATCAGCTCCTGCCCGACCCGACTCAAGCAAAAAAGCATTACCATAATCGAAGAAATACATGCCCCTGGCAGTCAGCTTGTTTATTGCTGCCACCTGCCTGATCAGTGATTTCTGAACCTCTTCTTTAAATTTTTCGGGGTCAGCAGTCATCATCCTGTTAGATTCCTCAAAGCTCATTCCAGCCGGATAGTATCCTCCCGCCCAGGGATTATGCAGTGAAGTTTGGTCCGATCCGAGTTCAACATAAATTTCATCACGGGCAAGCCTTTCCCACAAATCAACAATGTTTCCCTGGTAGGCAATCGAAACAGCTTCTTTGTTATTCCTGGCTTCATATATTCTTGCCAGCAACTCATTGAGATCGGTAAATACCTCATCTACCCAGCCTTGTTCATGTCTTTTTTCAACAGCTTTTGGATTTACTTCTGCAATAATACCAATAGCTCCAGCAATTACTGCAGCTTTTGCCTGGGCACCTGACATACCACCCAACCCGGAACTAATAAAAAGTTTTCCGGCCAGGCCTTCCTCACCCTGTTGCAATCTTCTGCCGGCATTTAATACTGTAATTGTTGTTCCATGAACAATACCCTGTGGCCCGATATACATAAAGGAACCTGCCGTCATCTGCCCGTATTGTGAAACACCCAGGGCATTAAACCGCTCCCAATCATCTGGTTTGGAATAATTCGGGATGACCATGCCATTGGTAACCACAACCCTCGGGGCATCATGATGAGATGGGAATAATCCCATGGGATGCCCTGAATAAAGTACAAGGGTTTGCTCATCGGTCATTTCTGCCAGGTACTTCATCGTTAACCTGTATTGTGCCCAATTCTGGAAAACGGCGCCATTACCTCCATAGGTGATCAGCTCATGGGGGTGTTGCGCCACAGCATCGTCAAGATTATTACTGAGCATAAGCATAATGGCTGCAGCCTGTTTCGATTGATGTGGAAAATCATTGATCGTCCTTGCATGGATCTTATAATGGGGCTTAAAACGATACATATATATGCGGCCAAAGCTTTTCAGCTCGTCGGAAAATTCATCGGCCAGCGACTGATGATGTTTTTCAGGGAAATAGCGTAGTGCATTTTTGAGTGCAAGTCGTTTTTCGTCAACCGATAGTATATCTTTCCTGACAGGTGCATGGCTTGCCTGTTCATCATAAAGTGATGCTGCAGGTAACTGTTCAGGAATACCTTCAAGTACAGCTTTTTGAAAATCTGTTAATTCCTTCATTATCTTTTATGTGTTGTTATTAAATCTTTTCCTGTGAGTTTTTCAGGATATTGTATAAGAATTCCCTTGCCCTGAATAACTGGGCTTTTACAGTACCAAGTGGAAGGTCGAGCTCTTTGGCAATTTCTTCATATGAATATTCCTTGAAGTATCTTAATTCGATAAGCTTCTTATAATGGGGTTTTAATTTATCCACAACCTCATGCATTAACCTGATCTTCTGTTTCTTTATCACTTTTTCTTCGGGATCAAGGGTGAGGGATGGGATGTTATTGGCTAATTCGCTGTTGTTCTGTTCGCCAAATCCATCATTCATCGAAAAGGTGTTTTTCTTTCTTTTCCTAATATAGTCGATGCAGTTGTTGGAGGCTATCTTAAACAACCATGTACTGAATGCAAACTCAGGTGTGTATTGCCGCAGATTCTTAAATGCTTTACCAAAAGCCTCAATCGTAAGATCATCAGCATCATTGGGGTTATTTGTCATTTTCAATAACATAAAATACAATGAATCACGGTAGTGGTTCATCAACGCTGCATAGGCCTTCTGATCACCTTTATTTACAGCCTTTTGAACCAATCTGTAATCCCTTATTCCCTTTTCCGTCAGATTTGGTCTTACTTCCATTTATTTGTTCTCATGAAAAGGTTAGAAAATGACACTAAAAGGTTTATAACCAACAACAAAACCTCATACATCGGCGAAAATACTAATAATTTTTTTTCATTAAGCTTCTCACCTGATTTTTTTACAATGAGGATATAACTTGCAAGTCTTGCCGTAAAAAGTGCAAGAACAATAAACCACTGATAGGTAAATATAAGCAGGACGATAAAAAGCAGATAAAATATGGCCAGGGAAGAAATGTTAAGACCAAGCAGAAATTTATATTTTCCTCTGTAAAACTTCCCTGTTGAAAGATGCCTTCTTTTTTGCTTTATCCATCCGGCAAGATTTTTGTGTGGATCTGAAATTGTAAATGTTCCCGGATCTATTTCTATACCGGTATTCCCTTTGATTGCGGCCCTGTTTATAAACAGGTCATCATCCCCTGATGCAACCCGGTAATGTGAAGTAAATCCTTTGTTGCTGTAGAATAGTGATTTAGCATAAGCCATATTCCGGCCAACACCCATATAGGCATTACCTGAAAGGGCCAGGGACAAATACTGTATCCCGATTTGAAACGTATCGTAGCGGATCAGGCTGTTGAGGAATCCTTTCCTTTCTTTATACGGACCGTAGCCAAGAACAATCTCAGTATGACCTGTAAAATTAGCCGACATCTGTCTTATCCATTGTTTACCAGCCGGCCGGCAATCAGCATCGGTTAGGAGTATGATATCATTTGTTGCTGATTTGATCCCGATACTCAAAGGGAATTTTTTACCGCTGAAAAAATTGAGGTTCTGATTCAGATTAATAACCTTGAGGTGTTTATATTGCTGGGAAAGTAATTTTAGCAATTCATCAGAGCCGTCGTCAGATGCATCATTAACAAGGATTACCTCATAATCGGGATAATCCTGTTCGAGGATCAACGGGAGATTCTTTTCAAGGTTGTAATATTCATTCCTTGCACAGATAACAACAGAAACCGGTTTTAACTTTTCAACCTGCTTCTTTTTTTTGTAAAATGCCAGTCGTGAATAAAAGAACCAGTGAAAGAAAAGTTGAGTTACACCAGTACAGGCATATACTATAAGCAGTATAAATAATAGAAATCCAAGAGAATTAAAGTCTGGCATAAGCTGATTGTAAGTGTATGCAAAATTATCTAATCTTTCATAATTAAATCTATCTTTGGATTTTAATTTGTTATGAATTTCAACATTGTTGCAAAAGACAAAACCTCAAGTGCCCGTGTCGGAGAACTTATGACCGGGCATGGACAAATTAAAACACCGGTTTTTATGCCAGTGGGAACACAGGGAGCGGTTAAGTCTGTTCATATCCCGGAACTTTCCTCTGACACCAATGCCCAGATCATTCTGGGTAATACTTATCACCTTTATCTGCGCCCCGGAATAAACATCATTGAACAGGCGGGCGGGCTACACAAATTCAATGGCTGGTCAAGCCCAATACTTACCGACAGTGGAGGATACCAGGTTTATTCCCTTTCGCATAAAAGAAAACTAACCGAAGAAGGGATTACCTTTCAATCCCATATTGACGGATCGTATCACACCTTTACCCCTGAAAATGTCATGGATATTCAAAGTAATATAGGTGCCGATATTGTTATGGCCTTTGATGAATGTACCCCATACCCTTGTGAATATGATTATGCGAAAAACTCCATGAAGATTACACATCAATGGCTCGACAGGTGTATTGACAGCTTTAAAAAAACGGAAAATAAATATGGGTATCCTCAAACACTTTTCCCCATTGTGCAAGGTAGTGTTTACCCTGACCTGAGAAAACAATCGGCTGAGTTTATTGCCTCATATAATGCAGATGGCAATGCCATTGGCGGTTTATCGGTAGGGGAACCCCACGGGATGATGTATGAAATGACCGACCTGGTATGTTCAATTCTGCCACAGGAAAAACCCAGGTACCTGATGGGTGTTGGAACCCCAGAAAACCTGCTTGAATGTATAGCCCTGGGTATTGATATGTTCGATTGTGTTATGCCCACAAGAAATGCAAGGCATGGATTACTTTATACAATGAATGGTGTCATCAATATTAAAAATGAGAAGTGGAAGAATGACTTTTCCGTATTGGATGATGAAGGGGATTCATTTGTTGATCAGCAATATTCAAAAGCCTACCTGCGTCATCTCTTCGCTTCCGGCGAGAACCTTGGAGCCATGATTGCCAGTTTGCATAATCTGCGGTTTTATCTGAAATTAATGGAAATGGCAAGGGAGAAGATAACTGAATGTGTTTTTGGGGAATGGAAAAGCAGGATACTGAGCAAGGTTAACACACGTCTTTAAGTTTCATTGTTCGATTATTGTGAAGGGACGAATTCCCTGACGAAGGAAGGAAACGTGTCACTGGTTTTATGGTTTCATGGCTTCATTGTTTTATGGTTATTTAAATTACACTTGGCGTTGTTGATTCGGGTGTGTTCGATCACTCAATGGTTGTTTTTCTTTGTGGCCTCTGTGAAGTTGCTCTGTGCTCACTGTGGTTAGTTGGAAGCTGGAAAACGAAAGACGGAAGACAGAAGACAAAAACACCCTGCCAACTCAATGATTAATAGCAAACGGGAAAAAGTAATAATCAATTCTATTCATGCAAAACAACCAATGACCTGCTTCCGGTTATCATGTCGTCCTGTTTCAACACATAATAATAAATCCCATTATCCAAACCATTACTACTCAGATATATTTCATGATATCCGGCTGAACGGAAGTCATTAACAGGAACTGAGATAAGTCTCCCTCCTTTATCATAGATCTCAAGAACCACATCCGAATTTTTATGTAGTCTATATCCTATCGTTGTATTATCTGAACAAGGATTTGGGTAATTCTGATAAAGTATCGTGGTGTTGGCAGGTTCAAGAACGTGAATTCCCACGTATGTTTGTTCGAAACACTGGATAACAGCATAGGATGTGTCCATACCACTACCATCAATGGTCAGCATCAATTCAAGTGTATCTGATGTTCCATTAATGGTACCTTCCGGAATTGTGTACAAAAGTTCCAGGTAGTAAAATCCAAAAGGTTGTAGTTGTGGGGAACTACCTGTAGTTGTTTCAATCCAGCCCAGTTGAGAATTGATCGAATAGCTTAATACTTTAGGCAACATGCTGAGGTTTTGCATTCTAACAGACAGCGTGTCTGTTATCCCGGGATTAATTAATACACTTACACCTTCTATATACCCTGCAGTTATTGTTGTATCGGAAGGATAAACATCAGGGGCAGGTCTGAATATATAACCAAGACCCTGTGAAGGCTCAATAATACTGTTGGAATAAATAAGATTGGGCTCATTATATTCAGAAAAAATAGCGTAATACTGGCTAACACCGGAGAAATCTGCTGTACCATCAGGGGTAATATAAATATGAACCCCTTTCGTAGTCCAGATGCCCGAAATATAGCTGATGTTACTAATATTGAGATAGTGGCAGTAAATACTTAACAACTGTCCTTCAATCAGATTCGTATCCGGATTCAGGGTTATGGTGTCGGCATAAAGATCTATATTTCCCATGATTATTTCGCCGTAGTTGCCTGTCAGTTCTATTGTTTTATGTCTTGATCTTCCTCCTCTTATGGTTCCCTCATTGTCCAATCTTGCCGCCCTGATAGTTATTCTCCCATCATGATTCTGTGAACCTGATTCACCACGATCTCCTGAGTGGATATTTCCTCTATTCAGGAGCCTTGATGTATCAAATGTAACAGTACCACCGTCTCCGACTGAAACGCCATCTGCAGCAATGATTTCACCATAGTTGAGTATTTTCCCTGTGCCATCAGATCCTGATGTAAATATAAATATACTTCCACCGTTACCAAATTCCCACCCTGCAACTGTACTGATCTTACCATAGTTTAGAAATTCTTGACCTGCGTGTAAACGAACGGTCGAATGCCCGCTATTATCATTTCTTCCCTTGATCTCAGCTGATGAAAAATTTTCTATCCTACTGGCTGAGATTCTAACCCTGGAACTGCTTGTGATATTGCCATAATTGGCAAGCGTACCTTCGACCTCCATCTGAAGACCATGAAGAGCATTGGAAATAATGTTACCATTATTTAAAAGGGTATTAACATGGGCATCCTCAACTGCACAATCCGGCGTGTTGGATGGGATGTGTACATTGTCGTTCACTCCAGGTACTCTTCCGCCATCCCAGTTATTCGGATTGTCCCAATTGTTATCTTCCGCCCCGGTCCAGGTTAGATTATCACTAAAAGCAAAATTAAGTCCCAGTGTGATAAATGCAATCAATAGGGAAATACGTTTTTTCATGGTTGGTTATTATTTGGGTTTCTGTTTGCTTAACATTCATTGATCATTACTGATCAGTTCGCTTCACCGATGCTAAATGCTTTCAATTACTAAACAACCTGACAATCAGGCCCGAGAAGACCTTATAAATATACAAAAAAAAATTCAATATTATTTGATTGACAATTGTTCTATTGTTCAATATAAGTGTTACAGTTTCGAAAGATGCCTTGGTTTATATATTCCTGGTTTAATTTCATGTTTCATAAGCTCACGGGTTGTGATGCTATACTCATTTTTTGCAGCTTCTCTTGCAGGCAATACTACTTTTCGGTCTTCAATTTTCGCCCCTATTTTATTCAAAATTCCAACAGCCCGAATAAGCGTATCTTTATCTGCCAGGCCCATAGCATATTCCACTGGACACCTGAAGTACTTCCGGATAATCTCCTGGCGAGATGCTTTCACCCTTTTTACTTCTTCAATATCTTCTTCAAAACTTCATCTTTATCAAGCTTTTTGGTACAGAAAAACCAATCCTTACAATCTAGTTCACTATCTTCCATTCTTTCTTGCGCCATTCCACATGAACCAGCAGGGCTAATTATTACATCATCACCAGGACGCCAATCAGCAGGAGTGGCAACTCCAAATTCATCAGATGTCTGTAAGGCAATTACAACCCGATAAAGTTCGTCAAAGTTCCTGCCGAGACTGAGTGGGTAGTAAATAATTGCCCTAATTATTCCCTTAGGATCAATGAAGAATACTGCGCGTACAGCTTTTGTTGTATCTTCATTGGGCTGTATCATACCGTATTTCCTGGCTACATCCATTTTAATGTCTTCAATTAACGGGAAAGTAACTTCAATATCCTTCATGCCTTTATATTCAATCTTTTCTTTTATGGTACGTAGCCATGCAATATGACTGTATAAGCCATCAATAGAAAGTCCAATTAAATGACAGTTTGCTTCATTAAATTGCTTCTCCATGTGAGCAAAAGTCATAAACTCAGATGTACATACAGGTGTGAAATCTGCCGGGTGACTAAATAGAATTGTCCATTTACCTTTATAGTCACCTGGGAAATTAATTTCACCTTGAGTTGTTACTGCTTTAAATTCCGGTGCAGGGTCTCCAATACGTGGCATACTCACTGCTTGTGTTTCTTGAATATTTTCCATTTTTTAAAATTTTAAATTGTGAAAGTTCGTCTCCTATTGCCTTGTTTAATAATTCTATATTTATTTCTTGTTTTATAAAATTTATAATATTAATTCAACACTTATCGAATGTGCCTTTTATTTGAAGGACAAATTCATTAACTTGAAAACCATTGATCTTAATTCCCTTAAAGTATTCATTTAGCAGATTGTCTAATTCTTCATCCACATAATCCTCAATTGAATCACATTCAGAACAATACAAATGATGATGATTTTCCATAATTCCATCATATCGCATTACATCTTTATCACTTGTAACTTTTTTTACTAATTTGTGTTCAATTAGTGTAACGAGTACTTTATAAACAGTGCCCGAAGCAATATTAGGATTGCTTTGCCTGATATAATCTATAATATTATCGGCAGTAGGATGATTGCCTAACTTATAAATAGCATCAAGAATTGCTAATCTTTGGGGTGTTACTTTTAATCCCTTTTCTGATAATTTATTTCGTATATCTTCAATTGAAAACTTCATTTTATTTTCTGATTTTATACGCTCGCATAATAAATTAATCCAAATCAAAACGGTCGAGGTTCATTACTTTGTCCCATGCGGTTATAAAGTCGTTTACAAACTTCTCACTGGCATCAGCCCCCCCATAAACCTCTGTTAAAGCCCTGAGTTCAGCGTTTGAACCAAAAATAAGGTCAACCCGTGTACCTGTCCATTTAACTTTTCCTGATTCTCGGTCACGACCGTCAAAGCATACTTTTGATTCGGAGTTTGGCATCCATGCAATACTCATGTCTAGCAGATTTACAAAAAAATCATTAGTAAGAACTTCCAGACGGTCTGTGAAAACACCATGTTTAGAACCATCATAGTTTGTATTCAAGACACGCATACCACCAACAAGAACCGTCAATTCCGGAGCTGTTAAGGTTAGCAACTGAGCTTTATCCACCAATAAATCTTCTGCTGACATGGCGTATTTCTTTTTTAAATAGTTTCGAAAACCATCAGCTACCGGCTCCATAACATCAAATGATTCAACATCAGTTTGTTCCTGAGTGGCATCCATACGTCCCGGAGTAAACGGTACAGTTACTTTAAAACCTGCATCTTCCGACGCTTTTTCAACAGCTGCACAACCTCCTATTATAATAAGGTCGGCAAGTGATACTTTTTTATCATTTGATTGAGACCCATTAAAATCTTCTTGCAGGCCTTCTAAGGTTTTCAATACTTTGCTTAATTGAGCAGGCTTATTTACTTCCCAATCTTTTTGTGGTGCAAGACGAATACGTGCCCCGTTTGCACCACCACGCTTATCAGAGCCTCTAAATGTTGAAGCAGAAGCCCATGCCGTAGATACCAATTGAGAAACTGTTAAGCCGGATTTTAAAATCCTGGCTTTTAAGTCTGCAACATCATTATCATCAATAACTGTATGATTTACAGCAGGGATCAGGTCTTGCCATATCAATTCTTCCGAAGGTACTTCCGGGCCTAAATAGCGTGCCTTTGGCCCCATATCACGATGGGTTAACTTGAACCATGCACGGGCAAAAGCATCGGCAAACTCAAGTGGATGCTCATAAAAACGTCTTGAAATCTTTTCGTAATCAGGGTCAAAACGTAAGGACAAGTCAGTAGTAAGCATCGTTGGGTGATGCTTTTTTGATGAATCATGTGCATCGGGTATTACTTCATCAGAATTTTTTGCAATCCACATATTTGCCCCTGCCGGGCTTTTAGTTAGCTCCCATTCATATTTAAATAAATTGTCAAAAAAATAATAACTCCATTTTGCAGGGGTTTGTGTCCAGGTAACTTCGATTCCACTTGTGATTGTATCTTTTCCTTTACCTGAACCAAATGAGCTTTTCCATCCCAAACCTTGTTCTTCAATATCAGCAGCTTCAGGTTCAGGCCCAATATGTGCTGCATCCCCAGCCCCGTGACATTTTCCGAATGTATGACCTCCGGCAATTAAAGCAACGGTTTCTTCATCGTTCATTGCCATTCTTGCAAAAGTCTTACGAATATCTTTAGCTGCTGCAACAGGATCAGGATTACCTCCCGGGCCTTCAGGGTTCACATAGATAAGTCCCATTTGTACGGCTGCAAGCGGATTGTCCAGATCTTTTTCTTCATTGTCGTAACGTTCATCTCCTTCAAGCCATTCGGTTTCCGAACCCCAATAAACATCTTCTTCTGGTTCCCATACGTCTTCACGGCCACCAGCGAAACCTAAGGTTTTAAATCCCATTGATTCCAATGCCACATTCCCTGTAAGAATCATAAGGTCTGCCCATGATATTTTATTACCATACTTCTGTTTAATAGGCCATAGTAACCTGCGGGCTTTGTCAAGGTTTACATTATCAGGCCAGCTGTTTAGTGGAGCAAAACGTTGCTGTCCTGTACCTGCACCACCCCGACCATCACCTGTTCGGTATGTTCCTGCACTATGCCATGCCATTCGGATAAATAACGGGCCATAATGACCAAAATCGGCTGGCCACCAGGCTTGTGAATCAGTCATTAATGCATGAAGGTCTTTTTTTATAGCTTTATAATCAAGACTCTTAAATTCTTCGGCATAGTTAAAATCTTCACCCATTGGGTTTGATAATGATGAGTGTTGACGAAGTATGTTAAGTTTTAATTGGTTTGGCCACCAATCAGGGTTTCTTGTTCCGCCACCACCAACACTATGTTTACCCATAGCTCCGGTAACCGGACATTTACTTACATTTTCAGATTTATTTTCCATGATTTATAGTATTTATGATTTTGGATATAAACATTTTAACTCATTTAATTTGATATTTCACTAAATGAGAATGGTTCTCTTTTAGGGATTAGTAAAATTACAAAATATTAATCCATAAGTCAACTTAATTGCTAATTATTTTATGCAGGTGGGGTAAAAATAACAGCTCTTTTGCAACGATGGTTATAAATGTTGTTTGGGCTTAATAGCACCGATTTATGTTACCCTTTGTGTTTTTAAATTTACTCATTCGTTGTATTGATAGCTTCGTACGGCTATGTGTTATACTTGCAATACTGTGAAATTTCTTATTTCTTTTCCGTTTTTTAAAATTTTACAGGAATGATTCCCCACCTCCCCCAAAAATTCATAAACTTGCATCCTGGTTTATTAGTCAAATGAGATATCAATTCCAATTTCTGAATGCACTGCTGAAAAGGCTGATCATTATGATTTGCCTGTTCACGATTATCAGGGTGGTATTCTTTCTGGCATTTAATCGGTATTTCGAATTCGTAGGTACTGGTGATTTCCTCCATATCATCCTTGGAGGGATCAGGTTTGACATATCTGCTGTGCTGACAATAAATGTACTGGTTATCATTTTTTATCTGCTTCCCTTCAGGTTCCGGATTCATAAATATTATCAGAAATTCCTGAGCACTCTTTTCATAGTTTTCAACAGTATTGCACTGCTGATGAACCTTGTTGATTTTGAGTATTTCAGTGTTTATCAGCGCAGGCTGGATTTTGGTACGTTAACCACTTCAATTGGCAATATTGATTCTGCTTCTTCCGGTTATTTTCTTAGCCATTACTGGTTCATATTAGTATTGTTTGTAATTGCGGTTATTATTGTTGTTAAAACAAACAGGAAAATTAAGATCAGTAAGATCACCCCTGTTAAAAGTATTCGTTATTACCCGGTCCAGGTTTTGATCTTTATTATCGCCCTCGGGTTAACGTTTATTGGCATGAGAGGTGGATTGCAATACAAGCCCCTTGATATCATTAATGCTGGCCTCTATACTTCTTCAAAAAATACCTCCATGGTAACCGGTAACCCATTTGTCCTAATAAGAACCGCAAGTGATTCTAATTTGGGGATAAAGTGGGATCAGGAACTTAAAACATCCGCAGGATCATTTAATCCTGTTACTGAATATCATTATAAAGACAGTGAATTTACAAATGAAAATGTGGTGATCATCATCCTTGAGAGTTTCTCTAAGGAGTTTATTGGTGCTTTGAATCCGGCTTATCGATCAAATACCGCTTACAGGTCGTATGCCCCCTTCCTGGATTCCCTGATATCCAACAGCCTTGTCTGTATGGATGTTTACGCCAATGATGAAAATTCAATACGCTCATTGCCAAATATACTGTCGGCTATCCCTTCATGGTTATCTGATGATTTTACCCTTTCTGTTTATGCTCAGAACGAGATAGAAAGTATAGCCTCTATATTAAAGAAGAAAGGATATCAGACCAGTTTCTTTCATGGAGGGAGGAACGGAACCATGAATTTTGATTCTTATGTTAAGTCGGTGGGTTTCGATGATTATTACGGATTAAACGAATTCCCGGATAAATTGGCCTACGATGGTAAATGGGGTATTTTTGATGATGAATTCCTGCAATTTTTTGCAGACAAACTGGATAAAACCAGTGAACCTTTTGTTGCAGGTTTCTTTTCCCTATCCTCGCATGATCCTTACAAAGTTCCTGAAAAATTCTCCGGCCGTTTCAATACAGGTAAATTGCTGATTCATAATGTTGCAGCCTATTCAGATTATGCCTTGCAGGAATTTTTCAGGACAGCCTCCCAGATGCCCTGGTATGAGAATACCATATTCGTAATAACAGCTGACCACTCGCCAAGATATATTGAACAATATATGCCATTTTATAAAACCCTTCCCGGGAGGTATTCTATTCCAATCATTTTCTTCAGGCCTGACAATAGCCTTGCCAGTATTGTTTCGGGAAGTGTACAACAAACCGATATCCTCCCCACAGTTCTGGATTTGCTTAAATACAACGGGAAAGTATTTGGCTTTGGTAAAAGCATTCTTGATTCAGCCAGAACATACATGGCTCTGAACCGATTGTCCAATAACAAATATTTCATGGTGAGGGATAGCATTATGGTAGTAATCAGAAACGACAGCCTTAAACAGGTTTATAATATCTATAATGATAGTATGCTTCAGAATAACCTGGTTGATGAACTAAACACAGATACACTTCAGTTTAATGAATACTTAAGGGCTATAGTCACCGAATATACAAATTGTCTTATTGAAAACAGGATGACACCTGAAAGATATGCGGAAGGAATTAAAGATGAATAGAATTACCGTATATTTTGAAAAGAATACCTGGATATTATATGGTATAGCCATTATTTTATTCTTCCCGGCATTATTGATAAACCTGGGCCTGTTCCCATTAATATCCGACGAACACATCAGGGGATTGGTTGCCCTTGAGATGCTTATCAGGGATGAGTATGTTATCCCCAGTATGTACGGGGAATATTATCTGAAAAAACCTCCCTTGTTCAACTGGATATTGATCGGGTTCATTAACCTTTTCGGTAACATAGATGAGTTTACATTACGGCTGCCCACTGTTGTCTCAACCCTGCTGTTTGCGATAAGCATCTTCTTTTATACCCGGAAACATTACAGTACAAATTTTGCCTTTGTTAATACGATCATCTTCATCACCTGCGGCAGGATGCTCTTCTGGGATACGCAACTGGCATTGATCGATATTACCTTCTCCTGGATCGTATTTATCAGTTTCATGGTGATCTATAACCGGTTCCGGAAAGGAAATTACCTACTGCTGTTTGTTATTTCCTATTTCCTGATGGGGGTAGGATATATGTTTAAAGGACTGCCTGCCATCGTTTTCCAGGGAACCACACTGCTGGTGTTTTTTGCCTACAACAAACAGTTTAAAAAACTATTCACCTGGCACCATGTGGCCGGGATCATGGTATTCGTGTTATTCGTCGGAACCTATTATCTTGTTTACCTTTCAAGGTTTGAAGGAAATGCCGGGGATATTTTCACCACCCTCTTCGGAGAAACCACCCGCCGGACAGTGATCCGATTCGGGTGGGAACGAACCATACACCACTTTGTACTGTTCCCTTTTGATATGCTTTACCACTTTTTGCCCTGGTCATTGCTTATCATCTTTATCATCAATTTTAAAAGGCTGGGGAAATTATTTACAATCCCCCGGGCATGGATCTTTACTTTTCCACTGATGGCAGGTGCCATTGCCTATACCATATTATACAAAAGTTACGCCCATCATGCCCTGATGCTCATACCGGTAAACCTGGTGCTTTTTTTGCTGGCTTTTCGATCGGCAATGAAAAATGAATTGGTCAGCAGCGAAAGTTTGCAAATCAAATACACCCTGCTGGGATCCCTGGTCACTATCCCGTTGATCCTCACTAGTTTCTTTATTGCACAGGATGGTTTATTGTTCCGGATCATACAGTACAGCGTTTCGATTATCATTTTTGTGGCCCTGTTTATCACCATCAGGTTTATCGTCGATTATAAAAAGATATTCGCAGACCCCTTCATCAAATTCAACGCGATTATTTTCATTGCCAACATTGTGGTGTACTGGACCTCACCCGAGGTTCACCCGAGATATATCCTGATGCTTGCACCACTGGCGTTTATCGTTTACCTGGCTTTTTATGAGAAGGCAAAAATTGACAGGAAACCGGATGCTAAGATCATCGAAATGGTGTTTTTTGTTTTAAGCATCATTGTTACTATGGGTATTTGGTCGTTGCTATTCCTGAAGGAAACCAGGGACCTCGATCAGATCACCCTGAAGACCATCGTTCTTTTTCTCGGATTAGCAGTATTTACATTGCTGTATTATTATCTGAAACCACGACGACTGCTGATTTTCGGAATTATTCTGCTGATCGTCAGGATAGGATTTAACTGGGCGATCATGGAACCACGCTATCTGAAGTCCCATGAAAAAGTAAGCAGGGAAGGAGCCATTGAATTAAGCCAACGAACAGGGGAGGGTAATTTATATCTTTATAAAGAATCTTACATGGATGATTTCGGCGCTTTTTATATTACCAGGGAAAAGGATAAACTGCTCAGCAGGAAATACGAGGACTTTAACAAAACGGATTATTATATCGTTGATGAGAAACACAGGCATGAGCAACACTTTGATTCTTTATTTCAATACCGGATTGTCTGGGAAAAGAAACCGGTAACCCTGGCAAGGATAAGGAATGATCATGCCGAATAGCAGATTAATAGGATATTAACAGTGATAAACCCGGAATGAAAATAAAATTACATAAGTATGTTAAACTGGCTATTAAACTGGCCATAACAGCAATTGCCCTCTATTTTGTTTTCAGGAAGATAGATATAACAAAAGTCCTGACACTATATAAGGATGCCAATTTCTTTTATTTATTTCTTGGATTGCTTGCATTTATTTTGTCTCAGGTAGCTTCATCCTATCGATTGAATCATTACCTGAGGGCTGTTGATGTTAAAATCCCCGAAACATCAAACATGAAGCTTTTTTTGCTGGGGATGTATTATAACCTTTTTCTGCCGGGAGGAATAGGAGGGGACGGGTATAAAATTTACCTGCTTAACAAAGTGTTTAAAACAAAAGTAAAACAACTTTTCTGGGCTGTATTTCTCGACCGCATTAACGGATTGCTGGCCCTGGTTTGTTTCGGGGTGGGGCTCACCATTTTTATCGAACCATTCGGAACATACCGGTATTATATCTGGATATTGTTCCCACTGGGCCTCCTGGCACATTATCTATTTATTAAATATTTTTTCAAGCATTTTGTAAAGATCATCCCCATCACTATTTTTCACTCATTCAACAAAGAGATCCTGCAATTGCTCTGTGCATTCCTGATATTGATCTCATTTGGAAGCGCTGATCATGTTGTTGAATATCTTTTCCTTTTCCTTGTGTCATCAATTGTTGCCACAATTCCAATAACCGTTGGAGGTGTTGGTGCCCGGGAAATTACATTTTTATACGGAGCCGAATTTATGAAGCTTGATATAAATGAATCAATTGCTTTGAGTTTTATGTTTTACCTGATGACTGTGCTGATTTCATTTTCAGGTATCTATTATTCGTTCAGGTCGAAACAGCTTGGGATTATTACCGAAGAACAAACCTGACCAAATAAAACATCATCATCATAATGAAAAACCTGATCAGCTATATTGAAACACATCCCTGGATACTTTATGTTATTGCAATAGTCCTGATATTTCCGGCTTTTTTTATAAACCTCGGATTAATGCCCTTAATGTCTGATGGAGCATTTCGTGGCCTGATCGCCTTTGAAATGATATTGCAGGATCAGTATATTGCACCGACCATCAACGGAGAATTTTATTACAACAAGCCTCCGCTGTTTAACTGGTTTATCGCGCTTTTCTTCAGGATAACAGGAGAATATAATGAGTTTACCATACGCCTGCCTGTGATCATTTCAATACTTACCATGGGCCTGACCATATTTCTATTCCTTCGGAAGAAATACGGTATTCATTTTGCTGCTGTCAATGCCTTTATTTTTCTTACCGGTGGTTGTATGTTTTTTGGTTATTCATCTGTTGGGCTTGTGGATTTTGGATATTCATGGTTTCTTTTGCTCGGGTTTTACGCCATCTATTATTACCATCAACAGAAGAACTATTTTCTGCTTTTTATGCTATCCTATTTCTTTACGGCCATGGCCTTCATGATCAAGGGATTGCCGGCTCTTGCCTTCCAGGCTATTACTTTACTTGTATTCTTTATATACCAGAAGGAGTTTAAACGTTTATTCAGTGTACAGCATCTTGTTGGAATTGTATCGCTATTGTTGCCTCTCTCTATCTATTATTTCTTCTACTTCAAAGTAAATCCGGATTCCTGGGAGATTGTATTGCGGATATTGTTCAGGGAATCATCACAAAAGTCTGTGCCTGGAGCTGAATCGGTAACCAGGTTCATCATTCATTTTCTTAGATTTCCATTATACGTAACTTATAACCTGCTTCCCTGGTCTCTTTTTGTCATCTTTTGTTTCAGGAAAGGATTTCTTAAACAGGTTAACGCTGAACCATTACTGAAGTATTCGTTCTGGATTTTACTTTTCAATATATTCATTTACTGGGTTTCACCCGGAACCGATAAAAACATGAGATATCTAATCATGTTGTTTCCAATGGTTTATTATATCACCTACTATTTCTATGATAAATTCAAAGGTGTTAATGTCCGGACCAAGAATGTACTTGAAGGGATTTTTCTGGGAATAGCTGTGATCTTTACCCTTACTTCTCTGGCTGCTCCATTCGTAAAACAAACCGCTTCCCTGGATCATATCTGGATCATCAGTATTGGTTTGTTTCTTGTCCTTACCTTTCTGACCTTTGTTTACTATAAAACCAGGGTTCAGAAGATCATGGTTTTAATTATTATCGTGATCATTGTCAGGATTGGGTTCAACCTGGTGATTCAGCCTGTTAATGTTGCGGGATTGCCTGAACTTAAGTATAAGAATGATGCAGTTAATGTTGGAAAAATTGTTGGTGATGAGGATTTATACCTCTGCAGCCTGATCAGCCAGAATGTCACTTTCTATATCACACAGCAACGGTTGAGGGTGTTGGAACGGGTACACTATACAAACTATGAAAAAAATACGTTCTATATTTTTGAAAAAAAACAGATTGATGCCTTTGTGAAAGAAGGAAAGGAATTTGAAATTTATTATGAATTCGGGTGCACTTTTAAAAACAAGGAATTGTTTCTTGTGAAGTTCAGGTAGTTCAGTGAAGCCGTTTCTTCTTAACTTTGTATCAGATTATTGTTTGCTGATATCATCTCATGAAAATTATTGACTATTACATAATTAAAAAATTCCTTGGAACATTTTTCTATGCAATATCCCTGTTGATCATTATTGTAATTGTTTTTGATATCAGCGAAAACATTGATGAATTCCTGGGAAACGATGCACCCTTTGATGAAATCATTTTCTCATATTATATTAATTTTATACCCTATTTCATCAATCTTTTTATTTACCTTTTTACTTTCATTTCAGTCATCTTTTTTACATCCAAGATGGCATCGAATACTGAGATAATTGCTTTTCTGAGCAGTGGTATTAGTTTCAACCGATATTTAAGGCCATATTTTGTTTCTGCAACTTTTCTCGCATTATTTTCTTTTTATCTGGCTAATTTCCTCATCCCGCAGACCAATGAAACACGCCGGGTTTTCAAGGATACTTATATGGAAAACCTTTTGAAAAACAAAGACCGTCATATACATATGCAGGTCACACCTGGCACTTTTATATATGTAGAGAATTTCAATGCCAATACCAATTCCGGAAGGAAGTTCTCATTGGAGAAGTTCTCAAATTCAAGACTCTATTACAAGTTAAATAGTGAGCGATTAAAATGGGATACAACAGCCCATCATTGGATTATTGAAGATTATTATTTGCGCACGATTGATGAAAATGGAGAGCAATTATTTAAAGGCAAAAGATTGGATACCATCCTGGAATTAAAGCCAACCGACCTTTATTATTTCAAGGAAGATTTTGAAGAGATGAACTACTGGGAATTGAATGAGAAGATCAGGGCTGAGCGCTTAATGGGATCAGAGAATGTTAAGATATATGAGGTTGAAAAAAGTAAACGTATCGCCTCACCCTTTGCCACGCTGGTAATGACATTAATCGGGGTATCACTTTCCAGCAGGAAGATCCGTGGCGGTATCGGAATGCATCTTGGCCTTGGGATAGGTATTACCTTTGCCTATATTCTTTTTATGCAACTTTCGACCGTATTTGCCACACACGGTGATTTATCACCGGCCCTGTCGGCCTGGATACCCAATATCTTTTTTGGAGTACTTGGATTTGTACTGCTGAGATATGCTCCCAAGTAATGGTTTAAATATTCTAAGTGATATATTGCACCCTTCGGCTTCTCAGGGTGACTGATGATATGATTTTATTGAATCGGCCTCGTCTCCGCTCGACCAGGAATCATTGGCAGCTTAAGATCGAGAAGTCGAGATCTTATATGATTAAACTATATATGTCCTCCTGAGCGAAGCCGAAGGGTAAACACTTCAATTTTTTTTGGTTTGTTATAATAATTGACAGTTTATATTCTGATCGGTTGCCCGGTTGAGAAAAACTTTAATCCATTCATTGGATATAGCTGTTTCCTTCTCGAATTGAATTAATCATCACCTTTTGCAGTCAGTATCCAGAATCCAGTATCTGGCCTTCCGTTACTTTTTGATAAATTTACCTGTATATATCGAATCTGCTGTCTTCAGCCTTACCGAATACAGTCCTGGTTTTAAGTTCATAACATCAACGGGCTGCCCATTAAAGATATCATCAATAATTACAAGGGAACCCCTAATATCATAAATCTCAAGGGTATCTTGTTTTGTGATTTTGTAGTTTTCAATATGTAATAAATTACTAACAGGATTAGGGGATAATTCAAGTGAATTTACAGCCTTATAATCCGGGATATAATTTGCATATGATTGAAATAACCATAAATAGGCTTCTTCAAAATCATCCCGCCACAAGGCCTCATTATGTTGGCCCCCCTGGACGATCTTAATAAATAATTCATCTTCGGAAAAGCCAATATCAAGTAATGTATCATACATGATGATCATATCTTCAACCGCGTTTCCACCCTCCTCACTCCCAATCATCTGGTAAATCCGCATGGAATTTTGTTTTCCCATTTCGGTAGTGAATGTCCATACAGAATCAGAAAACCAGTATGAGGGAGAATAAACGCCGGCTTTACCAAAAACATCCTGGTATTTCATGGCACCATAAAAAGAAATCAATCCGCCAAGAGAACTACCCATAATCCCAGTAAACTCACGACCAGAATGTGTCCTGTAATTTTCATCTATGTAAGGTTTTAGGGTGTTCGTTATGAAATCAATATATGTTTTACCATCTCCCCCACCATAGGTAGGATTAACCCAGGGTGTATATTCATCAATCCTTAAGGATCCACCATTATCGATACCAACAACAATGGGAACTTGATATCCCTGGTCAGCCAGATCATTCAAGGTCTCATCAACTTCCCACTCGCCCAGGTATGATGTGTACGTATCAAATAAATTTTGCCCGTCATGCATATACAACACAGGATATTCTTCATCAGATTCTTCATACCCTGGAGGGAGGTAAAGCCATATTCTGCGGTTTCTGTTAAACGCTGGCATATAGAATTCCTCGTCCATAACAATCACGTTTTCTGCTGCTGTACTTCCACCACCCTGCTGATCGGCCCAGTTATAAATGATGACAGGGATGGTATCACCATTACCAAATGTAAATTGCCTGTTAGGGATCTCCTCGCCAATAATACCCTTCTCAACAGTAGACCAGTCACCCCTGGTAAACTTAAATTCAATACTCGTACCTTCCGGTACACTATCTGTGGTAATAAACCATTTATCATCAAGGTTTTTCTCAAGGATATACGCAGGATCACCTGGATTCCAGCCATTGAAATCCCCCGCCATATATATCTGATCACCGGAAGGGGTGTAATCAGGCAATGAATCAATAATAAAGGTTGCCTGCGAGAATACCGAAAGGCTGAGTAAGGTGCAAATGATTAAAACAATGGATCTTTTCATATTATTAACTTTGAAGTAAAATTAAGCTTAATTTATCTAATTTAGCTATCACTAACTCAAATTATACCTGTGAGGAATCTATTTTTTTTAATACTGATTACAGCCCTTTACTCCTGTAATAAATCCGGTAATAACATTGAGAAAATAGCACTTTCTGATGGTTGGACACTTCATTATAATGACACTATAATTCCTGTGGATGTCCCGGGCTCAGTGCATACAGACTTACTAAAACATGGTATCATCGATGATCCTTTTTTTGGCAGTAATGAAAACAGTCTGCAATGGATAGGGAAAAGGGAATGGGTTTATGAAATGGTTTTTGTTGCGGATAGCATCCTGTTAAGAAAAAACAATATCGAACTGGTTTTTTATGGCATTGATACCTATGCCCGGATTTATCTCAACGATCATTTGATTTTAATGCCTGATAATATGTTCAGGGTTTGGAGTGTTGATGTTAAAGATTTGTTGCTTGATGGGGAGAATCATCTTTTAATTAAGTTCCTCCCTTCTGAAACCATTAATGATGAAAAAGCAAAGACCTACCCTGTTGAATTACCGGATAACAGGGCATTCTCCAGGAAAGCACCTTATCATTTCGGATGGGACTGGGGCCCTGAATTTGTAACAGCCGGTATATGGAGATCCGTTGAGATCATTGGGTGGGATGGATTGACTATCAGGGATTTTCAGATTCACCAGGAATTGATCACAGATAGCCTGGCAATGCTGTCAGCAAGAATTGAATTGGATTCGGACAGAGAGCAATTTGCAGATATTAAACTTGAGGTCGAAGGAATCCATGGCAAAAGCCTCAATGAAAAAACGATACTTAAAGAAGGACAGAATATCATTCAACTGAAATTCGATATTACTGAACCAGAACGTTGGTGGCCGGCCGGACTGGGTGAACCATATTTGTATAAGATGACACTGGAAGCCACGGCTAATGATCTGTTTCATGATAAAACGGAAATAAAAACAGGTTTGCGGGATATTCAGCTGGTAAACGAACCCGATTCAACCGGAGAGAGTTTTTATTTCAAAGTAAACGGGATTCCACTTTTTATAAAAGGTGCCAATTATATTCCACAGGATAATTTTCTTAACCGTGTTGACGACGCAAAATATAAACAGCTGATTCGTAATGCCCTCGATGCCAATATGAATATGCTCAGGATCTGGGGAGGTGGTATTTATGAAAATGATGTTTTCTATAAGCTTTGTGATGAAGCTGGATTGTTGATCTGGCAGGATTTTATGTTTGCATGCACCATGTACCCTGGGGATAGCCTTTTTCTTGAGAGTGTATATCAGGAAGCGGTTGATAATGTGAAACGATTGAGAAATCATCCATGTATTGCGTTATGGTGTGGGAACAATGAAGTGGATGAAGGATGGCATAACTGGGGCTGGCAGAAACAGCTGAATTACTCTATTGAGGATTCTTCAAAGGTCTGGAATGATTATAAAAAAGTATTTCATGATATCCTGCCCGGTGTTGTGCAGCAATATGATCCGCAGCGATTTTACTGGTCTTCCTCTCCCAAAATTGGCTGGGGTCACGATGAATGTTTGAAAGAAGGAGATATGCATTACTGGGGAGTATGGTGGGGATCAGAACCATTTGAGATTTATGAGGGGAAAGTCGGCAGGTTTATGAGTGAGTATGGTTTCCAGGGATTCCCCCCCCTGTCCACCATCGACTCATTTGCATCAGCTGAAGATCAATATTTGTATTCACCTGATTTAAAGACACACCAGAAACATCCCCGTGGTTTTGAATTGATTGATCTGTATATGTCAAGGGATTATCCTGTACCCGGCAATTTTAATGACTATGTGTATATGAGCCAGCTGGTACAGGCAGAAGGAATAACAAAGGCCATCGAAGCACACAGAAGAGCAAAGCCTTATTGTATGGGAACCCTTTACTGGCAGTTGAATGATTGCTGGCCGGTTATTTCCTGGTCGTCAATTGACCATTACGGAAACTGGAAAGCATTGCATTACTTTGTGAAAAAAGCCTATCAGGATGTTTTGTTGTCTTTTGCACAGAAGATGGATACCCTGAATGTTTTTCTTGTGTCGGATTTTCAGTATCCCCTTAATGGTCAACTGGTTCTCGAATTATTGGATTTTAGTGGTAAAAAACTCTGGCATGATTCCATAATTATTTCAATTCCTGAGAATTCAAGCCAGATTGTTTATCTACTTGCGGATATAAAACCTAAGGTCCCAGATATAAAAGGGAATTGCTTATTTGCCTCCTTTATTAACGAAGCGGGGGAACCGGTGGCTTCTTCGGTATTTTATTTTACCAATCCAAAGGAGTTAAAGCTGCCCGAGGAGGAATTGATCATACAGCATAGTAAAATAAAAGGTGGGTATCGCCTGGAAGTTAAGTCAGAATATCTAATGAAAAATGTGTATTTAGAAATGAGGGACATACCGGGATTTTTCAGTGATAATTATTTTGATCTGATCCCCGGAATTACAAGAAAGATAGATTTCATTACAAGTGAAATTGTTGATGGTTTTGATGACAGGATAGAGGTTATAACGCTTAACAGGTTCTTAAAAGATAATGCCACGGATACACGGATGGAAAATTAATATTCGAATTATTGGAAATATTATTCGTGAATTCGTAGCATATTATTTTTTTTGCCACAAATGCACGAATTAAAGACGAATATTATGCATAAAACAAGTTTTAATATTTTATTCATATTATTTGTGATTGCAGCCGCAAGCTTCAATTACTCCTGTGTTAATGAAAACTCAGATCCTGGATTATTGGCAATGAGTTTCAACATCAGGTACAATAATCCTGATGATGGGATTAATAGTTGGGGGAACAGAAGGCTGTTATTTGATTCGATTATGCAGGAATGCAAACCAGATATTGCAGGTTTGCAGGAGGTTTTACACGATCAACTAATGGATATCCTTCAACACCATCCTGATTATGCTTACTCAGGAGTGGGAAGAATTGATGGAAAAACCATGGGGGAATATGCTCCCATTTTGTTTTTTAAGGAAAGATTCAAATTAATGGATGAAGGGTACTTCTGGTTATCCGAAACACCTGAAATCCCCGGTAGCAAGGGTTGGGATGCTGCCTGTGAAAGGATTGTTAACTGGATTAAACTCCAGGAAAAACCAAAAGGCGCCGAATTTTACCTGTTCAATACACATTTCGACCATATCGGTGAGACTGCCAGGATAAACAGCGCCATCTTAATAAAAGACTCAATGAGAAAAGTGAATTCTCAATATCCGGTTATTGTTACAGGAGATTTCAATACCCTGCCCGGTTCTGAACCTTATAAAACTATGCTTCAATATCAAACGAGGTTTGTTGATACAAAAATCGTGGCGAAGCCTGATAAAACAATTCTAAAACCTACTTTTACAGGATTTAATAAAAATGTTTCAGACGACAGAATAATCGATTTTGTCTTTGTTACTGAAAATATAAAGGTTAAGAATTATCAGGTGGTTGCAAATTTATATGGTGACTTATTTGTTTCTGACCATGCCCCTGTACTCGTTGAATTACAATTAAAATAACAATTATGGTATCAAACAAAAAAACTTTTGCATTTGCGTCTCTCCCGGTCTTTATGGCATTTTTATGTATGGGATTCGGAGATGTTGTCGGCCCTTTAACCGGATTATTAAAGAATGAGTTTCAACTGTCAAATACGATGGCACAGCTTATTCCCTTTATGGGTTTCCTGATGTTCGGGATCCTGTCTGTTCCGATGGGTATTGTTCAGGACAAAAGGAGTAAAAAGTTTGTATTATTCCTCGGATTAATCCTGGCGCTGGTTGGCCTGATATTGCCCATTATTGGAAACTTCTCAGCTTATGAACTGATCCTGTTTTCGATACTTCTGCTGGGTGCAGGCGCTGCATTGTTA
The DNA here is from genome assembly GCA_964468645.1 of uncultured Bacteroidales bacterium. Classification (GTDB taxonomy): domain Bacteria; phylum Bacteroidota; class Bacteroidia; order Bacteroidales; family JAIOZK01; genus JAIOZK01. Next base: position 82,022 of record CAYXUU010000022.1, read on the forward strand.
CAGGTTGCCGGCAACCCTATTATGAGAGATGTGTCACCAGAGGGTAAATATGCAAGAAACCTTTCACTCGGACAGTTTATCAAAGCGATAGGTTCTTTATCCGGTGCACTGATACCACTGGCTGCAGTAAATTACTGGAATATGGATTGGAAAATACTATTCCCCATTTATAGTGCCGTCATCCTGTTGACCATAATACTATTGTTATTTATCAGGATCAATGAAGTAAAATATTCAGATGCAAAACCCGCCAGTCTCAGTTCATGTTTTTCATTACTGGGAAACAGGTATGTATTATTGATGGTAATGGGCATATTTCTCTATGTGGGAGCCGAAGTATGCATGAGTTCAGGTCTTCCAATATTTCTGGAAGAACATTTTGGATTTGATCTGGAAAAATTGGGATTGATAGGCACCCTGTTTTTCTTTATCGCATTAACAACAGGACGGTTTCTTGGAGCATTGATATTAAACTGGATGCCTGCTAAAAGGTTCCTGGTTATAACAGTAATCATTTCACTAATTGGTTTCATTGGTTTGTTCCTGGGAATTCAAATCGTTGCCATGGTATCGATATTTATTATCGGATTAGGATTTGCTAATATTTTCCCATTAATATTCAGTATAACAGTTGATAAGATGCCTGAAAGAAATAATGAACTATCAGGATTGATGGTCACTGCCATTGTAGGAGGAGCAATCATTCCGCTTGCCATGGGAGCTGTAGCTGATATCTCTTCACCAATGATAGGATTTATTGTACCTGTCATCTGTATTTTATATATTACATATCTCGCATTGAGGGCAAAAAGCACACCTGCATAAACTTACAATTATGAGTACAAGACGAAAATTTCTCATTAATACATCCCTGTCAACTGCTGGAATTCTAATTGGAAATAAAATAATAAAAGCTTCAACGTGGAATACAAAAGGTCTTTCAAAAGTTGGAGCAGCTCCACTTGTTATTTCCACATGGAATCATGGCATACCGGCCAATGAAGTAGCCTGGGATATCATTAATGAAGGGGGATCAGCACTTGATGCTGTTGAAAAAGGTGTTATGATCGTAGAGGCTGATCCCAGCGGTATGAGCGTAGGTTATGGTGGTTTGCCTGATGAGGATGGCCATGTAACACTTGACGCCTGTATTATGGACCATGAGGGTAATGCCGGATCTGTCTGTTATATGGAAGATATAATGCATCCTATTTCTGTCGCCCGCCTGGTAATGGAGACTACACCACATGTTATGCTGGCCGGTGACGGAGCCAGGGAGTTTGCCCTTGATAATGGTTTTCAAAAGCAAAACCTCCTTACCAAAAAATCAAAAGAGGCCTGGAAAAAATGGAAGAAGGAGAATGGTAAGTTTGAATCGGTAGCAAATGCAGAAAACCATGATACCATTGGATTGCTTGCCATCGACGAGTCTGGCAATATTGCCGGGGCATGTACAACAAGTGGTATGGCTTATAAAATACCAGGCAGGGTTGGGGATTCTCCAATCATTGGTGCCGGTTTATATGTGGATGGTGATGTGGGTGGTGCGGTAGCAACCGGACATGGTGAGTATGTTATGAAAACATTAGGGAGTTTCCTTATTGTTGAATTGATGAGAAATGGAATGGGCCCACAGCAGGCTTGTGAAGAAGCAACATCAAGGGTCAACGAAAAAGCCAAAGGCCATGATGAAGTTCAGGTTGGGTTTCTTGCCGTAAACATGGATGGGGAATATGGCGCTTTCGGATTGAAAAAAGGATTTACATATGCCCTGTGTACTGAGGGTATAAACGAAATGTATAAATCAAAATATATGGCCGAATGGAAATAAGCTTATCATTAACTTTCAAGACTATGGTCTCAAATCTCTTACGGTCGTGTATCAGAATTTTTGTATTTATTTTGATTTGTTCCCTCTGGAACTCATGTGACCGTGATATTAAACAACCTGAATTTTCAATTATCCCCGCACCTGTTGATATAAAAATCTCTTATGGTTCTTTTAAGCTAAATAAGGACACAAGGATAATTGTAGATAATTCTAATAGTGAATTGAATAAGCTTGCCACATACCTGGATAAGATTATTCAGTATGATCTTGACCTGAAACTCTCCACAGGGGATCCTGAAAGTTCAGAAAAAAGAAATCTGATTCTGTTATCATTAATTAAAAGTGATACTATTATAGGGGAAGAAGGATATTACTTAAACATTACTCCTGAAAAAGTAACCCTTGAAGCTGTTAATCCGGCTGGTATTTTCTACGGTATTCAAACCCTGCTTCAGTTATTTCCTGAAAGTTTTCACATTACTGATACAAAGGAAAAATCAACCTCCTTGATCCTTCCCTGCGTCTCCATCATCGATTATCCGAGGTTTCAATATCGGGGTATGCACCTGGATGTTTCACGTCATTTCTTTCCGGTGGAATTTATAAAGAAATATATTGACCTGATTGCCATGTATAAGATGAATCGTTTCCACTGGCATTTAACCGATGATAATGGCTGGAGGATAGAGATTAAACAATATCCGGAACTTCAGGAGATCAGTGCATGGCGTGTTGAAAGGGAGAATATGCGCTGGCGGGATGTAACACCGCCCGAACCTGGAGAGAAAGCAACTTATGGCGGATATTATTCACAGGAAGAAGTTAAAGAAGTGATTGATTATGCAAACAGCAAGTATGTGACCATCATTCCTGAAATTGAAATGCCCGGTCATAGCAGCGAAGTGCTGGCAGCTTATCCTGAGCTATCGTGCACAGGAGGTCCTTTCTATGTCCAGCCTGGTAGTTACTGGCCCAATATTGATATTTTCTGTGCCGGTAAAGAGGAAACTTTTGAATTTCTGGAAAACGTACTTGATGAGGTGGTTAAATTATTTCCTTCAGAATATATTCATATTGGAGGTGATGAAGCTGATAAAACAAACTGGAGGAAATGCCCGGATTGTCAGAAAAGGATCATTGACGAGAAACTAAATGATGAGGATGAATTGCAGAGCTACTTCATCAAGCGAATGGAGAAATATATTAACTCGAAAGGAAAACAGATCATCGGGTGGGATGAGATCCTGGAAGGGGGACTTGCTCCAGGTGCCACAGTAATGTCATGGAGAGGTATGGAAGGTGGCATTGCAGCTGCAAAGCAGGGCCATGATGTGATCATGACCCCGACTTCGCATTGTTATTTCGATTACTACCAGGCCGATCCTGAATTTCAACCTGTGGCTATTGGTGGGTTTACAACCCTTAAAAAAGTTTATTCATTTGAACCTGTTCCTCCAGAACTTACCAGCGATGAAGCGGGGCATATTTTAGGCACACAGGGCAATATCTGGACCGAATATATTAAAACCCCCGAACATGCTGAGTACATGTCTGTTCCCAGGATGTGCGCCCTTGCCGAGGTTGCCTGGACACCTACGGAAAAGAAATCATGGGATGATTTTCTCAGAAGGATCAACGAACATTATAAACTTTTTGAGAAAAACAATGTGAATTATTGTGATGGTTCATATAAGATAGATTTTGAAACAAAAATTAATCAGGATGGTCAGATTATACTTGAGTTGGAATCAGAAATAATGGATCCTGAAATTCATTACTCCCTCGATGGATCGGAGCCAACACCAGATCATCCTGTTTACCGGGAGCCTATATTAATTGATAACTCCAAAACAATTAAGGCTGTAATTTTCAGGAATGAACAAAAAAAAGAGAATACCTCAGTTCAGGAAATTCTTATTCACAAAGGAATTGCCAAACCGGTTGATCTTAAAGAAAAGTATCATCATCGCTATGAAGCTCGTGGTGAACATACCCTTGTAAATGGAATACCGGGAAGCAGTAATTTTAATGATGGACAGTGGCTGGGATTTCATGGAAAGGATGTAGATGTTGTTATTGACCTGCAGGAAGTCATTCCGGTTACTAAGATCACTACCAGTTTTTATCAACGGATTGGATCATGGATCTTCCTTCCGTATTATGTTGAAATAAGTATCTCGAACGATAACAGAGATTATAGCATTGTTGACAGAATAGCTTATCCTGAACTTGAAAAGCATGACACCAGGATAATTCAGGGATATAGCACTGTGCTCGAAGGTGCTGAAGCACGATTCGTAAGGATCTTTGCCAGAAATATTGGTGTATGTCCTGAGTGGCATCCGGGTTCTGGTGAAAAAGCCTGGTTGTTTGTTGATGAGATTGTAATTAAATAAAAATGGTGATGGTAAAATTACCTCGTATAACGCCTTTCTGCTTGTTGATTTTCTCAATGATATGTTTCTCCTTCAGCAATAAGAAAGTTCAAATAAAAGACAAACCCAACATTATATTGATTTTTGCTGATGATATGGGATATGGTGAACCTGGTTGTTATGGACAAAAAATCATCAAGACACCTAATATTGATAAATTGGCAAAAGAGGGTTTGCTTTTTACTAACTATTATTCTGGCAGTCCTGTTTGTGCACCATCAAGGTGTGTTATGTTAACAGGTAAACATACCGGGCATTCTTATATCAGGGGTAACATGGGGATTCGTCCTGAAGGACAGATTCATATTGTGGATAGTGAAGTCACTATTGCCGAGATTCTAAAGAAAGAAGGATACAAAACAGCTGCCATTGGAAAGTGGGGTCTGGGATTTATCAACACCGAGGGTGATCCGAATAATCAGGGATTCGATTACTTCTATGGTTATAATTGCCAGCGTCAGGCCCACAACTACTACCCTTATTATCTCTGGCGAAATAATGTAAGGGATACCCTTTGGGGAAATCACAGAAGCCATACAGGTGAGCAATATTCTCAGGATATTTTTACCAGGGAGGCGCTTATCTTCATTGAAGAAAACAAAAACAATCCTTTCTTTTTATACTTACCGCTCACCATACCCCATTTATCTATTCAGGTACCGGAAGAATCACTGGAACAATATAAGGGGATAATCCCGGAGGAGGAATATAATCACTTAAATAAAAAATATGAGAAACATCCTTTTCCAAGGGCAGGTCGTGCCGCAATGATATCGCATATGGACAGGGATATAGGTAAAATTATTAGCCTCCTGAAAGAACTTGAACTTGACAAGAATACGATTATTATTTTTACAAGCGATAACGGGCCACCAGGAGACAGGTCGGGTGGCGCAGACAGTGAGTATTTTAATAGTACAGGACCATTAAGGGGATCCAAGGGAACTCTTTATGAAGGTGGTATTCGGGTTCCAATGATCGTTCGCTGGCCAGGACAGATACGAAAAGGGGTTACAACAAATCATGTTTCAGGCTTTCAGGATTTATTGCCAACAATTGCTGAATTGGTTAAATCAGATCATCCTGAGGATATTGACGGAATTAGCTTTCTACCGGTGTTATATGGTAATGATTCATTACAAAAAAGACATCAATACCTTTACTGGGAATTTCCATCTTATGGCGGGCAACAGGCCTTAAGAATGGGAAACTGGAAAGCTATTAAAAGGAATCTTTTTAAAAACCCGGATGCTCAAATGGAATTATTTAATCTCATGAATGATGTTGCCGAACAAAATGATATTTCATCAGACCATCCTGAGATCGTTAAGAAAATGAATAAGATAATGGATGATGTGAGAATCACTTCTGAGTATTTTCCATTCCCTGCCCTTGATACTGATACCATCTCAAATCATACCGTTGATGAATAGTTTTTTCATAAAGCGCATCCTGTATTTTTCAATGTTATCAGGATGTTTAATATCCACCGCTGTATTCGCAGATGAATATAACTCATATTTGCCCGATTCGATTACCCGATACAGGATCAATCCGGAATTCTGGACAAATCCTTTGCAGGACTGGCAACTTCAGGGAAGATCATTATTTTGAAAGCCGGAAGTGAAGAGCCTGCATATACAGGTGACTACCAGGATGGATTTAGAAATTACATAAGTGTAGTGGCGGTTTCAAATCCCTTTAAGACTGGTGTTGAGCCCGAAAAATTACACGATCGGGTACCCGGCTATTGATAATTTTAATCCACCGGCTGGTTGAGTTTACCAGTACTGAAAATCAAAGGTTCTGTCGATCCTATCCTTCAGGTTCTTGTCCCTGATAGCAATAAAGTGATTTATACTTTACGGATCAGGGGCAATGAATTTCAGCCAAAAGTCCCATGTGATAAAACCTATGTTATCATAATTGAGAATAATAGGAAGCAAATTCGTAAAAAACATTCTTTGAAAAGTGTTGAAGAATCAGACACAAACCTGACAATTGTAATAGATATGGATTAGCATCCGAAATCCGAACTGGGTTTTTGATATAGACTGACAGTATTGATGAATAATATTTTAAATAGAGATTAAGGAAATCAATAATCATTGAAATTGGGAGATGTTCTTTGCAAAATGAATATACTGTCTTTCTTAGGAGATAGCCACTGGGAGTAATAAAAACCCAACTTTTTATGATAGTTTTCGATATCACCAAATGAGATTACATAAATGTCATTATTTACAAACCACCAGCTCTTTCCCATCCTATTTATTTCAGTCTTCGGGGCAGTATTATACCAGGCGTTAAACTCAAAACCACCATCAATGGTTTTAGGGGAAATGCCTTCCTTATAAACAAGATGATCAATAGCTTTCCATCTGGATCTGTTCCAGGAAAGATAATCATGTGTAGCGAAAATGCTGAAGCATATCCCAATTAACAATATGCAAACAGCAATATACTTTTCAGTATTACTAATATCTCTGACATATGGTAATATAATTAAGAAAATACAAACAAATAAAGGGATGGTGTATCGGTCAAAAAAGGTTTTATTCAAAATCAGGAATACCAGATATCCAATAGCTATTAACAATAAATTGATTTCTATAAATATTTTTCTATTATCACCTGAAGAAAACGCAATTAATTCCTTGATTTTTAAAGACCTCCAATTAATAATAAAAATAAGCCCAACAACAGCAATAATACCAAGTGTTTTAAGCATGATTACCCAAAGGTCATGATTAATTTGAGGTAAGACATTAATATTCCAATATGCGTCCTTCAATACTTTTGGTCCAAGTCCAAGGTTGTAAAAGACATTACCAAACGGAAAATGGACGCCACCAATTAACAAATAACTAACTGTAAATATGATGATACCGATGACCACTATTCTCCTGTATCCCTGTATGTTTCTTTTTATTTGCCCCAAAAAAAGTATAAGAACTGGAAGTAGGAACAATCCGCAATATAGTAATGCATTGCTTGTCCTGTTCAGAAACTGATAGAAATCAAATGAGGAAAGAAGGCTTATTAAATGACTGGGTTTAGCAACATTGCCTGCCATTCCTGGTAGATTATTTATCCAAATAGTATA